>DATDGR010000274.1:0-4658 GCA_036521995.1 Terriglobia bacterium | reverse complement strand
CTTCCCTCCGCCCTTGGAAATCCGGCCCAAAAGCCAAAGCGCCGGATTTCCACATTTCGCACAGCGCCTACGGCTACGGGTAACATTTCCAAATTGCAGGACGATAGGGCGAAAGTAACATTCTTAAATTGCGTGACAGGGGCCTCGTATCGGCAAGGCTTACTATCCAAAAAGTTAGTCGGCATACTTTCGGATAGAGATTCTCCCTCCACCCTGCAATCCAGAAGGGTCGCCACGCTCAGGCAGAAGGACTTACGACCGCTGCGCAACTCCCATCCAATGGTCATACGCGTGCCCCCGGGAGAGGCAAGCGTGGCGGCTGTGAATCGCTACCACGCTAGGCGCTAACAATACCCCAGGTGGTTTCGGGGGCTGAGCGACGCGGGACCGGGGTTTCGGAGATTGATCGCGCTGCGGCGCCCACTCCGACTTCGGCTTTCCGTGCAGCCCTCTTGTAGGGCCGCGGCGCAACTCCTAGGCGTTCACCTTCCCCGGTGATCCTCCTATGTGCCGTGGCCCTAATTCTTTCGATCGGCACGTTTGACCTCCGGCCGGACGCCCGTTCCTTTCATGAATAACACCACAAGACCCTGGAAAAGCTCTCTCCGCGAGAAGTGAAGGGTCGACCGAGGTTCTCATGCCCTTGCAGCTCATTATTGCAGCGGTGGCCGGTTGGCGGTCAATGAGGAATTAGGGCTATTTCCTGACGGACCCCAATAGTTCATCATAGGCGGCCAGGGTCTCCTCCGCCGTGCGCCGCCAAGTGAACTGACGCGCACGGACGAGGCCCCGCTGCCCGAGATCGGACTGCAAGCCGGGATCCTCGACAATCTGCCTGACTCGGGCGCCGATCTCGTCCAAGGAATGCGGGTTGGCGTATAGCACCGCATCCCCGCCCACCTCCGGCAGTGATGAAGTTCCCGCTGCCACCACCGGAACGCCGCGAGCCATGGCCTCAAGCACTGGGATACCAAAGCCCTCTTCAAACGAAGGAAAAAGGAAGACGCTCGCCGCGCGGTAGAGGCTCGCGAGCTGGGGGGCCGGGACGTACCCGAGTGTCAGCACTCGCTGCGCCAGCCGCTCCCGCCGGACAAATTCGTGCACGGCTTCGCTGCCGTAGCCGTTTCCCCCCGCGAGTACCAGCCGGTACTGAGCCGGCAGCATCGCGGCCACCCGCACGGCGCCCAGCGTGTTCTTGCGATTCTGGATCGCTCCCACCACTAACACCAGCTCGTTTCCCGGGCCCACCCAGCGCTCACGTTCGGCCCGGCGCTCTTCCGGAGTGGGCGGCGGCGATGGAATGTCAACGCCAACCGGGATCACGCGGATCTTAGCCGCCTGCACCCCGCAATGCTGCTTTAACTGGCGCGCCGTGTATTGCGAAGCCGTAATCACCCGGGCTGCGCGCCCCACGGCCTCAACCAGCAGTGCCGAAAACTTGCGACGAAAATCCGCCGTCGAGTAGTCCGTTCCGGTGATCGGGAAGACGTCGAAGACTGTAACCACCTCTTTGGGGAAACGGAAAGCCGGCGGACGCTGCGCCAGGCTATGAAAAAGTTCCGCCTGCCAGGGAAGCCAGAAGGTGAGCCGCTCCTGAAAGAGGCGCACCCCGAATCGCCGCTTGGCCGAGGGACGCATAAAGGCTTGACGGCGCCTCCAGCGCGACAAGCGATAGCAGACCAGGAATCGGTGGCGCGCGTCGAGGTCCAGCAACGATTCAACGAGGCGCCGTGAGTAAACGGAGATTCCCGTCGGCTCGGGGTCGATACTATAGGTGGCGTCGAGGGCGATGGTGGACATCCCGATCTGGCGTGGTCGCGGCTCCGCTAGGCACGATGGCGGCGTGCCGTCACCGGGCGCAACCAGTGCTCCGCTTTCGCCAGTGGTTTACTTTCAATGGTTTGGGCTTTGACTGTCAACCGCCGGCCGAAGGACGCGCGTCATTGAGTGGTGGGAGGTACCGGACCCAGCTCTTCTTCGAGACCGTACTCTTTAAGCTTGCGGTAGATGGTAGTCTTGCCGATTCCGAGCAGCTTGGCCGCCCGTACGCGATCACCGCTCACAGCTTCGAGCGCCTCCTTGATCGCTTTGCGCTCCAGATCCTGGAGCCGAGCGCTGTCGCGCGTGCCGGAGCGGCTTTCAGTGACGTAAACGAGCGTTGAAGGCAGGTCTTTGAGCTCGAGCCGGACACCCGAGCTCAGCGCCACCGCACGCTGGATGGAGTTCTCCAACTCGCGGACGTTGCCGTGCCAATCATACTGCATGAGGCGATTCATGAACTCCGGTGAGAAGTCCGCGACGCCCTCCGCGGCTCCGTATTGCGCCAGAAAGTGGTGCACCAGGGCGAGAATGTCGCCCTTGCGCTGACGCAGGGGTGGAATGCGAATGGTCAGCACGTTCAGACGGTAGTAGAGATCCTGGCGGAAGGTCCCCTCGCGGATCGCCTCCTTCATGTTGATGTTGCTGGCGGCCATGATGCGAGCCTCCAGCGGCACGCGTTCATTGGACCCTACCGGGCGAACCTCCCGCTCCTGAATGGCGCGCAGCAGCTTCGCCTGCAGCTCCACCGGAAGCTCCCCGATTTCGTCTAGCAGCAGCGTGCCACGGCCGGCTTCCACCATCAGCCCGGCACGGGACTGGGTGGCTCCGGTGAAGGCGCCCCGCACGTGCCCGAACAGCTCGCTTTCGATCAGCGTCGGCGCCAGGGCCCCGCAGTCAACCGGAACGAACGGCTCATTCCGCCACCGGCCGCAGGAGTGAATGGCCCGCGCCACCAGCTCCTTGCCGGTCCCACTCTCACCGAGAATCAAAACCGGGAAGCGCTTCTCAGCAGCCTTCAGTACAGCTTCCCGCACCTTCTGCATCGCGGGCGAATCGCCCACCAGCGTGTGCAGCGCGCGTTCCGCCTCCGGGGAGAGCCCGGGTTCTGTTTCCGAAGTTGGCCGCTTTTCGGCGAGCCTATTCAGCACCCGCTTTACCTCGGCGGCTCCAAAAGGCCGGACCAAGAAGTCAGGTATTCCCATCCGGACCGCTTCGGCGGCCTTGGGCATAGTCGCCGAGCTTGCGATCATCACCACGTCCATATCACGGTGATCCCGCCGAGCTCGCCGCACCACTTCCAGGCCGTCCAGTCCCGCCGCATCCAGGTCCGCGATAAGAATGCTGATCTCATGGCCCCCCAGAAGGTCCACGGCCCGCACTCCGGAATCAGCGGTTCTTGCGCTCCACCCAAGCCTTTCGACGGCTTCCATCAACAGAGCACGGGTCTGTGGGTCGCGATCGACGATCAAAACCGAGATCTCGTTTGCCACTCTGCAGTTAGTATATTAAACAGAGTTCTATCTGTCCATTGGTAAACCGACCTGTCCGGTGCCCGTCTGTCATTCCGAGGAGCCGTTGGCGACGAGGAATCTTGCATTGCTTGTCTTCTCAGAGCGAGATTCCTCGCTGCGCTCGGAATGACACGGTTGGAGACGATTTTTCAACCAAGTGCTAAATGGGGCTCCGTTCCACTATAAACCATTGATAATACAGCATTAGTACGGCAGCCTGATTTTCTGAGTTGGGCTTGGGTTTGTTTTGGCTTTGTCTTTGAGCACTTTGTTCATTATAAACGACTTCTTGGGTTTGTTTTTTAATTTAATGGGGGGTGGCTATTTGTTTGGACCCGGCTCTCAGAGTCCAAACCCTGGTCACGGCACCGATTAGGCCTACTCCAGTGGGCTAGGGCTAGCCTCCCTAGCCTCCACGCCCGCCGGCCCATTTTCGGCCTTGCGAGGTTTCCCCCGCCGCCAGACCAGATCCCCGAGTTAGGTTTGCCCGCTCCCATCACCTAATCGGACCTCCTCATTTTTGTACAGCATGGATAAAATCAGAAAGTCAAAGGCCAGCTGAGTTACCTAGTGGGGCAGTTTGGCGATTCCCTCGCCTCCAATGTCATTCCCGCAGGGGGCTTCTTGAATGACAGGCGGGAGCGTTTTCGACGGGCCGTCAGCTTGGAATGGGCTTTTTGCAGTATCGTTCGAGGAGAGCTTCACCCTGCGAGCTCAATGGACCAAGGTCTGAGCAGCAGATATGATGTCTGGGCCAGCCAGCCTCAATCCTGGTAGGGTAGATCGTCGGGGTGGACGCCGACGTAGTCCGGCTCGGGGTCTTCAACAAAGCGCACCGCTTCAATTTCACTGAGTCCGTTCAAAAGAGCCTTGCAGACGCGGTGCATTCCATCCATCACGCGACCATCTTTGAAAAGTATGATGGGGAAGGCAAGATCACAATCGAGCATTAGGCGCGCATGGCCTACGATTTCGCGACAGGTCAGTTGCCGGGCGCTCTCATTTGCCCAATGCGGTTCATCAAGCTCAATAATCTCCGATAAAGGAACGCGCTCGCGAGGAAAGGCTCGTGACAACCCGACAAGACGGCGCACATCCCATGCACATAGTCCGTGCGGAGATTTCCGAAAGTGATATTGGGCTCGCATCATGCCTCGGTAAGTGTCTTCCGTTTATCAAATCACCGAATCTGGGTATCCACTTGACTCAGGTAACCCCTACCGGTTGTGGTTTCGCCTCGGTGTTTCGAACGATGGATGCGTAAGTGGCTGGTTCTACGGCCACCGCCTGCTGGACAAGCCGGAAGAATAGTTTGCCTCGGCGGCG
>DATDGR010000273.1:0-2364 GCA_036521995.1 Terriglobia bacterium | reverse complement strand
AACGAAGAACCGCTGCGTACCCGGATCCCACACCGGCTGCTCGGCGCCGTTGGTGGCGAATGGAAACGGGATGGTCTTGCCGAGGGTGAGGACGCAGCCCGTCTTACTCACCGATATCAAGGCGCCAAACGGCGAAGGCGGATTGGACGAGCCGTTGGGGACAGGGGTTATGACCAGCAGCAGGTTGTCTTTGGGATCGAATGCCAGCTCATCTGCACGCCCTACATCTTTGGTGATGTGGAGGTCAGTGACCTGGGTGCCCCCGGCGGTAAACGAGACCACGCGATTACCGGCGTCGGTGGCGATGATGCAGCCGTTGGCGGTCAAAACTCCATTGGGGCCGGAGAGCTCTGCCCCACCGGGAGAAGCCCCGGCAAATGCCGGGCTGGCGGAAATCTGTTTGACGAAGGTGTCGGTCTTGGCATTGACGACATCGATCGCCTCGTTGGAGCGGTCGGCGAGATAGTACCTCTGGGTCTTTTGATCGACGAAACTGATGTCAAAGGAAAACAAACCGCCGGTCGTGTTCGCGGGATCCACCGGGATCGGGACGGACTCCTGGAACAGGACCGGGAGTTCCGGCGAGCGGGCCGAGCGGGCCCACGACGGGTTTCCGGCCAGCAACAGGCCCGCCGCAGCCAGAGCCGAGCACCACAAATACCTCTTGGGTAAGTCATGCAAGATATTGTGCTTTTGAAGCATGTTGTCCTCCCATCTCGTTTAGTTTCCAAGGAACAGGCTGAAGCACCTGCCCCTCACCATGGAATATCAGGTGGCTATCAGCCGTCAACACATTTTCACCGTTTTTTTGGCGTATTTCGCTAATGTAAATTTTCTGTAAGTTTTACCTAACTCTTAGGGGTTAGTTAATCCCCCATTTGCGTAATCTATATGGCCGGGGCCGCGCCCGCCGCCACCTGATGGCGTGATCGCCCTCGGGGACACATCCCCCCGCATATTTCCTTCCTGCACTCTTGGGGCCTCTGCGGCGATTTCTAGCGCTGCCCTCGACCTCGCTGGCCGCCGCCGGGCGCCGGCGACGCCTCGCCGCCCAGCGCGAGTATCGGGTTTCGGGGGCGGCCGGCGATTTCTGCCGCCGGCGGCTGCGCCGCCCGTTCCTGTTCAAGCCGCTGCTCCATGCGTTCGGCGAGCTCGTCGGGCGACATTTCGTTTTGATTGACGGCGCGCGCAGCCTCGCTCGAGCTGCTCAAAAGGATCAGCTATCGTGGAAAGCGGCACGGTATCGAGCGCCGCCTGCGACGGAGCGAATTTTGACAAAGCGGTGAACTGCATCGAGAACATGAAATTTAGGCGGGCTCGTGCTGGAATCGTGGTCTCATAAGAGCGGAGCTAAGAGCTGGGAGCCCGAGATGAACCAATCCGAACTGATCGAGAAAGTCGCTCAGGCAACTGAGCTAGACCAAGCAGCGGCGGGCCAGGCGGTGACGGCCGTGGTAAATACCATTCTCGATGCCCTCTCGGCCGGCGAGGCGGTCCGTGTCTCCGGCTTCGGCATTTTTGATGTGGCGGCGCGTCCCGCCCGCCAGGGGCGGAACCCACGAACCGGCGAGATCATCGCAATTGCGGCCAGCAAGGCGGTGCGGTTCCACGCCGGCAAGGCCGCCAAAGATGCCCTAAATCCACCTCCGAAGGCGGCTCCCCGGAAAAAGACTGCACCACCAAAGAAATCCGCGGCGCGGAAGTAAGGGACTCGATTTACAGGGGAGGATCGCAAGGGTGACTAGAACGTCGGATCCGCCAGGTAGAGCGAATCGCCGTTGGCGGCTCGGTCGTCTGCGGCCGGGGGCCGAATCGCGCTCAGGCTTTGCCGAGAACCCGCTCGGTCTGGGTGACGGGAACCCTGTACACGTCTGCAACCCGGGGCATTAAGACTTCCGGACTCCTCCCTCGCCTCTTTTCGATGGTTTGCAGCTCTCACAACATATGACCGGAACGAGGACCCGGCCCCTGCTCGTGCAACCACGCCGTGGCGTCTCCGGACGGAGTAGCGTACGATTTTGAATAAATCGTGTGGTGACCCCCCGAATGACCGAGGCGGTGACATCCTGTTGGTTGGACGCATTGACACCTGATCCTGGACTCGCAACAACGACAAAATGATCTCGGCGCGTGCCCGCAAGCGGTTAAGCAAGAGAGCGAAGAGAGGATTTCGCGGTTTTCCGGTCGCGACCGTCGCGTTTTACGGCCTGGACGATACCACTGCCTCCAAGCTCACGGTCGGCATTGTCCCGGGGGAGGATGGCGACTGCACCGACCTACGACGATGGTTCTCTGAGACAACCGATATCCGCAACGATGCCGGAGTTGCACAGGAAGTGCTCGCCTTCATCGACGCGGCCGGCG
>DATDGR010000272.1:0-19046 GCA_036521995.1 Terriglobia bacterium | reverse complement strand
ATCAAGCGCGTCGGGATCACCTCGAAACCTCACAAGACCGAAGTACGGGAACTGGTGCCGCCGGTGATGGCCTGGCTCCAGACGCGTGGTCTCCAGGTCTTCATCGACCAGGAAACGGCGGCCAACCTCAGCACCGGGGAGGCGGGCATCGCCCGCACCGAGCTCGCTTCGCGCATCGACTTGGCCATCGTTTTCGGTGGGGACGGGACCTTTTTGGCCACTGCCCGCGCGCTCGACGGAAAGCCGGTGCCCATCCTGGCCGTGAATCTCGGCGGGCTCGGCTTCCTCACCGTGGTAACCCGCGACGAGCTTTACCCGGCTCTTCAGGCCGTGCTCGACGGCTACTTCAGCACCGAGCGGCGCGTGCAGATGGAAGCGGAGGTCCTGCGCGGCAAACAGCGGGCCTGCCTGTTCGTGGCTTTGAATGACGTGGTGCTCAACAAAGGCGCCTTGGCGCGCGTGCTCGATTTCGACGTCCGGGTGGACGGGCAGTTCATTTCCACCTACAAGGCCGACGGACTGATCGTCTCCACCCCCACCGGCTCCACGGCGTATTCGCTGGCCGCGGGTGGGCCTGTGGTGGCGCCGAGCGTCCGCGCCTTCATCATCACGCCCATCTGCGCCCACACCCTTACCAACCGGCCCATCGTGCTGCGGGACAACGTCACCATCGAAGTGGCCGTGAAGAGCGAGACGGAATCCGTCTATCTCACCGTCGATGGACAGGTAGGGGTCGAAATGCACAGCGACGACCGCGTCCGCATCCGCAAGTCCGCCGCGGTGGTGGAGATCGTCCAGCCTTCGAACAAGAGCTATTTTGAAGTGCTGCGGCAGAAGTTGAAGTGGGGCGAACGGTGATTGCGGCGCCGGGTTCTTCGATTTCTGATGGGACCTTCTCCTGGGGAGAAGCCTATTTGCCAGATATATGACGTTGTGGTTAGCGATTGAATTATAGTTATCGTTGACTCAACCTAAAATCAAGGATTACTATCGCCCCAGCATGGTTATTGGTAATTTGGCCCGCGGCGACGTATTGGATCGCTATCGGGTCGAGCACTGGTTAGGCCAGGGGGGGATGGGCGTCGTCTACCGCGCTCGAGACCTCAGGCTTGGCCGGCCGGTGGCGCTCAAGCTGCTTCACAAGCAGTTCCACGACAACCCCTCAGCGTGGGGGTTGCTGCTCGCCGAGGCCCGCACCGCGTCGTCCTTGAATCACCCCAACATCTGCACCATCTACGAAGCCGGCGAGTACGATGGCCAGCCGTATATCTCCATGGAGTACGTCGAGGGAGACCTCTTAAGCTTGAGGGTGCCGCCCACCGGACTGCCCGCTGACTCCGTGGTGGGCTATGCCACCCAAATCGCGGACGCCCTGGAGCATGCGCATCAAAGGGGCGTGATTCACCGGGATATCAAGAGTGCCAACGTCATGCTTACCCCGGAAGGACGCGTCAAGGTGCTGGACTTTGGTTTGGCTCAGCAGCTTTTATCGTCGGAGTTGACGCAGGCGGCGATTTCCCGGACATCCCTGAGAGAGTTAGGCTCCATCGCCGGCACGATCCCCTATATGGCACCGGAGCTCTTGCGAGGCAAACCAGCCAGTATCAGCACCGATCTGTGGTCGCTAGGGGTCGTCATTCACGAGATGACGACTGGCGAGTTGCCATTTAAGGGAGATACGGCCTTCGAGCTAAGCATGGCGATCATGATGGACTCGAAGGTTACGCTTCCACCGCGCATACCCGGCGCGCTGCGGCCAGTCGTGGAACGCTGCCTGGAGAAGGACCCGGCGCGGCGATACCAACAGGCGCGGGATATCAGCGAAGATCTGGGGGCGCGAAGCGCATCCTCCGAGCGCGTCTCAATCAACAGCCCTTTCCCCCGGAATCGGGCCGGGGTGGCGGCAGCCGCCTTGTTGCTCGTAGCCACGCTCGTTCTCGCCGTCCCGTCCCTGCGCCATCGCCTTTTCCGCCCTGCCTCGGTCACGGCCACCCGAACCCAAGAGCCGGCCGGGTTGCCTTCAACCAAGGTGATCGTCGTAGCTCCCTTTCGGGCGCTGGGCGAGTCGGCCGCTTTCCATTACATCGCCGAAGGCTTCGCCGAGGCGCTTTCGGCGAAGCTCTTCCAGTTGAACGGGCTTCGGATTATTCCGGCCACCGATATGGAAAGAGTCGACGGGCAGAAATCGATCGATCAGGTTGGGAAGAAACTCGGCGCCAATCTCGCCATAACGGGTGTCGTCCAGGGAGCAGGTGATCAAATCCGGGTGGTGGTCACGTTGCGAGACTTGACGGCCGCCAGGCTGCTTTGGACGCAAGAGTTCTCAGGGTCACGGACGGAATTGCTGACTATTGAGGACCGGGCCTTCCGGCAACTCGTCTCCGCATTGGGCCTGACAGCGAGCCCCGGGGAAATCGCTTCGATCAGCGCGCCCCCTACTGGAAGCGTGGACGCCTATGACCTTTACCTCCGCGGACGGGACGCGCTTCGCAATTTCAGAGACGCAAGTGACATTTCCAAGGCCATCGACCTCTACGGACAAGCCTTGAAGCAGGACCCGAAATTCGCTCTGGCATGGGCCGGAATGTCCGACGCCAGCCTGGAGATGTACGGGCAGAAGGAGGAGAATTTCTGGGCTGAGAAAGCGCTCCACGCCGCCCAGCAAGCCGTTCACTTGAACCCGCGCTTGGCTGAGGCCCATTTCGCGCTGGGCAGCGTTTATTACGCAACCGGCCATCCCGACCAGGCCGCGGCTGAGATCGAACACGCCTTGCAGATCGATCCCAACTCCGATGAAGGCTACCGCCGCCTGGGCAGCACGTATCTGGCTGCCGGCCGTAAAGCCGAAGCCATCGCGGCGTACCAGAAAGCGATCAAGCTGAGTCCATACTTCCCGGACAACTACCAAATGCTGGGCGACGCCTATCTTGATATGGAAGAGAACGAAAAGGCCTTGAGCGCTTATCAACGGCTGACCGAACTCGAACCCGACAACGTCGCCGGTTACAACAGTGTGGGTGCGGCCTACTGCCAGGCCGGCCAGTGGAACAAAGCCATCGATCAGTTTCAGAAGGCGCTTGAGGTCCGTCCCAGTTCCTACGCCTATTCCAACCTCGGCTTAGCCTACTTCTACCTGCAGCGCTATGCCGAAGCCGTGAGCATGTTTGAAAAAGCCGTAGAGATGAAGCCTGATGAGGCCACGGCAGTGGGAAACCTTGCCGATGCCTACCGTTGGTCCGGACAGAAGGACAAGGCGGCGGCCACCTACGACCGGGCGATCGGGTTGGCCAACCAGGAGCTGCAGGTGAATGCTCGCGACCCGGAGGTCATGGGCGATCTCGCTCTTTACTACGCCAAGAGAGGTGATGCTGGCCAGGCGGCTATTCTAATCCGGCGGGCCCGTGCACTGAATCCAGCCAGCGCGGAGCTGATTTATGCGGACGCTGTCGTTCGGGCGCTCGCCGGCCAGCCCCAGGAAGCATTGCAGGGTATTCGTCAGGCGTTCCTCAAGGGCTACTCTGTCCAGCGAGCTGCCAGTGACCCCGAGCTCAGCAGCCTTCGCGGCCTTCCTCAGTTCAGCAAGTTGATGCGTGAATTCGCGAGCCAGTCGAACTAAGGCCTCGGTGAGCGGCGGCCCGCCCCCAGCGAACTCCGGCGAGGATCATCAGGCCGGTTAGAAGCAGAATCCAAGCGCCTGGCTCTGGAGCTGGCGCCCCGGGGACTGCATTGACAATGACGTTTGCATTGCTGGGAAAGCCGTCGAGCACGATCGCGAAGTGGCTGTATGGTGGCAGGCCTGGAGAACCGAAGAAAGCGACTTCAGTCGCGGAGGCATCCGATCCGAACTCAGCAAAGCTACAGTCGGAGAAGGGTACCACCGCAAGTTGGCTGTCGACGCCGCAGGCAAACATCGCCTCCGCGTCCAAGGCAGGCCCTCCTGGACTAATGATGACCGTCAAGGCGGACAGGAAGAAAGCGTTTCCATTGTAATAGTCGAATAGACCGGCGCCCGTAGCCGCATCGAATGTGAACGTGTAGCCCGTGAATGGAATGCTTCCCCGTTTGAGACGGCGGACCAATATGCTCGGGTCAGGGACCGAACCGCTGGCAAATGCCGCGGGATCCAGCAGTACCAAGGCGGGCGTACCGTTTTGGACGACTTGGTAAGCAATTGTATCCGCACGCATTGCAAGCGGCGTCAGCGCAATCACTGTGCAGAAAAGGACAATTCGCGAAGCTTTCAATTTTTCCTCCCCTTGTATGGCCACTTTGTGGCCATTAGGAATCTATGCCTGGAAATCGGTCGGCTCGCCCTCTTCTTCATCTTGGCATTGAAGGCGGCGAACCGGCGTCGGGCCCATTCTTGCACTGGCCCGCGTCCTTCCACTGATTCTAAAGCTGAAAGGGTTAATGTTCCAGTAGACCTCAGTATAACACACCCGATTGTAACGGCGTCAACGCTTCGATCAAGCTGGCGCGATTCAATTGCAATTGAAACGGCAAAGTCGCAGCTTTTCAACAAGTTGACAGCTACTAGCCTCAAACGGTTCCCAACCTAAGGGAATCCTAATCGGGTCATTTAGCACCCTTCAGGGAAAGAGTTACTGCATCTGATTTACCATTCGGTCTTATACCAAGCCAGGTCCTGGACGCAGACGCTGGCGTGGCCGCGTCTGTCGACCAGGAGGTAAGATCCAGGCCGCGAACCCGCCGGTGCTCGCTGAGTCCAACCTCTGCGCAGGGCCGTCAGAGTAGCAACTCAACGTTCGGGAGCACTGGGCGAGTCCAAGTAAGTGAAAGGGCTGTAATCAGATGGAGCGGAAATGAAAGTCGCGAGGCCTCTCCTAGGACTCCGGGCCATTCGGCTGACGGGGCAGTCCAGATTGGGGCTTGGCCCAGGGCCGGCCTGGGCCAATTGCCCCGGCAGCAAGAGGGTTGTCAGGTGTTTCCGGGGTGGGAGCCCACACGACGACAAATCGAAACCAGGCCGGCTCTTGCGGAACAGATACGGCCCAGGCTGCTTACCGGCACGTCTTGGGGTATCCCTTCGGATAGCCTATCGAAACCGTTCGGATAAGTCTTGACCCGCTGCGGTGCTTGGTCAAGAATGAGGGTTTCCTCTTTACCAAACGGAGTTTACTTTGGGCGTCAACTTCAGGTCTGTCTTTAGCATGTTCTCCTCGGACTTGGCGATCGACCTCGGGACCGCCAATACGCTGGTGTACGCTCGGGGCAAAGGCATCGTGGTGAACGAGCCTTCGATCGTAGCCATCAACAAGGTGAACGGAGACGTGGAGGCAGTGGGTCGCGAGGCCAAGGAGATGCTGGGCCGGACGCCCGGCAACATCGTGGCCATCCGCCCCCTGAAGGACGGCGTCATCGCCGACTTCAAGGTCACGGAGAAGATGCTCAACTACTTCATCCAGAAGGCGCACAACCGCAAGATGTTTGTCCACCCTCGCATCGTCATCGGCGTGCCTTCCGAGATCACGCAAGTGGAGAAGCGCGCCGTGCAGGACTCCGCCATGCGCGCCAAGGCCAGCGAAGTGTTCCTGGTGGAGCAGGCCATGATGGCCGCCATCGGCGCCGGGCTTCCCATCACGGAACCTTCGGGCTCCATGATTGTGGACATCGGCGGCGGCACAACGGACATCGCAGTAATCTCGCTCTCCGGCATCGTCTATAGTCGTTCCGTGCGCGTGGCTGGCAACGAGATGGACGAAGCGGTTACGGCTTACCTCAAACGGCGTTACAATCTCCTGATCGGCGAGCGCACGGCCGAGCAGATCAAGATGGAGCTAGGCTCGGCCTTTCCGCTGGAGAAGCCGCTAACCATGGAGATCAAAGGCCGCCACCTGCTCGAAGGCATCCCCAAGACGATTACCATCGATGACGCCGAGATCCGGGACGCCCTGGCCGAGTGCGTCTCGACCATCATCAATGCCATCCGCGTGGCCCTCGAGCGAACGCCGCCCGAGCTCTCAGCTGACATCTCCGACCGCGGCATTCTGCTCACCGGCGGCGGCGCCTTGCTGAAGAACCTCGACAAGCGAATTCGTGAAGAGACGGGCCTGCCGGTTTCCATCGCCGAAGATCCTCTGGCTTCGGTCGTGCTTGGCACCGGGCGTATGTTGACAGACTTCAACCTGCTGAGGAGAGTTGCCATTGAGTAGCTTCTCCGGCCACGCTGGACCGGGAAAGGCCGCGTTCCTGGCAGGCTCGAAGGTGGGCCGCGATAGCCTGTTGGAGATCCGGTCGCCGGAATTCGCGCGTCCGGTGCCGCCGCGCACGCCTGAAACGCCCGAGGTGGTTCAGGCTTTCATCTCCCGCCATCGCTCGTTCTTCATTCTGCTGGTGGTGCTGGTGGGACAACTGGTGCTTCTTTCAGTCGAGATCACGCGCGATCGCAATCTGCCGCTCGCCAAGCGTTGGGCTGTGAGCGCGATGGCGCCTTTTGAGCGCTCCCTGAGGGGTCTCGTGGACGCCACCGGCGGCACCTGGGAGGCGCTGCGTGATCTGAGTCACGCGGAGGAACAGAAGCACGAACTCGGCGCGCGCCTGGCCGCTGACGAGGCCCACATCCGGGATCTGTCGGAGGCGGCCGCTGAGAACCAACGTCTGCGATCGCTACTGGACTTCAAGACTCAGGCACCGTATGCCACGGTGGCCGCCGAGGTGATCGGATCGAGCCCAGGTGAGGGCTCGAACACGGTGCTGATCGACAAGGGCGCGGACGCCGGTCTTGCCGCCGACCTGGCGGTGGTGACGCCAGACGGTGTGGCCGGCAAGCTGGTGGCGGTCTATCCCCACACTGCGCAGGTCCTGCTGATTACCGACCCCGCCGCCGGCGCGGGTGGCTTGATCGAGAAGAGTCGCTCCCAGGGGGTCCTGAAAGGCGCGGGTCGCGGAAGGTGCCGGCTCGATTACGTCATGAACGAGGATGACGTCTCGATGGGTGACGTGGTGCTGACTTCGGGCCTTGACCGCATCTTTCCCAAAGGTCTGCCTCTCGGCAGAGTCGTGAAGGCTGCCGATGGCAACATTTATAAGGATATCGAGGTGACGCCCGCGGTGGAGCTCGACCGCTTGGAAGAGGTCCTGGTGGTGACCTCGAAGCCGGCCGCGCTCGAAGAAGCCAAGACGCGCAATTGAAGATTGGAAACGCGTTTGGCTCGGCCGCTTCACTGTTCAATCCGAACCCGTCCGGGTGCTAGAGCTTTTCAATCATCAATCTTCTATTCCCGATGCCAGCTCCTTCCGAGCGCCCCATCAACGTCTATCGGGTCCACCCGCTCACGATCTGGATCACTGCCTTTCTGGCCCTTGTCCTGCAAACATTCCTGCCTGTCGTCTTGCCGCTGGCACGCCTGATTGATCTTCCCCTGCTGGTCGTCATCTACTTCTCGGTGATGCGCCGCAGCAAGGTGTTCGGGACGCTGCTGGGCACGGTGCTCGGCCTGGCTGAAGACGCACTCAGCCACGGATTTCTCGGCATCTTTGGCATCGCCAATGCGCTGGTCGGCTACTTTGGGGCCTGGGCCAGCGTTCAGTTTGATCTCGAGCAGTTTCTCGGCAGACTGGCGCTGACGGCGGCCCTGGTTCTGTTCCACAGCTTGGCCCTCACAGGCCTACGGCACGTGCTGATGGCGTCGCCGCCCTCGTTTCAGCCGCTCGATCTTGCCAGCCTCGTCCTACTCAATTCCGCTCTGGCGCTGGTTCTTTTCCAGGTGCTCGACCGCTTCCGTCGGCCGGCGTAGCAGGCGCCCAGCCGGTCATCCGGTCGCACGTCAGATGATGAAAGATCTCGCGTTGGTCAGACGAGACTAACGAATGATCGAGAACTTGAAGACGGTGGTCTCGTGAAAGGTTTGGCCGGGCTTGAGCTCGGTTGACGGGAAGCTCGGTTTGTTGGGTGAGTCTGGGAAGTGTTGGGTTTCCAGGCAGAATGCCGACCGGTAGCCGTAAACCTTGCCGCCCTTGCCGTGGATCGTGCCGTCGAGGAAGTTGCCAGTGTAAAACTGAATTCCCGGCTGGGTGGTGAGAACCTCCAGGACGCGGCCGGACGCCGGGTCCGTAGCGCGCGCCGCCAGCGACAATCCTTGACCGCTGCGGTTCAGCACCCAGTTGTGGTCGTAGCCCTTGCCGAACTTGATCTGCTCGTCGTCTGAGTTGATGCGTTCGCCGATGGCCGTCGATTTGCGGAAGTCAAGCGGCGTGCCGTCGACTTTGCGAAGCTCACCGGTAGGGATCAGGGTGGCGTCGACAGGCGTGAACTCGCCGGCGTTAATCATCATCTGCGTCTTGAGAATTTCGCCGCTTCCTTCCCCGGAAAGGTTGAAATAGGAGTGGTTCGTAAGGTTCAGCACGGTGTCCTTGTCGGTGGTGGCCGTGTAATCGATCTGGAGCGCGTTGTCGCCCAGCAAAGTGTAGACCACCTTGACGGTGAGGTCGCCGGGGTAGCCTTCTTCGCCGTCCTTGCTGCGATAGGCCAGCTCGAGGGCGGGGTGATTGCCAGGAATCTCGCGAGCCTTCCAAAGTTGTTTGTCGAAGCCCTTGGAGCCGCCGTGCAGGCTGTTGGGACCGTCGTTGGCCTCGAGCCGATACTCCTTGCCGTCGAGGGTGAATTTGGCGTTTCCGATGCGATTGGCGTAGCGGCCCACGAGCGCGCCAAAGAAGGGGTTGTCGGCAAGATAACCCTCCAGGTTGTCGAAGCCGAGCGCCACGTCACTCATCTTGCCATTGCGGTCAGGGACCATGATCGAGACCACGCGCCCACCGTAATTGGTAATCATCACTTGCATCCCGCTGGCGTTGCCCAGCGTGTAGAAATTCACCGTCTGCCCGTCGGGCATCTTTCCGAATTCGCTCATTCTGATCCCCGGACTCGCTGCCCCCTTCGCGGCCAGCGCCGATCCGGCGCTGACTCCTAGTACGAGGACAAGCGAAAACAAGTCTCTTGGTCGCATCACGATTCCTACCCCTGCGGCCCTTCGGCTGGCTTCCTGGCTCGAGGCCCGTGGCCGCCGCAAACACAGCATGCTATCACTTGCGGTGGCAACTGAACCATCCCTTTCAGTTGGAAGCCTGCCGCTAAGCTTCGAACCGAACCAAGGGCAGCTTGAAGGGCAAATAGATTTCCTGTCAAGAGATCAGGGCTACGTTCTGGCGCTGACCGGGAATGAAGCAGCGCTGGCGCTGAAAAGAGCAGGAGCCGATCGCCGACTGCGTCTTGTTCGTCGCCAGTCGTCGTCAGCCGGGAGTCCTGATGTCCTCCGAATGCAATTCATCGGCGCCAACTCCAACGCCACTGCGGTGGGAGGAGACGAACTTCCGGGCAAGAGCAACTACCTCATCGGGAACGACCCTGAGCAGTGGCACACCAATGTGCCGAACTTCGCCCGAGTGCAATACCGGGAGGTCTATCCCGGGATCGACCTAGTGTACTACGGCACTCAGGGCCACCTCGAGTACGACTTTGTGGTTGCCCCCGGCGCGGATGCAGGAGTGATCCGGCTGGGGCTGGCCGAGGGAATACAAGCAGGCCGTGAGCAGCCGGCGCCCAGTAGCCGTCATTGCAAAATCAAAGAGCTAAAGGCCAAGCTTGATCCTAATGGCGACTTGGTGGTCAAAATCGGCGCCAGCGAAGTTCGTTTCCACCAGCCTGTAGCTTACCAGCCCGACGGGCTGGGCAACAGGCGTTACGTCGAAGCGCGCTACCTTCTCCGCCACCAGAGATCCGCAATCTTCAAACAGCAATTGTCAATCGCCTTTAGAGTCGTGGCCTACGACCGAACCCGGCCGCTGATTATCGACCCTACCCTTACTTATTCCACCTATCTCGGCGGCAGCGAGGCCGATGTGGGCTACGGAATCGCAGTGGATTCGAGCGGCAACACCTACATCGCCGGCCAGACGTGCTCGACGAATTTCCCGACTGCGGGTCCGGAGCAAGCCGCGAGCGCCGGACAGTGCGATGCTTTCGTCACCAAGCTGAACCCCACCGGCTCTGCACTGGTTTATTCGACCTACCTCGGGGGAAGTGCGGGCGACTCCGCCGCGGCCGTCGCGCTTGACTCGAGTGGCGACGCCTACGTCACCGGGACCACCAACTCGACCAATTTCCCGACCACGGCGGGAGCTTTCCAGACCGTATATGGCGGCGGCGACACGGATGCCTTCATCAGCGAGCTTAACCCGGCGGGCTCGGCTCTCCTGTACTCCACTTACCTGGGCGGCAACGACTCCGACACCGGCGCCGGCATCGCGCTCGACAGCAGCAACGACGCCGTGGTGGCTGGCCAGACGTGCTCCGCGAACTTTCCTCTCCTCAATCAACTGGCGCAGGACTTCGTAAACTTGATTAATGTAGGCGCGGACTACGACGCCTTTGTTACCAAGCTGAATCCGGCCGGATCGGCCCTTGTTTTCTCGACGTATCTGGGAGGCGCCACCGCCGATGCCGCATACGCAGTGGCGGTAGACAGCCAAGGGGCAGCTTTCGTCACCGGGTCCACGGATTCCTCAAACTTCCCGCTGGCCGGTGCAATTCAACCCGCGTTCGGTGGTTCTCCCAGTCCGCCCGCCCCGCTGTTTCCCGGCGACGCCTTTGTGAGCAAGATTCAGCCGGGCGGCGCAGCCCTCGTCTACTCCACCTATCTCGGGGGATCAGGGGCAGACGCCGGCTATGGGATAGCCGTGGATAGTCTGGGTGATGCCTATGTGGCAGGCTTCACCACTTCGGGCAATTTTCCGGTAACACCCGGTGTCCTGAGCGCCACCCTCGATGGCTCCACGGACGCATTTGTCTCCAAGCTGAATCCGCTCGGTTCAGCACTGGTCTATTCCACCTACCTGGGCGGCAGCGGTGTTGACGAAGCCTTTGCCATCGCGGTGGACATCAATGGTGTCGCCTACGTTACCGGTGGTACGGCTTCCTCGGACTTCCCCACGGTCGGCGCCCTGCAGAACACCCTCGGCGGCCCACTCGCCTTTCCAGGGGATGCCTTCGTGAGCAAAGTGGACAGCTCCGGCGGAGGACTCATCTATTCGTCATATCTCGGCGGTGGCGACCAGGATGTCGGCAATGCTATCACGGTGCTGAGTGTGCCGCCTGCGCCCCCGCCGCCCGCGCCTGCACCGTCTGGACCCGCGACTTACGTAACGGGCTCAACCTTCTCGACCGATTTCCCAACCACGCCGAACCCGCCGGGCCCCGTGGCCTTCCAGACGGCTCAAGGGGGTCTTGGTGATGCCTTCGTGGTAGCGCTGACAAACCTCACCGCGCCCGTCGCACTGGTTTCGCCTCGCACCCTGAATTACGGTTCGCAGGGCATCGGTATTCCCACGAGCTGCCTGGTGCCTACCGTCATCCCGCCCAACGCGGCCATCCCTTGTCCGGCGGCCAACGTGGCGAGTGTGACCATAGCCAATACCGGTGATGCGCCGCTCACCATCAGCCAGATCGTTGAGGTCGGTGGTTTCTCAAACCCGACGCCCCCAGCGCCTCCGGTGGACCTGCAGGAATGGAGCATTGCGTCCGACACCTGCTCCGGCGCTACCGTTCAGCCAAGCAACAATTGCACTTTTACTGTGCCCTTCAATCCCCAGTTGACGGGCGCGCGCAGTGGGACGGTCACCATCACGGACAACGCCACCAGCGCTACTCAGACGATCGACCTGAGCGGGACCGGAGTGAACCCCCCGGCCGTCAGCACGAGTCCGGCCAGCGTGACGTTCGGCAGCCAGCTTTCGGGAACCACCAGCAGCGCCCAGGCCGTCACCTTGACGAACTCCGGAGGATTCGCGTTGACGATCGCGTCCATCGCCGTCACCGCCGGCTTCGCCCAGACCAATACTTGCGGCAGTTCACTCGGACCCGGCCTGCCGTGCACGATCAATATCACTTTCTCGCCCAGCACTTCCGGAAGCGTCACGGGCACGCTGACGATCACGGACGATGCGACCACCAGCCCCCAGTCGGTCCCTCTGGCTGGGACCGGCGTCGCTCCCGTCGCCGACGTAGCACCCACGTCGCTGACTTTTGCAAACCAAGCCGTCAACACCGCGAGCGGCCTGCAGAGCGCTACCTTATCGAACACGGGCACGTCGGCGCTCAACATCACCAGCATCACCCTGAGCGGCACGAACGCCAAGGATTTCGCGCTCACGCAGACTTGCGGCAGCTCGCTCGCCGTCGGAGCAGGCTGCGCGATTAACATCACATTCACGCCTTCAGGAGCTGGACCCCGCGTGGCTTCCGTGAGTATTACCGATAATGCTGCTGGCAGCCCGCAGACGATTTCGCTGGTCGGAACCGGAATTACAGTACCTGTAGCTTCCTTGAACCTCTTGAGTCTGACCTTTTCCGCCGAGAAACAGGGTATTACGAGCCCTCCACAGACCGTGACGCTGAGCAATACCGGCACAGCACCCTTAACCATCAGTGGTATTTCGGCAAGCTCCGGCTTCGCGGCCACGAGCACCTGCCCATCGAGCCTGGCGCCGGGAGGCAGTTGCAAGATCACAGTCACCTTCACGCCCTCGGCCTCCGGTAATTTCAACGGAACCGTCACCATAACGGACAACGCTTCCGACAGCCCGCAGACCATTTCGCTGGCGGGTACCGGGCAGGCTGCCCCGATCGCCAGCCTGCAGCCGGCGACCATCACGTTCACCGGGCAGTCGGTGGGCACAACTAGCGCGGCCCAAACGGTGACGCTTTCAAACAGCGGGAGCGCCACCCTCAGCGTGACATCGATCAGCTTTACAGGGGCCAACCGCGGCGATTTCGCGCAGACCAACACCTGTGCCGCCTCCATCGCAGCCGGTTCAAGCTGCACGATCAACGTGACGTTCACACCCGCAGCGGCGGGCACGAGAACCGCCAACCTCAGCGTGGCCGACAATGCCGTGGGCAGTCCCCAAACCGTAAGCCTGGGCGGAATCGGTGCCGACTTCAGCCTGGCGGTTGCACCCTCGACGACGACCACTCTGGCAGGCAATCCTGCCAACTACACCGTGACCGTCACTCCGCAGAATGGGTTCAGCGGCAAGGTCACGTTCACTTGCAGCCATCTGCCGCCTCTTTCCACCTGCTCAGCGTCCCCCGCTTCTTTGACCGAAGACGGGATGACTCCGATGACGGCCACGATCACAGTCAACACGACGGTGCGGTCCGCCGTGTGGCGGGGCCCCAGGTTCAACTGGCCGCGCCCGCTGGGCCGTGCTCCGCAGCCTTGGACTCTTTGGGTGCTCATGGTCTTGACGTTGGCCGCCTTGGCGCTTTCGGTCCGGGAGCGAACCCGCTGGCGGCTGGCAGGGCTGGCGGCTCTGATGCTCCTGATCGCAACTTGGGCAGCGTGCAGCGGCTCGCCTTCGGCGGCCGCGACGGGGACTCCGGCCGGCAGCTACATGATCACCGTGGGCGGAGCCTCGGGCCCCGTGAGTCACAACGCCACGGTGATGTTGCAGGTTCAGTAGCGGGAAGCTGGGGGTTGCCCAACGACAAGGCTGTCGGGACCTCTTGCCAGTGAGTTTAACTCTCGCAGTTGAGGCGTTGACGGTTGCACCCCAACCCGGTGTGGTTTTTTCAACCGTCAATCAGCAATCATCCATTGTCAATCCCGAGGCGCCACAGGAGGCGAATTCGATGCGGAAGATTTTCTGGCTGCTCTTGCTGGTCTGCTTCTTGCCGTTAGCTGCCGTGGCGAGCGACCCCGCTTCCAATGATTCCTTTCCACGGGGAGAGCTTTTCGGAGGCTACTCATTCTTCTACTCCAACGCGGGCCAGCACGGCAGCGGCTTCAACGGAGGCAGCGGCTCTATCGCTGAAAACGTGAATCCCTGGTTCGGGGGAGTTTTTGACTTCAGCACGCAATGGCACTCGGGCGCCAACGTAACCACCTTCATGTACGGACCGGTGTTTTCCTATCGCAAAGACCCGAAGATCACTCCGTTTGTTCGCTTCCTGGGAGGCGGCGTGCGGGGCAGCGTGAACTACCTGGACTTCTCGAAGGCCCAGACTTCGTGGGGTTTTGACGCCGGCGGCGGGGTTGACGCCAGAGTGACCAAGAGCCTGTCGATCCGGGTGGTCCAGGTCGACTACGTCTTCAGCCACTTTTCGGGCGTGCATCAGGATAACATCAGGGTTTCGGTAGGCTTGCTGTAGCGCTTCGCATTCAAGAGGTAGCGCCCGCTCTCTGGGCCGAGGCGGCACGGGACTCTGATCCCGGACCGGTGCGACGCAGCCACCAACCGCTTCACGATTCCAGATACCACGGCACACTGATCACGACGATCCGTTGATTACCCTTCAGGAGCAGCAGCGCCTTCAGCCACTGGGCGCGTTGATTGTGGATCAGGTAGTTGTGCCAAACCGTCTCGACCAGTTCCGGAATCAACACGGCCACCTGACGGTCAGGATTTTCCCGCTCCAGGTCGAACACGTAGTCCAGAATCGGACTCAGCACAAACCGGTAAGGGGATTCCAGCAACACCAGCGGCGGAGGAGGAAATCCTGCCTCCTTCGCCGGCGTCTGCACGAGGGTCTCCCATTGCCGCTGGAGATCGTCCGCGTCATCTCCGGAGGCAACGTGCAACGCCAACACGTCGGGCGACACGTTGAGGGCGAAGGCAAGAGCCTTCTTGGCGACCTTGCTCCAACGGAAGAGCGGTACGACCACGAGCGGCGCGTGCAGGCCCTTCAGGTCGAGAGGTGCAGGATCAATGACCTCCTTCCAGATGCGATCATAGTGACGGCGAATGGCTATCATCAGCGTGATCATGGCGGGAATCAGCAGGACCGTGATCCAGGCGCCGGCCGCGAACTTGGCCACCACGACCACCAATACGGTGATGGCGGTGGTCACTGCTCCCAGGCCGTTCACCAGCATGCTGCGGCGCGCTCTCGGGCCGCCCGTGCGCTTCCAATGCACGACCATACCGGCCTGCGAAAGCGTGAAGGCCAGGAAGGCGCCCACGGCATAGAGCGGAATCAAGTGGTCCGTGACGCCGCCGAACAGGATGAGCAGCAGCGCGCACAGGATCGCCAGCACCCAGATGCCTTGTGAATACACCAGTCGGCGTCCGCGCGTGGCGAACCCGGAAGGCAGGTACCAATCCTCGGCGATGGCCCGGCAGAGGCGGGGAAAGTCCGCGAAGGCCGTGTTGGCGGAGAGCGCCAGCACCAGCAGAATCGACGCCATGGTGACGTAATAAAACGCATTCTTGCCCGCCACCGCCGCCACCAGCAGCGAAAGCACACTCTGGTATCCCTCCCGACCAGGGCTGGTGGCGCCGATGTGATAGGCGCGGACGAGATAGGCGATGCCCGCCAGCATCAAGGCCAGAAGCGCGATGATGGCTGTCAGGGTGCGTTGGGCGGACTTCACTACCGGTTCGCGAAACGCCTTCACGCCATTGCTGACCGCCTCCACACCGGTCATGGCCGTGCAGCCATTCGAGAAGGCTTGCAAAAGCAGCCACGCGCTCAAAACGGCGGTCCCGGAGGGTAGCGGCGGCGCCACGACAGGCGCTGGATGGCCGCCGGTCATCAGGGTCTTGATGATTCCGAAAGCGATGGTCCCCAGAAGTGTTCCAATAAACAGATAAGTGGGAATCATGAACACCGCTCCCACCTCGCGCACCCCGCGCAGATTCACGATCGTAAGGACTAGCAGAATCGCCAGGCAGATGCCCAGGGTGTGGGGTTGGAACGATGGAACCGCCGACACCAGCGCGCCGACGCCGGCCGAGATTCCAACCGCCGCCGTCAGGATGTAGTCGATCATCAGCGCCGCGCCCGCCAGCAGTCCGGCATGGTCTCCGAGGTTCTCGCGGGCCACGGTGTAGGAGCCGCCTCCCGCCGGATAGGCCTCGATGGTTTGGCGGTAGGAGAAATAAACGATGCCCAGCAGAACGATGATGCTGATGCTGATGGGCAGGATGTAGGCAACGCCGGCCGCGCCCAGCGGGATCAGCAAAGTGAGTGCCGCTTCCGGACCGTAGGCGGCAGAACTCAGCGCGTCGAGGCCGAAAATCGGAATGCCGGCGCCTGAGCCGACCTTCTCCGCACGCTCCTCACTGGTGGCGAGCGGCCTTCCCAACAGGACATCAGCGAGTGACATGATTCATCCTGCCAATGAACCGTTTAATACTCCTGAGCCTTCAGGGCTGCGGTTCTCGAGAATTGCTTGCAGATTCCAGCGGCTGAAACCAGAGGTCGAGCGTCCAATCGTCGGCCACCAGAAACAGTTCGGCCTTGAGCTTCCGTCCCCGCACGTCGACGACATCGGCCGGAATGCGCAGCGCCGCTTCCGCGGAACCGCGATCCAAGGCGGGAACCATGGAGTTCAGCTCCAGCGTGCCGTCGGGCGCCCGATATGCAGGCACCGAGGTATGCACTTTGCGGTTGTCGTCAAGCAGAATGGCGGCCACCCTCACCTGCCGCCGGGCGGCGTTCTGAATCTCAAAGGAAACGTGCATCACTGTGGCACCCACGCTGACGCCCGCGACGGGTTCCTGGTTCAGGGTCACGGAGACGATGCGCCCGAGCGGCGGCGCTTCGCCCCCGGGCGACCGGGCCGCGTCCGGCCAGCGCTGGTTAAAGATCGCCAGGGCGATCCGCTCGGCGCGCGTGGTCTGCTGCTCGCGGTTTGACCACAGCGGGTGATTCAGCAGGAACTCCGAATATTTTGACTGGTCACCCATGGTGGACCGCATGCGGCGGTCGAGCGCGATGGCGAAATCGGGATGGAAGCCGGCCTCAGCCATCAGCAGCAGCCCCAGCCGGTCAGCCTCATACTCGGTGCGGCGCTTCCCTCCCAGGTTGAACGCGCTATGCACTCCGGGTGTCACCTGCAGCGCCCACTCGGCGTCCGGGTCGGAGAGACTGCCGCCGGCCGCCAGGTAGGCCCGCCGCAGTTCGGCCTCGAAGGCCGGCTGGCCGGCGGGATAAGCCGACACGACGTGGCCGAGTTCATGGGCGATGGCAGCCGCCCAGACGCCCGGGTGGTCGCCGAGATTGAACGCCAGGCCGCGGGTGATGGAAATCCGTCCGCGGCCGTTCGAGTAAGCGTTGACAAACCAGCTCTCGAGGATTTCAACCTTCCAGGGAAGCGCCGGAAGGGTCCTTCCGAGCGGGCTGGAGACCAGTTGCTGCAGGGCCTGGCCGGAAATGCGGTAATCGGAGGTGACGTCTTCTGCGCGCGCCGGTGGAGCAGCCGAGGCGAGCCAGGACAACCCAGCGAGGGCGAGAAAGAGACGAGCAGGCATCGCCTTTTATCGTACCAAACTTGGGCGTGCGCCAGCGGCGAGCGACCAAGAAGAATCGATCGACGGTTCAAACCATGAAACTAAATTATTATCCAGAAACAGATTCGTTGTATATCGACCTCTGGGAACAAACGAGCGTTGAGAGCCGGGAGATTTCTGAGGGTGTGGTGGTCGACTACGATGCCCGCGGCAACCTGGTTGGGATCGACATCGATAACGCGAGCACCAAGGCCGAAATCCACAAGCTCGTCGTCAGCAAACTTCCGACTTCGGTAGAGACTATCGCGGGGTGACTTGGCTGCGGGCTACTGCCGAAGGCGGGCCGACTGTCAAGCAACCTGGCGGACGAGCTCCGCGGCGCGAGCCCATCGGATTGAGAAGCCGCAGCCCTTGCGAAGCGGGCTGCGCTACTGGATCTGGTTCTTGGAAAGTTCCCGCTTTATGATCGCGACCGCAGAGGAGAATCCGAGTTGGGTTAACCGATAACCTTCCTTTGTACTCCCTTCCACAGATTTCTTCTTCCACAATTCTCGAAGAGCGTTTGTAACGCTCCCCTTGCTGCGCCGATTTAGCGATGCCCGTATTCGGTCCGCGGCTACGAGTGCTGGGTAGTAGCTGTGCAGCAAAACCAGCACCTCGCCTTCGATGTTTAGTTTCGGCAGCACAAGTCTTTGGCTGCCGAAATCCTCGACTAGCGCGCCTATCTGGGCGTGGACCATGTCAATCAGTTCCCCGGCTTGCTGCATTGTGAGCCCCTGCGTCAATCGCACCAGTTCGGCAATTATCCACTCCGCACCGTGCAAAAGCATCCGCAGGTCGTAAGAGTTGGGGTCTATACTGCCCTTGTGACAATGTTCCGTTTGCTTCTTATTGCGTACAGACCGCGAGCCACCCGCCCGGCACAGATGCGAAGGCCGTCGTCCAGCTTGGAGGGACGAGATTCCAACCCGCGGAGGTACCCGTCCACATCGGGTTTTTGGTCATACGTGCCAGTTTCGAGGTACTGCAGGATCTGGACCAGTGTTTCCACGATCTTGCCGCCGGACGAACCGCCTAGAGTGGATGTGGCAACATCTTGTCGTACTTGGAGGAAGTCGTCCACCAGGTCATCGACCAGTTTTCGCGGGATGGACTTCGAAAGCGCTGTAACCAGCTTATTCTTTTCCACCGTCCTCGCTTCCCCCGGCAGCGCTATCGGCCAACATTTGCTTGACGCGTTTAATGCCCTCGTTGGTGAGCTTATACTTCTTGTGGGCTTGCTTGGTCTTCCCGGCCTTGTGCGTTTGCATCACAAGGCGAGGCGTGAGACCGATGAGTTGCCCCAGTGCAACCGTGATGTTGTCCACTCCATGCCCGAGGTTCTTCAGTTCTCTGTTAGCACTGAAGCCGGTCCAGTCTGGATTGCCTTTAGTCACCTGTAGCCAGTAACCGACAACCAAGGCTTTGTCGGCTTCAGTCGTAGCGTTAGTTGCGTCATACAGCGAGGCAAAGTCATTGAAGCTGCTAGATTCTTTGAGCTCGCCCTTTTCCTCAGACTCCTTGCGTGTATCGTGCCGAGCCGCGGGCTTTTCAGTTTGCGTTAGCTTCACACTGAACTTGACCGCAGCCCAGCGCAGCACTCGTTCCCGTATCTCGGGGTCAAGGGAAGCTAGTCTCCTGTCCCAGTGATTCGTGATGTAAGTCCATCGCATGGAGGAGGAGATGTGCGTTGGGCGAAGCGGGCAATGCTCTCCAGGATCTGGTCCGCGGTTCGGGTCCAGACGAAGGGCTTGGGA
>DATDGR010000271.1:0-4646 GCA_036521995.1 Terriglobia bacterium | reverse complement strand
AAGCAAGAACCGCGCGCGGAGAAAAAGACAAAAAGCAAAAACACATTCAGCGAAAAAAGGAGGCCCCAGCCCCACGACGGGTTACATTCTTACACTGCAAGACGATCCGCTGAAAGTTACATTCTTAGACTGCTTGACAGGGGGGCGATCTTCAATAAGCGGCCAGTTCGCGGCACACCCTCACGATATCGGCCGGCTGCGGCAGCGTCGCTTCTTCGAGCGCGGGGTGGTAGGGCACGTAGAGGTCTTTGGCCGCCAGACGCCGCACCGGCGCGTCCAGGAACCCAAAAAGCTCCTCGGACACCCGCGCCGCGATCTCCGCTCCATACCCGAAAGACAGGTTGTCCTCATGCAGCATCAGGACGCGGCTGGTCTTGCGCACCGAGGCCGTAATCAGGTCCCAGTCAAAGGGCGCGAGCGACCGCAGGTCCAGAATCTCCGCCCGCACTCCCTCGCGCTCCAGTTGCTTGGCGGCCTGGGCGGCGCGATACACCAGCGACCCATAGGTGATGATGGTCAGGTCGTCGCCCTCGCGGACCAGTTGCGCCTTGCCGAAGGGAATCATGTAGCCGGGCCCCGGGTAGGGACTGCGGTTGTGGGTTTGCCGGTAGAGGTGTTTGGGCTCGAGGAAGAGCACGGGGTCGTCGCAGCGAATGGCGGTGCGCAGCAGGCCATTGGCATCGAGTGCATTGGAGGGCATCACCACGCGCAAGCCCGGCAGGTGGGCGAAGATCGACTCCCCGGACTGGCTGTGGTAGATCCCGCCGCCCGCGAGATAGCCGCCCGTGGCCACCCGGATGACCACCGGGCAGGAGTTGACGTTGAACGAGCGCCAGCGCAGCATGGTGAGCTCGTCGCGAATCTGCATCATGGCCGGCCAGATGTAATCGAAGAACTGGATCTCCACCACCGGCTTCAAGCCGCGCGCGGCCAGGCCGATGGCCCGGCCTACAATGCTAGCCTCCGCCAGTTGCGAGTTCCACACGCGGGCACTGCCGAAGCGGCGCTGCAGCCCCTGGGTGGCCTTGAACACCCCGCCCTTGCCCTTCACCTTGGGCAGCTCATCCTCGTGGGTGCAGTCGGCCACGTCCTCCCCGAACACCACCACCCGCGGATCGCGCGCCATCTCGTCGCGCAGGCACAGGTTGATAAGATCCACCATCGTCTTGGGGTCGCCCTCGGGCGCGCCCGGACGGTCAAAGTCGCTGGAGGTCGGATCGAGCGAGGGCGAGGTGAGATACAGCGGCAGCGAATCCGGTTCCGGCGGCGCGGCTTCCAGGGCCTGGTCGGCGGCCCGGCTCACCTCCTGTGACACCTGCGCCTCGAGATCGCTCAGCTCCTGCTCGCTCGCCAAACCTTCCGCCAGCAAGCGCTGCCGCAGGCGGGGGAGCGGGTCGTGCTGCGCCTCCTGGCGGCGCCGCGCCTCCGACTTGTAGAGCCGCTCATCGTCGGAAAGCGAGTGCGAATAAGGCCGGATGACGTGCGCGTGCAACAGCGCCGGGCCCTGCCGCCGGCGCACGTGTTCCACCGCCCGGCCCGCCGCTTCATAGGCCTCCACGAAGTCCGTGCCGTCACACTCCGTCACCATCAGGTTGGGAAAATCGCGCACCAGACGCGAGATGCTGGCGCCAGCCGTCTGCGCGTCCACCGGCACGGAGATGGCGTAGCCGTTGTCTTCCACCACAAAGAGCAGCGGCGCCTTGATGAGGGCGGCGCCGTTCACCGCCTCCCAGAACTCGCCTTCGCTGGTGGCGCCGTCGCCCAAGGAGACGTAGACCACTTCGTCTTCGTGGAAGCTGGACGCGAGCTCAGCGGCTTCGCGCACGCGCGCGTAATAGAGGCTGGCCTCAGCCGCGCCCACCGCCTGCAACACCTGGGTGCCGGTCGGGCTCGATCCGGCCACGATATTGAGCCGCTTGGAGGTCCAGTGCGAGGGCATCTGGCGCCCTCCGGATTGGAGATCGTCCTTCGAGCCCACGGCCTGCAAAAACATCTCGAGCGGCGTCAGTCCGAGCGCCAGGCACAGAGCGCGGTCGCGGTAGTAGGCGAAAAACCAGTCGTAGCCCGGCTTTAAATGCAGGGCGCAGGCTACGTTCAAGGCCTCGTGCCCCACGCCGTTAATCTGGAAGTAGATCCGGTTTTGCCGCTTGAGCTGGATCTCCTTGTCATCGATCTTCCGCGAGAGATAGACGTTGCGATACGCGGAGACCATCAGTTCCTTCGGCAGCGACGACGGCTTGGCGATTTGCGGAGTGGTTGTAGTAGCCATCGAACCTCGTGAGATTGAGCTGGTAAACCAACGGCACAAGCCGGCGTCCCGGCCCTCTCTGGCCGCGCGCCTGTCGCTTGGATCAGGTTACGCACAATTATTCGATGGACAAGGTAGGAAAGTCAACGTACCGGCCGGCCGGTCTGCGCGGCATCATTCGAAGCCACAAAGCGCCGGCGATGCTTCCGGTGACGGAGGGGTCATTACTCAAGGTTCTGACTAGGGTGTGGAGGCTAGGAGCTGAGCCTGACGGCAAGGGCGGCCGCGGCCAGGAACTGTTGCCGCGTCCAATCGTTGCGCGCGTGGCTGGGTCCGTTGCGATGGCAGTGGCCGGCGGCGTTGGCCCAATCCTGATTGCGAACGTGAGTCATGAAGTGCGGGTAGCCATGCAGGAGTCCAGTGACACCGAGATTGAAGACCATATCGAGCAGGCCCAGCTTTACGGGGTCCGGGAACCCAGGATAATTCGGGAAATGCTGGCTGAGCTGGCCGTCGAAAAAAGCCAGGTGCTGCATCAGAAGAGCATCGATGGCCGGGTGTGGCAACGTCGGGGAGGTGGGGGAGCGATAGAAGCCCGCCAACCTGCCGTGCGGCAGAGCTGTCACGCGATGGTACTCGGTCAGGATCGCCTGCGGGGTGGTCGGGTGGCCTTTCTCGTCCAGGAAGCCGAGCGATTGGGCGCGATCAGGGGTCGCAAGCATCTCGCCCACACCCACGGTCACGAAGCCGCGAGTGTCGAGGTACATCCAGGGTACAATTGCTTCGAAAACTTCGAGGTGCGCCAACGAATCGTGCAGATAAGCCATGAATATTGATCAGTAATACTGAGAATTTCACCTGGCCTCTACCAGGCGCGGCAGGACTCCGCATCTGAACCAAGCTGCGACGAGCTCGGTCGTCTGACACTGGAAGTCCGCCTTCAACCTCAGGATATCCATTTGAAGTTAGACGGTGGCGATTGACGGGATTGGAGATAAGGTTTATCTAGGCCTTACCGTTCAATAGCTTTTCCTGTGGAAAACTGAGGCGGGAAGCGGTATCAGAATCAGGTTGTAAATTTCTTGCACAGGCCTCATATCATCACGACGCGTTACGGGCCTCGCTTTTCAAGCGCTTGCGCCGGAACTGCCGTTATGAGATGATCCCGGAACCCCGCGGCGCCAGTCAAGCCAGCCTTAGGTTTGGCAGGTGCCGCCACAAAAGGAGGCCCGTTGGATCCTCAGCGTATCATCGAGATCTGCGAAGCAAGCTGGGACGCGCACAAGTCCGATTGCAGCGGCTTTGTGAAGGCAGTAACCGGTGCGCTTGGAGTCGCCACGTTCGCACCCGGTGATGACGCCGACTCCATCGTGGACAAGCTGGGCGCGGCGGGTGATTGGATCGCTCTTCCGTCCGGCAATGGCAGCGCGGCCAAGGCGCAGGCGGACGCGGGCTTGCTGGTGGTAGCCGGTCTGAAGGGCGCCGGTCAGGCTCCCCCTGTCGCGAACGGACACGTGGTGGTGGTGGTCACCGGTCCGCTCGACCCCGGTCATGGAGCGTATCCGACCGCCTATTGGGGTAGGCTCGGCGGCGTGGGGGCAAAGGCGGAAACCATCAACTACGCCTGGCGCGTGGGAGACCGTGATCAGGTAGGTTACTTCGCGAAGTCCTTGGGTTAGTAAAGCGTCGCCGACGAGGTTCTTCCCTAAGTGACATACATCGTCTTGTGATGTGTGCGATCAGGACGCCCTGGGCCTCCGTTCCTCATACGGGCCGCAAGAGCTCACGAAGGGAAAAGACGCTCGTCGAGGCTACCAACTCTCCCGCAAGTTGAAGGCGATCCCCGGATTGACCCAGGATTGACCGACGCTTGACTTGAGTCCGATCTCCCCGCGCCTCATCCTCACTGTGTTCAGCCACGCCTCCCGCGCCTGGCCGTGTCATGGCCGTGCGTGGCCGACGTGATCGATTCCGGCCGGAGATCGAAAGGGGAGTTCCGATGCGCGTAATGCCGCCGTTTCAATCCTCTATCCTAGCTTCCCCCCAAGCGGCCGCCAGGTCGGCCTCCAATCGCCAAGCCGGTCTAGGGGGCTCTGCCGGCAGAAGTGGCCCTGAGCCTGCCTCAGGGGCCCCCCCGGGGGGGTACGATATTTTCTGTTCGAAACTAAACGTGTAACTTATTTGTCGAATTGCACTTAAGTGGACAATGAAGCAGATAGCTGCAAAGGATATTTTCAAACGAACCCAAGCTTTTTAACTAGTCGTCTGATTGGGTCAGAATCTGAACAAAAGTGACAAGTTTTTGATGCCAGACAACACTTCACCTTTTGCGGAGGCTGGCTGACGAGCTTCGCGGGACGTGGCCTATAGCTGTGAATCGGTTGCATCAAGTGCCCGC
>DATDGR010000270.1:0-43803 GCA_036521995.1 Terriglobia bacterium | reverse complement strand
AGCAAGTCATGAATCGCATTTCGACCAACGCTGATCTGGAAGGCGCTCAGGATCTCGTCGACGCTCACCTCGACGAGGTGACGGGTGGGGCTTTCAGCCTGCACATTCAGTTTACCGTGAAACCGCCCGTACTGCAGTACTAGTCCTGGCTGTGGCTTCGAGGTAACTGAGCATTTCGAGCCAATAGAAACCGAGGAATGATGCGCCTCTGGCGCTGTTGACAGAAGGGCGCATCGTTCTTCGTTTGAGCGCGAATGGATGACTTATGACGATCGCACCCATTCAACACCTAAACATCGTCTTCAAGATTAGCGAACGCTGCAACCTGAAGTGCGACTATTGTTACTTCTTCTTCGGCGGCGACGAAACGTGGAAGTTACATCCACCGGTCGTTCCAGCGCATGTGATCGAGAATCTCGGCGCCTTCGCGGCGCGAGCGGCGCGGGATCAGGGTCTTGAGACCATCACGCTGATCTTCCACGGGGGCGAGCCATTGCTCATGCGGCGGCCGAAATTTGCGGAAATGTGCGAAAGGCTGCGCAGCTACGAAAACGGGTTTCGATTCGATTTCGGCCTGCAGACGAATGGAGTGCTCGTGGACGACGAATGGATCGCTCTTTTCGAGCGATACCAGGTCTCCGTGGGTGTGTCCTTGGACGGGCCTCGAGCGGCCAACGACCTGCATCGGCTGGACCACCAGGGGCGCAGCTCCTACGACCGGACCGTCGGCGGCCTGCGGCGCCTGCAGGAAGCCGCGGCCCAGGGCAGGATAGGCGTTCCGGGGCTGCTGTGCGTGATCAATCCCGCCGTAGATGGAGGACAAGCGTACCGCCACTTTGCGCACGATCTCGGCGTGACGCGGATGAGCTTTCTCACCCCTGATTACACCTGGGATTCGGCCGTAGGCGAGAGCGTGATCCGCGGCGTAGAACGATTTCTGCTTGCTTCCCTGCGGGCCTGGCTGGCTGACAAGAATCCCAAGATTCGCATTCGCGTGTTCTCGGAACTGCTGGCGGCGCTGATCGATCCCCATGCCATGGAGCTGGTTCAGACCTTTCGGGACGATTATCGCAACATCATTTCCGTGTCCTCTAATGGGGATTTGGGTCCGGAAGACACCTTGAGGATCCTGGATCCACGCTTCAGTTCGATGGGTCTGAATATCGCCAAGAATAATCTGCGGGAACTCATTGAGTCGGACGCGTGGCGCGAACAGGCCGACGCCGCCACTGTGAAGCCGAACGGCTGCAAAGACTGCGGATGGTGGAAGCTCTGTAAAGCCGGCCGGCCGATCAATCGCTATTCGAAGTCCCAAGGCTTCAGCAACACTTCGCTTTACTGTGCCGGTCTCAAAGATGTCTATGCGGAAATCGCGGCGTTCCTGGTGCGGAACGGAACCCCACTTTTTGAGATCTCATCCCGCCTCGCGTGCTGAGGAGTGCGTTGAGGAACCGATGAAGGAGGCTATCATGACAGACATGCTTGCCTACGCGCCCGCCTTCGCCAGTCCCGACGGGGGCGAGGCCACGGGGCTGGTGCGCGCGCTGGCGCTTGCCCGTTTGAACGGTACCCGGCGCCGCATCGCGGGCGCGCTGGCAGACTCGGGCGAGGGAGAAACGGCCCAGGCTCTGCTTGCCTTTACCCCAGGCCAAGGAAGTGCGTGGCGGCCAGAGACGGGTCTGGCGCTGCAAGCGCACCGCAGTCAATCAGTGGGACTGGCGGCGCTGCAACTGGCGGCCGCGTGTGCGGGAACGGGTGGCAACGGCTCCATCGAAACCCGAATCAATGCCCCGCAGTGGCTCTACCTCGATGGCTGGCTGACTCCGGTTGATGGCCGCTGCAGTCTGACGGCCGACGGGCGCTCGATCCAGATCAACTCGGATCTGGGCGGCGCCGAGTTTCTCGCGTCCGACCAGAATCGCTGGGCGCCCGTGGACGCTCCCTCAGGTCCCTGGACGGCTTACGCCAGCGGCGGCTTATCGCCGCGGTACGTGACGGCCAGCGGACTCCGTCACTCCGTCGAAGGATTCCCGTGGATCTCGGCGATGCCGCCTCTCGATGCCGTCGACCGGCCGGCCGGAGCCGATCCGCGCATCGCGACCATTCACGAAGGCTGGCGGAGGATTCTCGATCAGGCGCCTGTTTACGGCTCGTGGGTGGCAAGCACGGCCGCGGGCTGCCTGCTGCTTGATCCTAACGGTAACCGCGCGGCGCAATCCGGGAGCAGCTACGACCATCCAGGGTTGATTGCCATTGAGCCGCCGGACTGCCCCGTTTTCTGCGGTGAGCTGCTCGTGCACGAGTGCTCACACCAGCACATGCTGATCTATACGATGGTCGCGCCGCTGGTGACACCGGGCAGCGACGAAACGTCCTACTCGCCCATCAAACGCGCCTACCGCACCATGGACCGGGTGCTGTCCGGCGGGCATGCCGTCGGCAATATGATCATCTACTATGCCGTCCTCCGCCGGACGATGGAACTGGACCCGGCCTCGAAGGAGAGATTCGACCAGCACTGCACCTGGTTCGCCGACGATTATCGTCCCGCCCTGGACCAAAGCCAAAGCCTCACTGACGCCGGCCGCGCATTTTGGACGAGTCTGTGCAAGGCGGTGGATGGCGCACTGGAGAATTGAATGTCGCCAACTCCAAAGGTTCCACAGAACGGGAATGGCAATGTCAACCGCATGGACAACCACCGGATTTTTCGCCCGGAAGCGGTGGGGGCCTATTCGATGCGCCGGGCGGGCGCGCCCTGGGCCGCCCGGACACGTTTCGAAAGCTGGATTATTCTCGGCCTGACGGCGATTGCCGGCGCGGCCGCGGCGACGATCTTCCTGGGAGGACACTAAACCAATGAGCACCGCTGCTCCCACGCCCGCCGCTCGCCGCCGAAAGATTCCCGTAATTCTCCAGGGAGAAATAAGCGAATGCGGTTTGGCCTGCCTTGCCATGGTGGCCGCCGCCTGGGGCCTCAGGGCCGATCTTGCCGCCTTTCGCTCGCGGGTTGCCGCCGTACCCCGCGGCCTTAGCCTTCGCACGCTGATGCACCTCGCCGCTGGCATCGGACTTGCGGCCCGTCCCGTCCGCATTGGCCTGCAGCGCTTGGGCGAATTGAAGTTGCCCGCCTTGCTGCACTGGAATATGGATCATTTCGTGGTGCTCGAGCGCGTCAGGGGAGACCTGGCCTGGATCGTCGACCCGGCACGGGGCCGGATGCGCGTGCCACTCCAGTCGATCTCTTCGAACTTCACGGGAATCGCCATCGAGTTTACGCCCACCGACAGTTTCCGGGCTGGCGTGCTGCGCCTGTCGCGCAGCTTCCGGCGCGCCTGGCTAGACGATCGGGGATTGCGCGCCGCAGCCTTTCGCGCTCTGTGGCTCACGCTGGTGCTCCAGGTGGCAATCATTGCGCTGCCTTTTGCCTATCGCAGCGTGATCGATCGGGCCGGAGGAAAGGGCCTCTCCGATCCCCACCTGCTGTGGATCGCCGGCGGCATTGCTCTGATGATCCTGGTGCAAGCCGGTTCGGCGTGGACGCGAGGCCTGGTGGTCACGCGATTGGGTAACATCTTCGTCCATCGCGTTTCCACCCACATCGTGGCGCGGCTGTTTTCGCTACCGGTAGCCTTTTTCCAGCGGCAAATGCTGGGCGACGTGCTGTCGCGCGTGCGTTCGGTTGACACCGTCCGCCGTTTTCTCACCGATCAGGCGGCGCCCCTGGTCATCGATCTGGCCGTCGGTTCAGTCACGGCGGCGCTGATGATCGGATTCTGCCCGCATCTGGCCATGATCGTGATTGCGGGCCTGACGGCCGAAATGGCCATCCGGGTGGCGAGCATGCGCCGGCAGCGTGAACTCTCGGAGAACCTTTTGGCAGCCGAAGGCAAGGAGCTCTCCCGCCTGCTGGAATCCATGCGCGCCATCCAGACCATCAAGCTCGCCGCCCGCGAGGCCCAGCGGTTTGCGGTATGGGAAAACGAGCTGGTAGGCGTACTGAACGCCGGCACCCAACTGAACCGCCAGCGCACCACGGTCACCGCCATGACCTCGACGATCAGCGCCCTGGAATGGGCAGCCGTTCTGGCCGTCGGGGTGCTTGGAGTGGGCTTCCCTTCCGTAACCACCGGCGTTCTGTTCGGATTTCTGGCCTACCGTGGGGTGTTCCGCGAGCGGCTCTCCACGGTGGTCGATAGCCTCTGGTCATTGCAGACAGTTAGCGTTCACCTGCGGCGGCTGGACGATCTGATGCTGGCGGAGGCGGAGCCTCAGGCCGACGGCATTCTGCCGCCCGAAGGGCCAGGCCATCTCAGGCTGGAAAACGTCACCTTCCGCTACTCGCCCACCGAGCCGGCGGTACTTGATAACGTCTCGCTCGAAATTCCGGCCGGCGCCTGCGTCGGCATCGTGGGCCCGTCGGGCAGCGGCAAATCCACCCTGATCAAACTGATCCTCGGTCTGGAGACGCCGCAACAAGGCGCCATTCTCCTCGACGGCGTACCCATCGAGAATGTCCAGCGCGACGTTTGGCGCGAACGCTTCGGAACCGTGATGCAGGACGATACACTACTGGCCGGTTCCATCAACGAGAATATCGCGTTTTTCGACCCCCAGATCGACATGGATCAGGTTCGAGCCGCCGCCCGGGCCGCCGCGGTCCACGACGAAATCGACGCCATGCCGATGGAATACGGAACCCTGGTGGGGGACATGGGAGTGCAGGTCTCCGGAGGCCAGCGTCAACGCATACTGATTGCTCGGGCCTTGTACCGGGATCCGCGCATCATCCTGTTCGACGAGGGAACCGCCAATCTCGATGCCGATTCGGAGCGGAAGATCGCCGAGGTCCTTGGCAATCTGGCGCTGACTCGTATTGTGGTCGCCCATCGCTCCCATCTCCTCGAGGTCTCTGACATCATTTATGAAATCCGGGACGGTCGAGTGTACCGGCTTCCCCGTCCAAACCCGAGGTTCGGCCCGGGCGCCGATGAAGACGCTTTCTCGCCAGCGGACGCGACTCCCGGAGAGGGGGGCCGGCAAGAACCGTGCGTCCAACCCGTCTAGCCGGGATGTCGTAAGCGCGAACCGTTGCGAACGTAAACGCCTGCGAACGGATGCAGTTGACTCGGAGAACACCCGGAAGATACCTGCAGAATACGTTGACAAACCCGGCCCGCAGCGGCATAGTCGGCATCAGCGGATCAACGGATAGGAGCACGGTTTGCCTCATTCCACCCAATCGCAGCGTGGCCTCCAGTCAGTACCTAGGGCTGGCGCCGGTGCAACCGTGAAGTGCTTCCGAAACAAAGCCACGATGTGCTTTAGAATCAGCAGATCCATAAATTATGGCCTCCGGTCAATGAGCTTTTGCCCGGCGGGCAATCCGCTCCAGGCCGGGCGCGGCCGGGGTTGAATCAAGAGGGATAGGAAATCAACAAGCACGACCAGGAGCAGATTTGATGCCCACCGCTGTTCAAGACCTTCGTTTTGCCTGGCGGCAACTGCGCCGCGCGCCCGGGTTCGCAATCCTGGCGGTTCTGACGCTTGCCCTGGGAATCGGTGCCAACACCGCCATGTTCACCGTGGTGGAGAGCGTGCTCCTGCGGCCGCTCCCGTACGCGAATCCGGACCGCCTGGTGTACATCGGTCCCGCCGATGCGCAAGGGTTTGGATCAAGCTCGTGGCTGGACTATCGCGACATTCGTGACCAGGCCCAGAGTCTGGAGACCGCCGCCGGGTATTCGGAGGATGTCGGGGTGGTGGAGAGCAAGGATGCCTCGGTCAGCGTGGTGACGCCAGGGGTAACTCCGAATCTCTTTCGCATGCTGGGCGTGCAGCCGTTGCTCGGTCGAGCGTTCACGGAAGCCGAGGGATCCACTGGGGGCCCTCAGGTGGTGTTGATTTCCGAAGGTCTGTGGCGGCAGGTATTCGGTCGAGATCCCAACATCGTGGGACGAACGGTGCGGGTGAACGGACGCGAGCGCACCGTGGTGGGCGTGATGCCGCGGAGGTTTCGATTCCCGGAGTCTCTGGGCCAGGACATCGAGAAAGGCCTCTGGTTGCCGCTCCAACCCACCCCCGAGATGCTGAAGGAGCGCGGATATCACTTCTTCATGATCGTGGCGGAACTCAAGCGGGGCGCGACTGTAGCCCAGGCACAAGCCGAGTTGACTTCCGTTGCGCAGCGCATCCGGCAAAGCGATTCGCAGGCCGGACAAAATCTGGCGTTCCGGGCAGCGCCGTATAGCGAGATGCTTACCGGGCAGGTGCGCCCGGTTCTTCTGGCTCTGTCAGCCGCGCTCGGCCTGGTGCTGCTGATTGCCTGTGCCAACGTGGCGAACCTGTTGATCGCCCGTTGTCTGGCCCGCCAGCAGGAGTATGCGGTCCGAGCGGCCCTGGGCGCTGGACGGTGGCACCTGATCAGGCAGGTGATCACGGAGGGCGCGTTGCTGAGCGGGCTGGGTTGCGCCTTCGGCTTCGCGCTGGCCTATGGCGCCGTGGCGGCGGTTCACAGCTTGCCGCCCGGCACGATTCCGCGAGCCGAGGCGATCGGAGTGCACTGGACGGTCGTGCTGATTCTGGGGGCCATCGCCACAATCACGACTTTGCTGTCGGCGCTCTTGCCTGCGCTCCTCGTGGTCAGGACCGATCCTCAGCGCGCGCTTCAGGCCGCCTCTCGTGGAGTGGGCGCAAGATCGGTACGAGGCCGCGTGAGCGGCTGGCTGGTGGCAGGCGAGGTGGCGCTTTCGGCGATGCTGCTGGTTGCGACCGGATTGCTGTTTCGCACGCTTTGGAGCCTCGAGCACACGCCGCTTGGCTTTGACGCCACCCGCGTGACCTCGTTCACGGCGATGCCGGCGGACGCGGCCGGATTTGCGAACCTGGCTGTGTCGGCCGAAACGGAGCCGGCGCCGCCCTCTGTGGCCACGCTGGTATACCAGCCGGTGCTCGAAGATCTTCGCCATGCGCCTGGAGTACTAAACGCGGCGCTGGTCACGGCCCCACCGCTATCCGGTGTGGACTTGAATTCGAGCTTTCGTATCGTGGGCAGGCCGAAAGACAAAGATCATCCGCTTGAAGCCAGAATGACGGCCGTGAGTGGCGGCTACGAGCAGGCGATGGGAACCCCGGTCGTGCGCGGGCGACCGCTCAGCGAAGAGGATTTAGCGAACGCCCCTTACGTGGTGGCTGTCAATGAGACGCTGGCCCGGAAGTACTTTGCGGGTCAAGATCCGCTCGGCCAGCAACTCGATCTGGGCGGCAAAGAAACGGGGATGCTGAAGCCTTACACGATCGTTGGCGTCATCGGGGACCAGGTCGACACGAGCCCCTCACAACCTCCGCAGCCCCTGCTGATGCTGCCGTACCAGCAGATTCCCGTCACATCCCTGTACTATCCGGCTCTGCTCAAAACCGTGGTGCATTTTGTGGTGAAAACTCGCGGCAACATAGCCGTGGCGCCCGAGACGCGCGCCCTATTCCGGCGGACGGCGCCGGATTTTGCCCTTGACAACTTTCAGACGATGCAGGAAGCCGTGGACCAGAGCAACTTCAGCGCCCGTCTCGGCCTCTACCTGATCGGCGCCTTCGCAGGCCTCGCCGTTTTGATGGTTATGACTGGATTGTACGGGGTTCTGGCCCAGGTGGTCAGCTATCGCCGGCGAGAGATCGGAGTGCGCCTCGCTTTGGGCGCGACGCCACAGAACATCCTGCGCATGTTTCTGCTGCAGGGATCGACCGTGGTGGGAATCGGGCTGATGGGGGGAATGGCCCTGGCGCTCCTGACCAGCCGGCTGGTCAGCAGCTTCCTGTTCGGAGTGAAGGCCTTGGATGCCGGTACGTACGCGTCCGTGGTAGCCGCACTCTTCCTGGTGGGAATCGTCGCCGCCCTCATCCCCGCGCGGCGAGCTGCCTCGGTGGAGCCCATGAATACGCTGCGTGATCAGTAAAGCGAATCACCATCACTCCAGTACGGGCTCCGTTGCCCCTGTCCAACGAGGGTCCGAAACCATTCTGCGGATTTCCAATCGAGAGCGTCGGTCCATAGTTCCTGATTCGGTATAACAATCCACGATAACTTGACACCACATCCATAGAGGACCAAACTCTGCGGCATAGCCGGGTTGCTGGATCACGGGTGGCAGAGGACGAGGATCGACGGATGGGGAAACCTCGAAGCGCAGGCGGGCAACGTCGGAACCGAGGTAAGGAACTCAGTGAGAAATTGGAGAGACGCCTCACAAGCTATGCCCTCGCAGCGGGCGCCGCGGGCGTCGGTCTGCTGGCCTTGACCCAACCCGTCGAGGCGCAAATCGTCTACACGCCGGCGCATGTCGCGATCAGACCGGGGAGCCGCTATCTGCTGGATTTCGGTACGAGTGGGAGCCCTGAACTCGAATTCGTCGACTACGCCTACCCGCTGGCCGCGTCGCTAGCCGTCCGGGCTTGGTACGCCAGCTTCAATAAGGTGGAAGTTGCCGGGGGACACCGCCGGCTATTTGTGAGGGCGCTGAACCGGGGCTCGAAGATTGGCGCCAGCCAGAGCTTTTATGGTTGTAACACCTGCAGCACCGGATACTCGCCCCTCCCCGTGATGGCCTTCGCCAACGCCAGCGAGGATTTCGGTTCCTGGGTCAACGTTGAGAACCGGTACGTTGGAATCCAGTTCCCCATCGATGGCGAAACTCACTACGGCTGGGCCCGCCTCAGTGTGCGGCTGCACGGCATCGGGATCACCGCCTACCTGACGGGATACGCCTATGAGGCTACGCCGAACAAGCCCATACGGGCGGGCCAGACTTCCAGTGCTGCTGACCCACCGGCGGTCCCCCCGGGTTCCGCCGACCCGGAGAGGCTCCTCGGTGTACCTCCAGGCAAGAAGCCGATTTCGCAGGGACTGCAGCCAGCGCCGCTCGGCTTGCTGGCGCTCGGATCGTTTGGACTTGGATTCTGGCGGCGGAGGAAGGCGCCAGCCAGCAGTAAGCCGTAGCCGCCGATATCCGAATCCCGGTTGAAACGACAAGTCAAATTAATGACAGGATTTTGACATCCTTCCGACAACTGGCAGATGGCAATCTCCGTAGTGTGTCCGGATGGGAGGACACCATGAAGATTGGCGAATCAAGGTCTCGGAAACAGTATCACCCTGCATTGAATCAAACCTTAGACCGGCGTCTCATCTCTTACGCAACCGCAGCCGCGGCGGCCGGAGCAGGGCTCCTGGGCTGGGCCCGGCCCGCTGAGGCGGAGATTGTCTACACCACCACCCACGTTGTTATCGGAACTCTCGGCAGCTATGCGCTCGACGTCAACCACGATGGAACCATCGACTTTTTCATCCACGACGTGATCAGTACCAACTGCTCGACCGCTATTAATGCGGTGCTGGCCAAGGTGGTGCCGGGCAACGCCGTTCAGGGCTACCGCACCTTCTCTGGAGAGGAGAATGCCTTAGCGCTGACGGGCGGGGCGCGGATCGGGCCCAGCCAAGGGTTCGTAAGCCACGGCCGGCAAGGCGAGGGAATGGTCTCCGTGTTTTCGTCCCCCGGCGGCGGACAACTGAGGGGCCACTGGATCAACGTCACGAACCGCTACCTGGGACTGAAATTCCAGATCGACGGCCAAACCCATTACGGATGGGCCCGGTTGACCGTGAAGGTTACGAACGTCAAGGAAGTCTTCACGATGGTGACCGGTTATGCCTACGAGACGGTACCCGATAAACCGCTGCTGGCGGGCGAGACCAGCGGCGCCGAGGATACGCCGGCGGGGCCGCAAAGTTTATCCTCCACACCGGGTGGCCGCCCGGGTGCAGCCGGCAGCCTGGGCGTTTTGGCGCTAGGATCGGGTGGGCTGCCGTTCTGGCGGCGACTGGAACCGGAATCAGAAGTCAGGAGCCAGGAGTCAGAATAAGGAACAACAGCCCGGGCAGGGTTTGGTTGACATTCAGCAGGGCCTAGGTGTATAAGTTAGCTAACCAGGACTGTGGGTACTGGTATGTCTCTGCTCAAACGGACCGTCACTCCGGCGCGCCTGGCTGCGAATCGGCGGAGCGCCCTTACGTCTACGAGGCCGCACGACACTCCGCTCGAGCCGGACCCCGTCCGAAGACCTCTTGTGGAAGTCGAAAATTGGTTCTCCGCCGTGAGCGTGGACACGAATGATATCGATTTACTACGTTCGAAGCCAAAAAGCCCTTTAGAATCAGCGTAGAAATAAGGGCAACCCAGCAAGCTATTGAAATATCGTGAGTTATCGCAATAACCCGGCGGATTGTTGATAAATAAAGTCTTAAGTCAGTTTTGAGGGTTTACACCGGAGTCAGAAACGCCTGGAAATGGGCTCTTTTCTTGCTTTTTCCAGGATTCCAGCTTCTAGCTTTCTAATGCGCCTATGACCGAACGCCTCGCCAGGAAGGTGCTCCTGATCGGCTGGGACGCCGCCGACTGGAAGGTGGCTACGCCTCTGATGGATCAGGGGTTAATGCCCACCCTCGACGACTTCGTCAGCCACGGGGTGATGGGGAACCTGGCCACGTTACGTCCGATCCTATCCCCAATGCTGTGGAACTCGATCGCCACCGGCATGCGCGCGGACAAGCACGGCATTCACGGCTTCATGGAACCGGACACGCACACGGGCGGCATCCGGCCGGTTACCAGCACGTCGCGCAAGGTCAAGGCGGTGTGGAACATACTCACCCAGAGAGGCTACCAGACGCACGTGCTGGGCTGGTTCGCCGGGCATCCGGCCGAGCCCGTCAACGGCATCTCGGTTTCGGACCTCTATCCCTACGCCACCCAGCCGATCGACAAACCGTGGCCCCTGCCGACGGGCGCGGTCTATCCCGAAAGCCTGCGCGACACCTTCGCCGAGCTGCGGATGCACCCGGGGGAAGTGACCGAAGCCGCTATCTTGCCCTGGATCCCATTGGCGGGCAAGATCGACCAGGAAAAGGACAAGGGTCTGGCGTCTTTTGCCAAGATTCTGGCCGAAAACCTCAGTATTCACAACGCCGCCACCTGGATCCTGCACGGCCAGCCCTGGGACTTCATGGCGGTCTATTACAACGGCATCGATCACTTCTGCCACGGCTTCATGCACTTCCACCCGCCCCGCATGGAACGCGTTCCCGAGGACAAGTTCGAGATCTACAAGGATGTGGTGAACAACGCTTACCGCTTCCATGACATGTGCTTGAACACTTTGCTGCAACTGGCGGGTCCGGAGGCCACCGTGATCCTGGTCTCCGATCACGGCTTCCATTCCGACCACCTGCGGCCGCGCGGCATTCCGCGCGAGCCGGCGGGGCCGGCCGTTCAGCATCGGCAGTTCGGGGTCATCGCCATGCGCGGGCCCCACATCAAGCAGGACGAGCGCATCTACGGGGCCACCTTGCTTGATGTGGCTCCAACCATCCTAACGCTCTTCGGGCTGCCCGTTGGTGAGGACATGGATGGCCGCGTTCTCGTGCAAGCTTTCGAGGAGCCGCCCGCTGTCGAACGCATTCCGAGCTGGGAAGCTGTACCGGGCGAATGCGGCATGCATCCTGCCGACCTGCGCATGGATCCCGCCGCCGCCCAAGCCGTGCTGCAGCAGTTCGTGGCTCTGGGTTACATCCAGCCGCAGAACGAAAATCAGCAAAAGGCGGTGGAGAGCGCCGTGCGGGAGTCGAAGTACAATCTGGCCCGCGTCTACCTCGATTCGCGCCGCCCGCAGGAAGCTCTGCCGCTGCTTGAGGAGCTGGTCCGGGCGAGCGACGAGGCTCGCTTCCGCCAGCACCTGGCCCAATGCCATTACATGCTGGGCCGGCGCCAGAATGCAAAGGGGATTCTCGAGGATCTTATCGCCCACCCGCCCAAGCCGCCGGAACCTCCGAAGGCTACAGACAAAGACAAGGAAAGTAGGCCAGCGACCGCGACCGCAGGAGCGAACGGCGACGCTCCCGTCGCCGAGCCTGCGGCTTTGCCGGCGGACGCGCCGGTTCCAACTCAGAAAGGCGAGTCCGTGCCTGAACCTCCGGCAACCGCCTCGCCGACGCCCTGGGCAGACTGGCTGATGGGCGTGATTCATTTTGAGGAAGGGAACACGGACGACGCGCTGGCTTGCCTTCTGCGCGCCGAACAGGCCGACCCGCGCCTTCCCAACTTGCACCTGCGCATCGGCGAGACTTACTTGCGCCGTCAGCAACTGGATGACGCTGAACGCGCCTTTCGCCGGGCGCTCGACATCGACGGCGACAGCGCCGAAGCTCATCTGGGCCTGGCCCAGGTGCACCTCCGCCGGCGTCAAGACGAGGAGGCGGCTGAAGAGTCGCTGGTCGCCGTGGGCTTGCAGCATTTCCTGCCGCTGGGCCACTATTGCCTGGGCGTCTCCCTGGCGCGGCTCGGCCATCCGCATCGCGCCACGGTAGCGTTTGAAACATCGGTCTCCATGCTGCCGGGCCTGGTAAACGGACACCGCTGGCTGGCGGCGCTGCACGCCCGTCCGGGCGGGGACCGCGAACGGGCGCTGGCGCATCGAAAACTGGCGTCGGACTTGCTGAAGCGGCGGCGGGAGCAGATGGCGGCGCCTGGGAGCAGGTAGGGTCGGTGGGGTGTTTGAAGGGCCTGGCTGGCGGCGCCCGGGTCCATCGGCGAACAGGGCCAGCGGGCGAGGCCAAGCCCCGCCCGCACAGGCGCAACCGCCAATGATCTACATTGTTTCCGGCCTGCCGCGCTCCGGCACCTCGCTTGCGATGCAGATGCTGGCCGCAGGCGGAACGCCCATCCTCAGCGACGGCCTGCGCGCCGCCGATCCGAACAATCCTCGCGGCTACTACGAATGGGAACCGATCAAGCAATTGCAACGGGAGCCTAGTCTAATAGCCCAGGCTGAAGACAAGGCCGTGAAGGTGATCTCTTCGCTCCTGTTCGGCCTGCCTGCCGGCCACGACTATCGAATCCTGTTCCTGCTCCGGCCGCTCGACGAGGTGGTGGCGTCGCAGGCCGCCATGATCTCAAAGCTGAGGACCCAAGGACCGGCGCTCGCAGGGTCGCAGATGGCAGCTGCGCTCAAGGGCCACCTGGCGGAGGTGAGCGCATGGCTAAACGGCCAATCCCGTGTTAAGGTCCATTGGTTGCAGTACCACGACGTGCTGCGGGATCCTCATGGACAAGCGGATGCCATCGGGCGGTTTCTCGGGATCCCGCTCGATACCGAAGCGATGGCCTCGCAGGCCGACGTCTCGTTGTATCGTCAACGCGCAGGTGAGAAGAAGGCGGAATGAGTGGCGCAGGAAGCAGCGCCGTATGATTCGTGGCTCAGGCGCCCGGCCGATCTCCATTGGACGACGCGAAGGCTTGGCCGGCGCACGGGCTGTCTGACGGCGCCTGGGGTGCTATACTGGCCGTGGTAGGCCTTGCCGTTTGACGCCTTCCATTCCTGCGATGCTGCTCTGGGCCGCGCTCGGGCTTTATGGCCTGGGTGTTATCCTCACCTTCCCGTCGGTCGTACGACGCCGCCCTGCTCTTCCCCGGTCGGCGCTGGTGGCGCTGGCTTGCGGCTTGGCGCTCCACGGAGTCTCGCTGGTGCTGGCGGCCGTGCGGCTCCACCATCTGCCGGTGACGGACGTCCGCGCTGCCGTCTCATTCTTCGCCTTCAACCTCACGCTCGCCTTTTTTCTGGTCTATTTGCGCTACCGCATCACCTCGCTCGGCCTCTTCATGCCGCCCTTCGTGTTTCTGCTGGCGCTGATCGCAGCCCTGCATCCGGGGTCGTCCTTCCACTCGGCGGGATTCCGCGGAGGGTGGCTGGGTGTCCACATCGCCTCGATGATCCTCGGGTACACCGGCTTCTTCCTGACGTTTGTGGCCGCTGTGATGTACCTGATTCAAGAGAGCGCTTTGAAGTCGAAGCACCCGGATTCGCCGCGTTACTGGCTGCCTTCTCTTGAAGAGTGCGACCGGCTCTACTACCGGTCGCTGCTGTTCGGCAATCTCTTTCTGGCCATTGGTCTGCTCACCGGATTTGTGTGGGCCAGCCGCACCTGGCAGGGCCCTTGGGAGTTCGACCCGAAGATTCTAGCCACGCTCGTGACGTGGCTGATCTACTTGACGCTTTTTTCGACTCGCGTCAGCGGAAGCTGGCGGGGGCGGCGCTCAGCTTACGGAGCTATCTTCGGCTTTGCGGCCGTGATGGTGACCTTTCTGGGCATGACTTTTTTGAGCGAGCAGCACGGTTTCCTGCCGAAGCCGTGATGCTCGACTTGACGCGATGAACCTTATCCTGGTCGGAATCAGCCACCGCACGGCTCCCGTGGAAGTGCGGGAGCGCATGAATATCCACGAGTCGCGGCTGCCGGCGGCGCTCGCCGACCTGGTGGCGCGCGACGGTGTTCGCGAGGCACTCATCCTTTCCACCTGCAACCGGGTGGACCTTGCCGCCCTGGCCGACGAAGGCGCGGAGGTTGAGACGGGCGTGCGCCGTTTCCTGGCCGACTACCACCATTGCGACCTCAGGGCTTACGAGCAGTACCTTTACTGGCAGCGCGGACGCGAGGTGGTCCGGCACCTCTTTCGCGTGGCCTCAAGCCTTGATTCAATGATTCTGGGTGAGCCGCAGATTCTGGGCCAGTTCAAGCAGGCCTATCAAACCGCAATCGAGGCCGGCGCTCTGAACGGCGCGTTGCACGAAATCAGCGAGCAGGCCTTGGCCGTCGGACGCCGGGTGCGCCGGGAAACCGGCCTTGGAACCTCGGCCGTGTCGGTCTCCTATGCGGCGGTCGAACTGGCCAAGAAGATCTTTGGAAGCCTCCAGGACAAGACCGTCTTCATCCTGGGCGCCGGCAAGATGAGCGAGCTCGCCGCCCGGCACCTGATATCGAGCGGAGCCAGCTCCATTCTGGTGGCGAACCGCACCTACGATCGGGCCGTCGAGCTGGCCGCCGCCTTCGAAGGCACCGCCGTCCCCTTCGAGGCCCTTTTCGATCGTCTCGGCCGGGCCGACATTGTGATCAGCTCCACGGGCTCACCCGACTTTCTGATTACCCGCGATCACGCCGAGCGGCTGCTGGCCGGGCGCAAACAGCGGCCCATGTTTTTTGTCGATATCGCCGTGCCTCGCGACGTGGATCCGGCTGTCAATAAGCTCGACAATTGTTTTGTCTACGATATCGACGACCTCGAACAAGTGGTTGCAGGCAACCGGAAGCAGCGGGAACGGGAAGCCGCTTGGGCTGAACAGATCGTTGAGCAAGAAGTGGACCGGACTATGCGGCGCCTCGCTCATAAGGAGCTCGCGCCCACCATCGTGGCTCTTGAGCAGCGCCTGGAGCGCATCCGCACGGCGGAGATCGAGCGCTTCCGGGGCCGCCTCGGTGATCTCAGTGACGATCAACGTGCCGCGGTGGAAGCCCTTACGCGGGGAATGCTCAACAAGATCCTGCATGAACCCATCACCCAGATGAAGAGCGGTACAGGCAACCCCGAACACGGCGCGCTGGTGCAACTCGTGCGCCGGATCTTCGGGGTGAACGAATGAATAGGGGTCAGGTGCTAGGTGTTAGGTCCCCAGGCGACACCGGATAGCTAAGCACCGAAAACCTGGCACCTAACACCTAATCCCGGACGCCTCGACACCTGGCACCTGACATGAAGATTGTCATAGGATCCCGCGGCAGCGCCCTCGCTCTCTGGCAGGCGAACTGGGTTCGCGACCGTCTGGCGGCGGCCGGGCACGAAGTCGAGATCCGGGTGATCCGCACCAGCGGTGACCGGATGCCGCAAGTTCCGCTTGAAGATTCAGGCGTTAAGGGGCTGTTTATTAAGGAGATCGAAGAGGCTCTGGCAGAGGGTGCAATCGACCTGGCGGTCCACAGTCTGAAGGACATGCCCGGCGCCCAGCCGCCCGGTCTGACGCTCGCCGCTGTCCCCGCTCGCGAGGACGCTCGCGACGCGCTGGTCTCGCGCGAGGGCGCCACCTTCGCCGAGCTGCCCCCAGGGGCCCGCCTGGGGACGAGCTCCATCCGGCGCCAGTCACAGTTGCGCCACCTGCGCCCTGACGTCGCAATGGTCCCGATGCGGGGCAACGTCGGCACGCGGCTGCGCAAGCTGGAAGAAGGCCAGTGCGATGCGCTGGTGCTGGCGGCAGCGGGACTCATCAGACTTGGGTTCGAGTCGAAGATCCGCCAATACTTCTCTGCGGACCAGCTCTGCCCTGCGGTAGGTCAGGGAGCGTTGGCCATCGAGACCCGGCAGGGCGACGAACCGGTATTGTGCGCCGTGGAGCCCCTCGATGACCCGGTGGCGCATCGTGCCGTGCGCGCTGAGCGAGCGCTGCTGCGGCATCTGGGCGGTGGGTGCGCCGTGCCGATTGCGGCCTATGCCGAGCCGATCGGCGATGGACTGTCCTTGATGGGCGTTGTTGCCAGTCCCGACGGCAGCCGCGTGGTCCGGGCCGAGACCACAGGTTCGGCGTCCGATCCCGAATCCTTGGGCCTGAGCGTCGCCGAAGAGCTGCTTCGCCTGGGCACACGCGCGATTCTGGAGGCTGTGTGAGCGCGAGGCCGCTGGCTGGGAAGCGCATCGCCATCACTCGCGCCCGCGCGCAGAGCAGCGCCCTGCGTCAGCCTCTCGAGGATCTCGGCGCCGAGGTGGTGGAAATCCCCACCATCGAGATTCGCGATCCGGAATCCTGGGCGCCGCTCGACCAGGCCCTCGGCCGCCTGGCGGAGTTTCACTTCCTGATCCTCACTTCGGTGAACGGCGTCCGGCGACTGCTGGAGCGCCTTCCGGCCTGCGAAAGGACCCCCCTCGACCTGGCGCGGCTCGAAGTGGGCGCCATCGGGCCCGCCACCGCTGCTGAACTGGCCCAGGCTGGGGTTCGCGTCGACTTCGTTCCCAAGGCGTACCGCGCCGAGGGGCTTATTGAGTCCTTAAGTGGCCGGGACCTGCGTGGCAAGTCCTTTCTGATTCCCCGGGCCAAGGTTGCCCGCGACCTCGTGCCGCGCGTCCTCACCGAGCGGGGCGCATGGGTGGAAGTGGTGGAGGCTTACCAGACGGTGCTTCCGGCCCTAACGGCGGGCGCGCTCGATCATTTGCTCACGCCGCCGCCCGATCTGGTCACATTCACCAGCTCGTCCACCGCGGCCAACTTCGCTCGTCTCCTCGAAGAGCAAGGAACGATGTCCCCGAGCGCCGTGAAGGCGGCGTCAATCGGGCCGGTGACGTCAGAAACCGCGCGGCAGTTGGGTTTCGAGGTGGTGTTGGAGGCGTCGGAGTCCACTATCCCGGGTCTGGCGGCGGCCATCCGGGATTACTTCATTGGCGTCGCATAGTAGAAGCATCGTCGAAGAGAGAGCGCATGACGGCGTGAATCTACTACCAGCCGAACGCGCTTAGGATCTTGCTTATCCAGACAGGAAACCCCAGGCCGGCGTAACCGAGCAGCGTTACCCCTGCCAGGCTGAAAAATTTCTTTCGTACCCCGCGGTTCTGCAAGGCGTACAAGGGCCGATTGATGGCGGGCCAAAGCAGCCGGTGAGCGAGAAGCGTGAGCGCGAGGATAAGGAAGACCGAGGCGGCCACGAAATCGATGGTGTTGGAGTAAGCCGCTATGCTGAGGCCGGCGCCCCAGGTCTCGGCGCTGTTGGGGCTCAATTTCAGCAACAGGAACGGGCTGCCCACCAGCAAGGCGCCCAGCCCGCCGTTGACCAGCACTACAGCAGCGATGGCGGCAAAGCTATCCATGGCGGCGCTCCACTTCAGCGCCCAGCGCGTGACGGCAATAAACGTCACATCGAAGATGAAACTCCACGCTGCATAGGCCAGTACCGTGATCGGCGCGAGTACCCAGAATGCGGCCCCGCCGATGTTGCTATCCTCCCCCACAATCTGGCTGAGCGCGGGGCCCAGGCCGACCAGGAGCGCGACCAGGGGAAACCATCGCAGCAGTCGCAGGGCGCGATTCGAAGTGAGCGCCGGCACGATTCCGCACGCCAGCGATACCGCTGCCGCCGTCACCATGATCGCGGCCCGGCTCGCCGGATAGTGTTCCTCACTGAAGAAGCGGGCGACCACGGCGCACAGGCAGAGCGAGGCGACGGCGAAGCAAAACGAAACGCTGAAAGCGTATCGAGAGAAGAGCCTGTCTTTGAACAGCAGATCGAATCCGCGCGTTCCGAGCCGCGCCACCTCTTTCATGAAGGCGGTGTGGCGCGACAGGGCGGCGCGCTCTTCATCGTCGAACCTGATCCACCACTCTTCCAGCTTGTTCTGGATCTTGCCCTGCTCGTCTTCGTAGAGGAACAAGGCGGCGTAAACCGAGGTCAGGCCGGCTGCGCCCGCCAGAAATCTGAGGACCAGCTGAAGAGCGTGCCCCATAATCATCTCCGCCGGCCAGGCCGACGGCGATTGAGTATAGCACTCGAACCTTTATCGCCAATCTGCTGTTCTCAGTAGGCTTAATATCGATATTGACAACAGGCTGCCTGTGTGCTACGTTGGCGGGAGCCTGGGAGGTCTCCACATGCCGTTGCCCCGTTTCCCCGCTCACCCCAGCGTCTCCGCTGAGGCACGCCGGCACGTCCAAAGGTCCGCCGGACCCCGCAACCATGGCCGTCGCTCGGCCCGAATTGCAGCCAGGCTGGGTGCTCAGCCTGACGGGCCGAAGTCAGGGCCGCGGGCCGGAGTCATGACAAACAGACCTGGGAGGTCGCCTGGAATCAATCAGATAAGAAATCGACTTTTGAAGTTACCGGTCAATGAGCGTGACATAATATAACTCTTGAGTTACCATAAAACTTGGGGGACGGGGCGGACTGTCGCCGGCAACGTGGGGCTTAATCCTAAGAATGGTTGCCGAGACTCCGGAAACGAGCCAGAATGAAGATAGGTTTGACCATGATACAGAGGGGAAGGACTCCATGAGCCTCAATGTCAAAGACCCGGAAGCGCACCGACTCGCGCAGGCGATCGCCCAGGAGACGGGCGAAACCATGAGCTGCGCCATCACGGAGGCCCTGCGCGAGCGCTACGAGCGCCTTCAGAGCCGCAAGGGCAAGGCCTCCGTCGAGGAATTGCGCGCCATCGCCAGGCGCACTGCGGCCCGCGTCAAAGGCCCCTATTTGGATCACGCCGAATTGCTCTACGATGATCGCGGCCTGCCCAAATGATCCTCGATACTTCAGCACTTGCCGCTATTTTCTTCGGTGAACCCGAGGCCGATCACTTCACCCAGGTCATTCATGACGCGGACCGGTGCTTGATCAGCGCCGCGAGTTTCCTGGAACTTTCCATCGTCGTCGAAGGTCAGATCGGATCCGGGGCCCTCATCCACTGCGACATGTTTTCCGCAGAGCCGGCATTATCATTGACCCTTTCACGGTTGAGCAGGCGCATCTCGCGCGCCAGGCCTTCCACGACTTTGGCAAGGGCCGTCACCCGGCCGGGTTGAATTTTGGCGATTGCTTCGCCTATGCGCTCGCCAAGGTCACCGGCGAACCCCCCCTTTTTAAGGGGGATGACTTCAGGAAGACCGATATCGTGTCTGCCTTGTGAGACCCGGGAAGTTAAGGCGCGGATCTGCAGCGCAGGAGCCAGGGCCAGCGTACGACGACCGGAAGGAGAGCGGAATGGAGATCAGGAAGGTCGGTGTGGTGGGCTGCGGCCTGATGGGCTCGGGAATCGCCCAGGTGGCAGCCATGGCAGGTTTCCCCACCGTGGTGCGCGAGGTTTCGGAAGATCTACTGAAGAAGGGACTCGCCTCCATCGAGAAGTCGCTGGGGAAGTTTGCCGAAAAGGGCCAGATCACGGGGGAGCAGAAGGCAGAGACCTTGGCCCGCCTCCAAGGTACCATCCACCTGGCCGATCTCGCAGACTGCGACCTAGTGATCGAAGCCATTATCGAGAACCTGGATCGAAAACGGGAGCTGTTCCGGGAGCTTGACCGCATCGTAAAGCCGGAGGCCATTCTGGCCAGCAACACGTCGTCGCTCTCGATCACGGAGATGATGACCTCGACCGAGCGCGCCCCCCGGTTCCTCGGCCTCCATTTTTTCAACCCGGTACCACTGATGAAGCTGGTGGAGGTGGTGAAAACGGTAGTCACGGACCCGGCGGAGCTGGAACTTGGCCTGGGCTTCGCGCGCGCCGTAGGTAAGACGCCGATCCTGACCTCAGATCGCGGCGGCTTCATCGTCAACCGATTGCTGGTGCCCTACCTGCTTGATTCGATTCGCGCCCTCGAGGAAGGTGTGGGCAGTATCGTGGATATCGACAACGGTATGAAGCTCGGCTGCGGGCATCCCATGGGACCGCTGACCTTGAACGATTTCGTCGGGATCGACACCACGTATTACATCGCCGAGATCATGTTCAACGAGTATCGCGAGCAACGCTTCGCGCCGCCTCCGCTGATGAAACGCATGGTGGCGGCGGGCATGCTGGGCCGAAAGTCGGGGAAGGGCTTCTACGACTACGGCGATCCCAAGAATCCGAAGCCGAATCGGGAGCTCGAAAAGTGAAGTGTGGAGTGCGGCAGGGAAGGGAATCATGAGTTATGAGACGCTGATCTACGAAAAGCGCGACGGCATCGGCTACGTGACCATCAATCGGCCCGAGAAGCTGAACGCTCTCAATGATCAGGTGATGGCGGATCTCAAGGCCTGCTTCGAGAGCATCGAGCAGGACTCCGACGTGAGGGCCGTGATCCTGACGGGGTCGGGCGAGAAGGCGTTCGTGGCCGGTGCGGATATCGGGGTGCTTGCCGTGCAGACGCCGGTTGAAGGCAAGGAACGCTCGATTCGGGGACAGCGGGTGCTCGATCTGATCGAGAACCTGGGTAAGCCCGTGATCGCGGCCGTAAACGGCTACGCACTCGGTGGCGGTTGTGAACTCGCGATGGCTTGCACGTTGCGAGTGGCCTCGGAGAACGCCAAGCTGGGACAACCCGAAGTGAAGCTCGGCATTATTCCGGGCTACGCCGGCACGCAAAGGCTGCCTCGGCTGGTAGGTAAAGGCCGGGCGCTGGAGTTAATCCTGGCGGCCGAGCCTATCAGCGCCGCCGAGGCCTGGCGGATGGGACTGGTGAACCAGGTGGTACCGGCAAAAGATCTGATGGCAGCCTGTGAGGCGCTGGCGCGCAAGATCATGGCAAACGGTCCGCTGGCGGTCCGGTTTGCCATGGAGGCCGTGAATCGCGGCTGCGAGATGACCGAGGAGCAAGGGCAGTTCCTGGAAGCGACTCTCTTCGGGCTTTGCTGTACCACCGCGGACATGAAAGAAGGAACACGCGCCTTCCTGGAAAAGCGTCCGGCCCGGTTCACTGGAAGATAGCTGCCCCCTCATGGCTTCACGCCGCAAGAGTCGCGAACTCGCGCTGCAGATGCTCTTCCAGTGGGAAGTCGGCGAACATTCCCCCGGTGAAGTTCTGGCCAGCTTTCTTCCTTCGCACAAGGTCGACTCCGAGGTGAAGGAGTTCGCACGCGCCTTGTTCGAGGGTACCGTGGGCGACGTGAAGACCATCGATCCGCTGCTTCGGCGCCACGCCGAGCACTGGAAGCTGGAGCGCATGGCCGCGGTTGACCGCAACGTCCTGCGCCTGGCCTTGCACGAGCTGCTGCATCATCGGGAGACGCCGCCTGCCGTCGTAATCAACGAGGCCCTCGAACTGGCCCGGCGCTTCTCGGCGGCTGAGTCCGTGGAGTTCGTCAATGGCGTGCTGGATGCGGTTCGCAAAGCGCTGGCCGCCGCTCCAGTCGAGTCAAGCCACAACTCTCACTGAGCCTGCTTCGCGGAAATCGCGGTCTCTTCTGCCAGGACGACGTGGGACCTTCGAATGAACTCAATCCGCTTTTCAATCGAAGGATGGCTATGGAAAACGAACTCGATCCAAGTGGGCGGCCGCCGCTCGGCCAAATTGAGCGTGGCCAGGCGCTCGAAGCTCGACACCAAGACGGCGGGGTCGCGAATCGATCGAACGGCATAGGAGTCCGCCGCGCGCTCCATACGGCGCGAAAGGCCGTTCACCACCGGAAGCAGGAGCAGGGACACCATCAGGAGGATCAGTGCCAGCAAGGGCAGGTTGGCGAAGTCCGAGGAACTCCGAAAGCCCAGCGGTCCACTCCACTGCGCAAGTCCGACGCTCACCACGTACAGGCCCAGGAAGGTCGCGGCGGTCTGGGTGGCAAGGCCGCGCCAGATGTCGGCGTGCACGTGGTGACCGAGTTCGTGCGCCAACACCGCTTCGACTTCATCCTCGCTGAAACCGTCCAGCAGGGTGTCCGCCAGCAGGATCCGGCGCGTGTTGCCGAGCCCCATCAGAGCGGCGTTAGCCTTCTTGGTCTTTTCGCCTAGCTTCCATTCATAAACACCTTGCACCCGCGTGCCAGCGCGCTCGGCCAGCCGCCGCAGGCGCACTTCGAGCGCCGGATTGGAGAGCGGTGTGAGCTTGAAGAAAATCGGCAGGATCAGGATCGGCGCCAGATTCGCCATGAGGATGAAAAATCCGGTGAAAATCACACCAGTGATCAGCCACCAGTTTTGCGGCCAGGCGCGCAAGGTCCAATAAAGGAACTCCAGCCCGAGAATGCCCAACACTCCGCCGACCAACGATTCTTTGATCTCATCTTTCACCCAGCCACCGAAAGTGAGGTTCGAGAGGTGGTAGCGGTGCTCCAGCCAGAAGCCTCCGAGATAGTCGAAGGGCAGGCTCACGGTTTTCAGGATGGCGCCCAGCACCAGCGCGTAAATCAGCAAGGCGACGGCGGGGTAGGGGTTGAGGCTCTCGGCGAAGGAACGAATCGCGGCGCTCCATCCGCCGAAGAGCAAAATGATGAGCACACCGAGATCAACCAGATAGCCCGTTACTGAGAGGATACGCTGAGAGCGATGATAGCTTGCGGACTCAGGCTTTATGACGACGTCCCCCAGCGACTTGTGAGCTTGGTCTCGCTCATTCATGACCCGTTTGGGCTTCCTCTTGACGGGCGAGCGCTACCACGGCGCTGAGCAGCCGATCAACCTCAGCCCGCCTCGGCGCTTCGGCGTAAAAGCGCAGCAGATTTTCGGTACCCGAAGGCCGTACCAGCAGCCACGTGCTCGGGCCGAAGATCATTTTGAAGCCGTCAAGCGACTCAGTCGAAGAGATCGCAAAACCCGCGAGCCGGCGAAATTTGTGGTGGCCGAGCCTACGGAGCAGGCGGACGATCGCCGGACGGCTGACCTCGAGGTCGATACGGTGGTAGGTGTGCGGTCCGAATTCGCGCTCGAGCTCACCCACCAACTCGCCCAGCGTGCGGTCGCGCCTGGCCATGACTTCAGCGAGCAGCAGCGAGTTGAGAATCCCATCCCGTTCCGGCGGGTTGCCCTTGACGGCGATGCCGCCGCTTTCTTCGCCGCCGATCAGCACGTCACGGTTAAGCATCAGCTCGCAAATGTACTTGAAGCCGATGGGCGTTACGGTGAGTGGCAAACCGAACTTGCCGGCCAGGTGATCGACCATGCGGGTCGTGGAGAAAGTCTTCACGACCTCTCCCGAAAGCTTCTGATCCTCGGCCAGATGCAGTAGAAGGATCGAAAAGATCTTGTGAGAGTCGATAAACGAGCCGTCGCGATCGACCGCGCCCACGCGGTCGGCATCGCCGTCGGTCGCGAAGCCGGCGTCGTAGCTGCCCTCGCTGACGGCGCGTTCCAGATTAGAGACGTGCGGCTCGATCGGCTCCGGGTTGATTCCGGGGAAAAGCGGGTTGTGTTCGCCGTGGATCTCGCGATAAGGAATACCCGTCTCGCTAAACAGACGCGCGATCAGGCCGCGTCCGGCTCCAAACATGGGGTCAATCACGAAGCGGCGGCGCGATCGGCGAATGGCATCGAGATCAATCAGAGACCTTAGGCGCCCGAGGTACGGAGCCACCAAATCCGCCACTTCGCGGCGCGCACGGCGGAGCCGGCGCTTGGGCTTGACGCCGTCATCCAGGCGGTGCAGGTGAAACTCGATCCGCTTCATGATCGAAGGCAGCGCCGAACCGCCGTAGGGTGCTTTGAACTTGATACCATTCCAGCGACACGGATTATGACTGGCGGTCAGCATGAGCGCGCCGGCCGACTGCTGCGCGAGCACGGCGTAGCTGACGGCGGGGGTGGGCGTGGGGCGATCGGAAAGCGTCACGGCGACCGCTCGCGCAGCCACGGCTTCGGCTGCAACCTCGGCGGCCTCCGGCGAAAGAAACCGCATGTCGTAGCCCACCAACAGGCCACGGCCAGGGTCGCCCTCCTCGCGCACATAGTCGGCGACGGCGGCGGCCACGCGGCGGACGTTTTCGAAGTTGAAGTCTTCACCAATGCGGGCGCGCCAGCCGTCCGTGCCGAATTGGATCGGGCTTTCCGTTGCGCTCTTGCTCTTCCTCATAGATGTGCGCTGTTGTGTCTTCGAGTTCGCTGCGCCAGCCCCCACCGGTGTCACAATGACCGATCCGTCGGCTTCTCGGTGCCTCTAGACCAGGCCTTTCCACTGTTTCGTATCCATGCCGGCGACAGCCTTGCCGACTTCTTGTGCCTGATGCCGATCGGCTACCAGAATCGCGTCGGGAGTCTGTACAATGATGAGATCGCGCACGCCCACCGCGGCCACAAACTTGTCCGACACGATCAGGTTTCCGTGTGCGTTCAAGCAGAAGCTGTGCCGGGGCCGAACGTTACCTTCGGCGTCCTTGGGCCGGAGCGCGTAAAGCTCGGACCAACTGCCCACGTCGCTCCAGCCGAAGTCGGCCGCCACCGCAAATACGTCGTTGGCCTTTTCCGCTACGGCGTAGTCGATCGAAATCTTTTCGAGCTTCGGATAAATGCGATTGAGAACTTTGGTCGAGGCCGCGCCACCAGCCTTTGCGATGCGGTCGAGGCCACGGGCCATTTTAGGCTTGAAGCGAACGAGATTTGCGATCAAGGTTGAGGCGCGCCACACGAACATGCCGCCGTTCCACAGGTAATTGCCCGAGGCTATGTATCTTTTCGCGACGGCGGCCGAAGGCTTTTCCTTGAAGCTTTCGACTCTGTAGATCTTCTGTCCCTGGATCTCACCGGCCAAGCCAGCCTTCCGGATGTAACCAAAGCCAGTGTGGGCTGAGACCGGCTTCAGGCCAACCAGCAGTGACCGGCCTTCAGTGTCCGCCCATCGCAGCGCAGCGTGGAGCACTTGGCGGAAGATCACCGGCCTCGCGATCAGGTGATCCGATGGAAGAATTACCATCATTCCCGCCGGGTCGCGCCGGAGAATCTCGTGTGCTCCGAGGCCGAGGGTCGGCGCCGTGTTGCGGGCGGCGGGTTCGGCCACGATCTGCCCCGGCGGAATCTGAGGGAAAAGGCTTTCGATCTTCTTCTTGAGCAGAGTGTTCGTGAAGACGTAGATCCGCTCGGGCGGAATCAAGGAATCGAGGCGCGCCACCGTGCGTTCGAGCAGGGTTCGCGGGCCGAAAATACCCTCCAGAAGTTGTTTGGGGCGCTGGCGCCGGCTGGCGGGCCAAAAGCGCGTGCCGCTCCCGCCGGCAAGGATCACAGCATAGGCGTGGTTGACGGTGGTGTCCGAAGCCATAGGATTTGCAGAAAGCTGGGGCCTTCGGGATCAGGAGAGGCAAGTTCTAGGTGGCAGATTGCTGCTCCCTTTACTTACATCCCATTTGACTGCGGGACGCCAAAGCTCCGCGCCGCGTAGCGAACGTCCTGCCGAAAGGTCGTAAACCAGGTCGAGATCCACATGCGCATTAACTGGCCTAGGCTGCCTGATTCAAGGCCTTCCAGCCGCGTACCTTTCACTCAATAGGGCAGCTTGAACTTATCCAGCATATTGTAAAGCGTCCGGCGCGAGATTCCGAGGATATCGGCGGCCTTCGCCTTATTGGCGCCGCAGAGCCGCAAGGCGTACATGATGTATCGCTTCCGGAGCTCCTCGAAGGAGGGCAGGTCCGCATAGAGATCGTCCGCTCCCCTCTGCGGACGTTCGCTCAGGCGCAGCTTGGGAGGTAGATCCTCAGGCGTCAGAACCCCGGAGCGGTTCACCGCCAGAGCGGATTCGAGCGTGTTCTCGAGCTCGCGGACGTTGCCTGGCCAGCCGTAAGCGACCAGGGCGCCCAGAACCTCCGGCGAGAACGCGTACGACTGTCCGCGCTCCTGCCCCAGCCGCCTCAGGAAATGGTCGACCAGCAGGGGAATGTCTTCCGAACGGTCGCGCAGCGGCGGAATCTCAATCTCCACCACTCGCAGGCGGTAATAGAGGTCTTCGCGAAACTTGTGCTGTCTGACCAGCTCATCCAAAGGCCGGTTGGTGGCGGCGACGAAGCGCACGTCGATGCGCACGTTCTGGGCGCTTCCTACTCGGCGCACTTCCTGCTCCTCGATGGCACGCAGCAGCTTGACCTGCAGCCCCCGGCTCATCTCCGAGACTTCGTCCAGAAAGACCGTGCCGCCGGTAGCTTCCTCCAGAATCCCGCGCTTGTTCTCGAAGGCGCCCGTAAACGAGCCCCGCATGTGCCCAAAAAGCTCAGACTCGAGCAGGGACTCTGTGATGGCCCCGCAGTTGACGGCTACGAAGGGCTCCTTGGCACGCGCGCTGTTGTAATGGAGGCCTTTGGCCACCAACTCCTTGCCCGTCCCGCTCTCGCCCGTAATCAGAACCGTGGAGCGCGAGTCCGCCACCATAGCAATCTTCTTGTAAATCTCGAGCATGGCGGGACTGCGCCCCACCAGCGTGGTGATCTGGGCCTGGCTGCCGAGTTGGCGTTTCAGGTTGCGGTTTTCCGCCACCAAGCTGCGGTTTTCGAGTGCGCGCTCCACCAGCAGAACCACTTCCTCCAGCTTGAAGGGTTTGGAAAGGTAATCGAACGCGCCCGCCTTCACCGCTTCGATGGCTGTTTCCATGGAGCCGAAGGCGGTGATGAGGATCACCTCCGACTCCGGCTGAATGGCTTTGTAAGAGCGCAGGACGTCCAGGCCGTCAAGGTTCGGACCCAGTTTCATATCGCTGATAATGACCTCAAAAGACTCCTTACCCCCCACTTCGAGCGCTTCCTCGCCGCTCGCCGAAGTCACCACCCGATAACCTGCCTCGCTCAAAACCTCGCGCAGCAGGTCGCGCGTCGACTGGTCATCATCGACCACCAGGATGTTCGCATTCCAATCAGCCATGTTTGATTCCCAAGCGCGCCCAGAGGCGGGTTCGTCTGCAGGAGCCCGAAGCCCCTTCGGTCGCCATTCTCTCAACCTTCAACTTGAAGCTTTCCGACTGCTGACGCCCTCTTTCCTTTGGCCTCGGCCCAACCCATTAATAATACTAGGGATATAGGGGCTGTGGTCCCATGTATTTCTTCACGTTCTAATCGAATGCAATCATGCCGAGTGCGTCAACTGCGGTACCGGAGCCTCCGTCCGCGCGCGGCAGTCTACAGGCAGGGTGATGCGAAAGCAGGTCCCTTCGTGCAGGTGGCTTCTTACCTCGATGGTTCCGCCATGCTGCTGGACGATCTGCTTGCAGATGGCGAGGCCAAGGCCGGCACCTGTTCCCATAAGCTTCGTGGTAAACATGGGGTCAAAGATGTGGCGCAGCGTCTCCGGTGAGATTCCCTCCCCGGTGTCCTCCACCTCCACCTTCACCGACGGAGATTCGGAACTCGCGGAGCCGGCGTCGACGCCGGTTAGGCGGATTCGAAGTTCGCCGCCCCGCGGCGTGGCGTCCATGCTGTTGTTGATCAGATTTAGGAAGACTTGCTGAAGGTACCCGGCGTCGCCGTAGATCCTGGGGGCCGCCCCGGTGAAGGCCGTCCTCACCCGGATCTTCCGTGACTCCAGCGCTGGAGAAGAGAGCAGCACCACCTCTTCGAGGACCCGCCCCAGGTCGATGGGTTCGAGACGAAGATCGAACTTGCGAGTCCAGGAAAGAAGCTGCTTGACCGTACGCACGATGTTCTCGATCTGGCTGTCGATGATCTGGAGGCGGCGATCCGTGGCTTCGTCTCCCGTCTTGCGCCGGGCCATCAGCTGCACGTGCCCGGAGATGGAGTTGAGCGGCGTGCCGATCTCATGGGCCAGGCTGGCGGCAAGCTGGCCGGCTACGGCCAGCCGCTGGGAGCGCGCCAGGTTCTTCTGGGTTTCGAAGAGTTCTTCGTTGATCCGTGTCAGCTCCTCGTTGCGACGGGCGAGCTCGACTGTGGCCTCACCCACCTTGTGGCCGAGCTCGGTGTTGAAATTCCCGAGGCGCTCGAGCATCTGGTTGAGGTGGACGGCGAGCTGCGCGATCTCGTCCTGGCCCCTGCCATGATCCTCACGCTGATGCGCGCGGATTTCGAGCGCCCCCCCCTCGGCTGCCTCCATCACCCGCACCATCTCTTTCACCGGTCGGCGCACGTTGAAGAGGAAGAAAACATGGACGACCAACATGACGGCCAGCAGGCTCGCCAGCATCAGCACCACGTTGCGCCAGACGAGGCCATTGGTGATGACGTTCGAGCTCCTTTTTGAGACTCTCAGGTTAAGGCAGCCGATCACCCGCTGCTGATCGCGAATGGGAGTAGACATGATCCAGTCGCGGCCGTCGGGAGTTTCAACCGTGATCTGGTCCTCGCCGGGACGCTCAAATTCATTGTAGGTTTCGATCTCGGCAACGGCATCGAGCTCCAGGTGCTGGCCGGCTGGGTCGGTTGTGGCCACTAGCCGGTGCACCGGATCGTGCAGGTAGACGTCACACTGTTCCACGCCCTTAAAGTCCCGCTGCACCTGCCGCAGGCGAACCAGAAGATTGTCGGGGCTGTCGAGTTGCTGTCCGTTGAGAAGCTGATGGGCCGTGGCCAGCGCCTGAGACAGAGCCTTGCGGTAAATGGCCTCTTCGACCACCTGGCGGGTGAGGATCGTGGCAAGGTAGGTGGAGACCGCTACCACCGAAACCACCGCCACCGCAAATATGATGATAACCTTGGTCTGGAGTCCGAAGCGGCTTAGGAACATCTCTTCGGTATTCTAACACCCGGCCTAGGGGAAAAAAAGCGCCGCCCGACTCCGCCCGGCACGGGGTCCCCAATTCTGATGGAAAACTACGAAATCGCCGCCGTTTTCGAGGAAATCGCCAGCGTTCTGCGCATCCTGCAGGACGATCCCAAGTGGGCGTTCAAGGCCGTGGCCTACGAGCGCGCCAAGCGCTCCATCGAGGGCTATTCTCAGCGCCTGGAAGAAGTGGCCAGCGACCCGAACCGCAAGCTCACCGACATTCCGGGCGTGGGCGCAGACCTGGCCGCCAAGATCGCCGAGCTCATCCAGACCGGCAAGCTGCAGTATCTCGAAGAGAAGCTCCAGAAGATCCCGCGATCACTCCTCGATCTGCTGCAGATTCAGACCGTGGGGCCGCAAAAGGTACGCCTGTTCTACCAGGAACTCGGGATCAAGAATCTGGGCGAGCTCGAGGCCGCAGCCCGTGCTCAGAAGCTGCGCGAGCTGTCCGGAATGAGCGCCAAGTCGGAGGAGAATATCCTCAAGGCGCTCGAAGGACTGAAGAAGGCCACCGGGCGCTTCCGCGTGGACGTGGCTTACGAAACTGCCGAACGGATCGCCAACCACCTCCGCGAATTCAAGGGCGTGAAACAGATCACGCCCGCCGGCTCGCTCCGCCGCGGCCGCGAAACCGTGGGTGACCTCGACCTGCTCGTCACCGGCCAGGGCCTGGAGAAGATCGGCGATCACCTGTTGAAGTTCCCGGAGATGGCTGACGTTCTGGTCAAGGGCGACGACAAGGTCAGTTTCAAGCTGACGAGCGGCATGCAAGTGGACGTTCGTATTCTGCCGCCCGAGTCGTACGGTGCCGCTCTGCAGTACTTCACGGGGTCGAAGGAGCACAACGTTATCCTGCGCGATCGGGCCAAGCGCATGGGGCTGAAGCTGAGTGAGTACGGCCTCTTTCGCGGCGAGCGCGCGGTGGCCGGCCGCACCGAGGAGGAAATCTACCAGGGGTTGGGACTGCCCTGGATTCCCCCGGAGCTGCGCGAAGCCATGGGCGAGATCGGGGCCGCTGAGGAGGGCAGGCTGCCGCACCTGGTGGAGCTCGAGGACATGCGGGGCGACCTGCAGATGCACACTACGGCCTCGGACGGCAAGACCAGCATCGAGGAGATGGCGGCGGCGGCTAAGAAGCTCGGCTACCGCTACATTCTCATTACCGATCACTCCAAGGCCGTCACCATCGCCAACGGTCTCGACGAAAAGCGGGCCCGCGACCACATCAAGGGAATCCATGCGGCCGGGAAAAAAGTGAGCGGAATCGAAATCTGGGCCGGGACGGAGGTGGACATCCTCGGCAACGGCAGCCTGGACTATCCGGATGAGTTGTTGGCCCAGTTCGACATCGTCCTGGCCAGCGTCCATTCGAAGATGACGCAGCCCGGCGAGGAGATGACGGCGCGCCTATTGAAGGCCCTCGAGAACCCTTACGTACGGATTCTCGGCCACCCCACCGGACGCCGGATTTTGAGCCGGGATCCGTTCAACTTCGACGTGGAAAAGGTGTTCGAGTCGGCGCAGAGGCACGGCGTGATTCTGGAAGTGAACGCCAACCCGGAGCGGCTCGACCTCAGCGACCGCCACGCCCGGCTGGCCCACGATAAAGGTATGAAGGTGGTGATCTCCACCGACGCTCACCAGCCGAAGCATTTCCGGCTCATGCGATACGGCGTTATCACGGCGCGTCGGGGCTGGACGGAGAAGAAGGACGTGATCAATACCTATCCGCCGGCGAAATTGCTGGAGTCCTTGCGCCGGGTGCCGGAAGCGCAGAAGTGAATCCCACGGAAATGAGCAGCTTTGAACATCGTCAACCCCAGCACCCGTGCGTTACGTCCCCCTGACGCCGTCATCTTCGATATGGACGGCGTGCTGATCGACAGCAACCCTTTCCATCTCCAGATCTGGCGGAAATTCCTCACACAACACGGCGTTGCCTTCGACCCGGAAAAGCTTCCCGCCCAGATTTTCGGCCAGCGAGATGACAACGCGCTGCGCATGTTCCTGGGCCCGGGCCTGACCGACGAGCAGGTGGTGCAATGGAGCGAAGAGCTCGAAGCCAACTTCCGTGAGACTTTTCGTCCTCACGCCAAGCCCCTTCCCGGCGCGGCGGCGTTGATCCTCGAGTGCAGCCAGGCAGAGATCCCCATGGCCGTGGCGTCCTCTGCTATGACGAAGAACGTCGATTTCGTGGTGGACGCCCTGGGCCTTGCCCCCTACTTCCGCACCGTGGTGAGCGGCGACGAGGTCTCGCATCCCAAGCCCGATCCCGAGATCTATCTGCGGGCCGCAGAGCACCTGGGCGTGGAGCCGTCGCGTTCGGTGGCGTTCGAGGACTCATTCATCGGCATCGAGGCCGTTTTGCGCGCGGGGATGAAGTGCGTGGCCATCGCTTCGACGTTTTCGGTGGAGCGGCTCGAGCGTGAGACGGGAGCCCACCGGGTGGTGCGCAGCTTCGAGGAGATTCCTCTCGAGCGCCTGCGGACGCTGTTCAGCAGCCTCTGACCAGCGTTCAGCGCGGTCCGAAGCGTACCAGGACTACCGTGATGTCGTCGGCCTGGGGAGCGAGGCCTGCAAAGTTCTCGACGGCCTCCACGATCCGCCCGCACATCTCTTGAACGGGAAGCCCTGGCGCTGCTTCCAGAAACTCCTTGAGGCGCGCCTCACCGAAGAAATCCCGACTGGTGTTCTGCGCCTCGGTGACGCCGTCCGAAAAGATCACCACTTCATCACCGGGCTCGAGCTGGGCGCTCTGCATCGTGAACTTGGCGTCGGGAAACATGCCGATGGGAAAGTTTGAGGAGCCCAGCAGGGTCACTTCGCCACTTGCTCGCAGCACCACGGGCGCCGGATGGGCTGCGTTCACAAAGTCGAACCGTCCGGCAGGGTCGAGCACCCCGTAAAACAGCGTGGCGTACATCTCGGAGGGTGTGCGCTCGCAGAGGTAATCGTTGACGCGCTGAAAAAGTTCTTCGAGGTCGGGGTCGCCGGCGGCGACGGCGTCAAAGGCGCCCTGGAGCATCACGGCCATCATGGCGGCCGGCAGGCCCTTGCCGGAAACGTCAGCTACCGTGAGCCCATAACGGCCGCCGGGCAGAGCGACCACGTCGTAATAATCTCCGCCCACAGTCTGGCAAGGGCGGGTGAGGGCATGAAGCTCGAAGTGCGGAGTCTGCGGCAACGATCGGGGCAGCAGGCTCTGCTGGATGCCGGAGGCCAGCGACATCTCGTGCCGTGTTCGTTCCTGTTCCCGCGCCCGCCGGAAAAGCCGCGCGTTTTCCACCACCGTGGCGCCCTCCACGGCCAGCGTCTCCAGCACCTGCCGGTCAAGTCCGGTGACCGAGGCCGCGTGCACCCGCGCTTCCAGATACAGCACGCCCAGAAGCTGGGGCACCGTTTGCCGGATGGTTTCGCCGCTCGAATCCGTTACGGGCAGCTTTTGCAAGGGCAAGGCCCAAATGCCTCGCGCCTGAGGAGACATGATGCCCGTCTCTTGCGGCGTGCCCCCCGCCGTGCCGTCTTCCACCACCATCTCTTCGCGCCGCAGGCGAACCACCCGGTCCACGACCGCCGCGGAGTAGTCTGCCTTGTCGAGGGGAAGATACACTCCTTCACGGCTTCGGGCCAGGCGCAGGCGGAGATCGTCCTCCTCATTCGTTAAGAATAAGAGCCCGCGCTCGGCCTTCGTCAGCCGGATGGCCGAATCGACGACCGTGGTGAGAACTTCCTCCAGCCCCGGCGCGCGATTCAGCACCTGCGCCATGCGTAACAGGATGCTGAGGTGCTGCAGGTCGCCGGTGCGGCTATCGGCGGGCTTGCCGATCTGCTCCAGCAGGTTCGGCAGCTCCGGCTCCTCAATGACAAAAGTCAGGCGGTACGCGTCCGAGATGCCTAGGGCGATCTGGTCTCCGCTCTTCAGCGGCACCAGGGTTACGCGCTCGCCGTTGACGAAGGTTCCGTGCCGGCTGGAAGCGTCCTCAATCCGATAGCCGTCCTCCTCCTGCAGAATGCGGGCGTGCCGGCGCGAAATACGGTTGTCGAGCAATACCAGGTCGTTATCACCCTGGCGTCCCAGGCTGAACGGTGAACGCGCGATGTCCACTTCGCGCTCATTTCCGCTGTTGTCACGGACAACTAAACGAGCTGTTTTGATGGGCATAGAGAATCGCCCCGAGAGTATACCAAACGTTGCCCCGCCTTGGCACCCGCACGAAGGTCGATTTGTCGAGAGCACGAGTGAAATGAATTACAATTGGGCGGGGGTTCACGCATCATCTAGACCCTGACCAACGCCGAACGAACTACCCTACAACCCGGAAGGAAATGACAAAGGAATCCGAGTAAATGGCCAATAGGACTGCTCAAATTGCGGAACCCAAGGGTAAGCTTGGGGTCCTGATTCCCGGTATGGGCGCCGTAACCACCACGTGATTGCGTGCAATGCCAGATCCTTCGCTGAGTTTACCGTGAGTCCCTTCGCAGAGTTTGCCGTCAGCCTCTTCGCTTCGCTCAAAGCCCTATGCCGCCGGGCCACTGATGCGTTGGACCTGCGCTTGACGAGAATTCTTACCTGTGGTACACTTATCGCTGTGGGCAACTCGGCGCCGAGTCTCGATTCTCTTCGGCTGGAGACGCTCGAGGGGTCGGGTTCTTATGATGTCTATTGCAATCAATGGGTTACTAGAGATATGATTCCTGGAAATCCAACGCTGCCTGGAAAAAATCGAATTATGTACGAACGAACCCAGCATCTTAAAGAAAACAAATCACATACCATTTTTGGAATTTTCGGAAACCCAGCATGTCTATGAAAATAAGTGACTTATCGAAATAAACCCAGCATCTGTCTGATAAAAGGGCTCTTAGGTCAAAAGCGAGGGCACAAAACGCTGAACCTCGACAAAATCGGGGCAAATACGCACAAATTTATCCCGACAGCTTGAAGTTCCAATGATCCCAAGCGCATTCAATAGCTTATGAGGATTCTTTCCAGCCTGTTCCTCGCCGCCCTCCTGGCCTTCCCGGCGGGGTCCCAGGCGGCGGGGCGGACGCCGGCGGAGTCGGCCAAAGTAGCGGATGCCGCCCTGGCCCACGCCATCATTATCGACACGCATGCCGATACGCCTCAAATGATGCTGGACGAGAACTACGACCTGGCTGACCCGGCGAGTCCGTTCATGATCAGCATACCCAAGGCGCGGACGGGCCATCTGGGCGCGGAGTTCATGTCGATCTGGGTTGACGTGGGCTGGCCGAAAGACGACCTGATCCATCGTGCGCTCGACCTGATCGATGTGGTCGATAGCCAAGTGTCGCGCCACTCCGATACGCTCGAACCTGCCGCCACCGCGGACGATGTGGTTCGCATCCATCAACAGGGCAGGATCGCCATTCTAATGGGGGTCGAAGGCGGCCATATTATTGAGGGCGATCCCCGCATGCTCGACATCTACTATCGCCTCGGCGTACGTTACATGACCCTGACCCACACCAAGAATGATGCGATCGGCGACTCTTCGGGCGATCAGCCGCATTGGAAGGGCCTTTCCGAATTCGGACGTCAGGTGATTGCACGGATGAACCGGCTCGGCATGATGGTGGACATCTCGCACGTTTCCGACGACACCTTCTACGCTGCCGTCGCCGCCTCCAAGGCGCCCGTGATCGCCTCCCACTCTTCCTGCCGCGCTCTCTGCAACGCTCCTCGCAACATGACGGACGATATGCTGCGGGCGGTCGCCAAGAACGGCGGGGTGGTGGACATTAACTTCTACGATGGCTTCCTGGACCAGACCTTCGCCGACGCCTACAAGAAGGTGGAGCCGGCTATCGAGGCCGACCTCAAAGCGGCGAGGGAAGAGCGCGCTCGCGAGGGCAAACGCCTGAGCTATCTTGAGGAATCGCAGATCAGCGAAAAGCATTATGCGGGTTTGCCGATCCCGAGCTACAGTCGCATCGCGGACCATATCGATCACGCCGTCCAGGTGGCGGGGGTCGACCACGTGGGCCTCGGGTCAGACTTCGACGGCGTCTCCGGTCTGGTTCCCAGCGGCATGGAGGATTGCTCGAAGCTTCCGGATCTCGTCCGGGAACTGGCGCGACGCGGTCATAGCGAAGAGGATCTGGTGAAAATCCTGGGTGGCAACGTGCTGCGGGTTATGCGGCAGGTGGAACAAGTGTCCCACACACTGCAGTAGCGCAAGAGGGCCCCTCGGGCCAAAGCAATTCACTCAAAATGATATGGCATCGTAGAGGAGGCTTATGACGAGCAAGTTTTTGAGAGCCACGACCGGTCTCAGCGTACTGATCGCTCTTGTCACTGGACCCGCTTGGGGGCAATCGGAATCTCAGACACCGGCCCCGAAGCCGAGCTCAACCACGCATCACGCGGCCACGCATGCGACGGTGCACCGATCCCTGCTCGATCCCTCGACCCTCAATCAGAAGGCGCCCGCCACCTACAAAGCGAAGTTCACCACCACCAAGGGAGACTTCGTGGTGGAAGTCACGCGGGCCTGGGCGCCGATCGGGGCCGATCGCTTTTATAACCTGGTGAAAAACGGATTCTACAACAACGTTGTGCTGTTCCGGGTGGTGTCCGGTTTCGTGGTCCAGTTTGGGATCAGCGGCGACCCCAAGATCTCGGCCCCTTGGAGCCACGCCACCATTCCGGACGATTCGGTCGCGCGGAACAACAAGCGGGGCACGATCACCTACGCCACGGCTGGACCCAATACCCGCACCACGCAAGTGTTCATCAATCTGGGGGATAATTCTCGCCTTGACGGTCAAGGCTTTGCCCCTTTTGGAGAGGTCGTCGAGGGCATGGACGTGATCGAGAAGCTGGACAGCGAGTACGCCGATCAGCCCACCGGCACGCAGGATCAGATTGAGGCCAAGGGCAACCCTTTCCTGAAGGCGAGCTTTCCCAATCTGGACAGCATCAAGACAGCGGTGATCGTGCCGGCGCCGGCGGCCGCCGCGACTGCGGCCAAGAAGCCGGCCACGGCCGCCAAGCAGCCAGCTACAGGTGCCAGTACACCTAAGTAGGCTAGATGTGAGTGCGGGCTCTTTGGGCAGTCTGTTCAAGAGCCTCTTTCAGCCTGCCATTCTGAGCCGATGCGCTCCTCATCGAATCGGCTCGGCATGACAGCCGCCGTGTTGCGGTTTACCGGTCGCAGGCTGCGGAAAAGTGGGAGGAATCATGGGCGATACTAAACCCGGTCTTTATGCTACTTTTGACACCAGCGAAGGCGAGTTCGTCTGCCGGCTGTTTCCGGAACAAGCTCCCAAGACAGTCGAGAACTTCGTGGGCCTCGCGACCGGGGCCAAGGAATTCAAGGACAACGGCGCGCCGGTCCAGCGGGCCTTCTACGACGGCCTCGTCTTCCATCGCGTTATTCCCAATTTCATGATCCAGGGAGGCTGCCCCCAGGGCACGGGCCGGGGCGGTCCCGGCTACAAGTTTGAGGACGAGTTTGCGAAGGACCTCGTCTTCGACAAGCCGGGCAAGCTGGCCATGGCCAACGCCGGTCCCAATACCAATGGCAGCCAGTTCTTCATTACCACGGCCAAGACGGATTGGCTTAATCACAAGCACACCATCTTCGGCGAAATCGTCGACGGCATGGGCAACGTAGTCAAGATTTCGAACCTGCCGCGCGATCGCTCCGATCGGCCCCTGAAACCAGTCGTGATCAAGAGCGTGAAGATCGAGGAGGTGAAGAGTTGAGCCGGAGTTGCGCGCGCGCCACGCTGCTAAGCGCGCCTTATCCGCCGGTGTGGTCGAAAAAGGAATCAGGCTTGACGTAACTACACTCTGTAACTACACTGTGTCTGTGCGTTACGAATGGGAAGAGGCCAAAAGGCAAGCCAACATTCAGAAGCACGGGATCGACTTCATTGGGATCGAAAGGGGTGTTTGCGGGTGAAACGGTCACCATCCTGGATGACCGGTTTGATGACGGCGAAAGCCGGTTCGTCAGCCTAGGTCTGCTCACAGGTCGCGTGGTTGTGATCGCGCACACCGAGACCGATGAAGTCGTCCGAATTATTTCCGCAAGAAAGGCAACAAAGAATGAGGAAATCAGCTACTTCAAAGAAATCGCAGACTGACTGGAAGAGGGTGGATGCGCTGAAAGACAGCAAGATCGATTTTTCCGATAGCCCGGAACTGACGCCGGAGATGTTTGCCCGCGCCGTTGTCAGGCGCGGCCTGAAGCCTGTGCCACCGAAGGAGCAACTGACGCTAAGAGTAGATCGCGACGTGCTCGATTGGTACAGGAGGCAAGGGCGAGGCTATCAGACCCGCATCAATGCTCTACTTCGCGCCTACATGCAGGAACGTCGGAGCAAGAGCGTGTGACGTGCTTCCTGGTCCAATTCGAGGTCCACGATAGACAGCTTCCGAACGCCTTCAACCCCGGTCGTCGCCGCTACACCCCAATCACGCCCACCAGCTCCTTCACCGCGTCCGCCGACTTCCTGAGTGCCGCCTGCTCTTCCGCCGTCAGCTTGATCTCGATGATCTGCTCGATGCCGCGCGCGCCGAGTTTCACGGGCACTCCCACAAACAGTCCGTGAATCCCGTATTCGCCGTCGAGATAGGCCGCGCAGGGGAGGATCTTCTTGCGGTCGTTGAAAATGGCCTCCACCATCTCCACCGCCGCCGCCGAGGGCGCGTAGAAGGCGCTGCCCGTTTTGAGCAACCCCACGATCTCGGCTCCGCCACCCGCCGTCCGCTTGATGATGGCGTCGAGCTTGTCTTTGGGGAGCAACTCACCGACCGGAATCCCGGCCACCGTAGTGTAGCGCGGCACCGGCACCATCGTGTCACCGTGGCCGCCCAGCACGAAGCCCTGCACGTTCTGCACGGAGACGTCGAGCGCGTCGGCGATGAAGGTGCGATAGCGCGCGGTATCGAGTACGCCGGCCATGCCGATAACGCGGTTCTTGGAAAAGCCGCTCACCTTGAACGCCGCCTGCGCCATGGCATCGAGGGGATTGGTCACCACAATCAGAATCGCCTCGGGCGAGACCTTGGCCACTTGCTCGATGGCGCCTTTCACGACGTCAAAGTTGGCCTTTAGCAGATCGTCGCGGCTCATGCCGGGCTTGCGTGGAAACCCGGCCGTCATGACCACCACGTCGGAATTAGCCGTCTCGGCGTAATCGTTGGTTCCCTTGACCTTCACGTCGTAGCCCTCGATGGGCCCCGACTCAAGCAGATCCAGACCCTTACCTTGGGGTACACCTTCCAGAATGTCGATCAAGACCACGTCGGCCAGCTGCTTATCCACCAGCCGGTGAGCCGTCGTCGCGCCCACGTTGCCGGCGCCTACCACCGTTACCTTTCTGCGCATCGTTCCTCCCTTTTTTGAGTGAAGCCTTACGCCGGCGTGCGCCAGTGAAGCGTTGTGCTTGTGCTGGCGGGGCCTCGGCCGTATAGGATAATCCATGCAGAGGAGTATCGTATTACACGTTCAGCGGGGCAGCTCTTGTCTGCCGCTGATCTCGAACTCCGCCCGGACTCCAGAGGTTCCCGCTCCCGGCTGCCCGCCGCCCACGAAAACACTCAGGCGGCCGGGCAGCACCACATGTTCACCCTTATCAGTCACCTGGCCGAGATCGCGCGCAATCAGCTTAAACGTGATGTGCTTACTCTCCTTCGGCGCCAGATGAAGTCGCTCCAAACCCTTCAGCGCCCGGTAACGAACCTCCAGAGCGTGCGGGGCCTCGACGGTCGACACGGGCGAGTATTCCAAGTAAAGCTCCGACACCTCGTCGCCTGCGACCTGCGATGTGTTACGGACGTCTGCTTCGATGGTCAGCGGTTGGCCGGCCGCGAGCTCGGCGGCGGAGAGCTTGAGATTGCTATAGTCGAAGCTCGAGTAGCTCAAGCCGTAGCCAAATCCATACAGAGGCTTCCCCTGGAAGTACCGGTAGGTGCGATTCTGCATGGAGTAATCGTCGAAGGGCGGGAGCTGATCGAGGGAAGCGTAGAAAGTAACGGGCAGCCTTCCGCCGGGGTTGTTGGCTCCCGACAACGTCTGGGCGATGGCCGTCCCGCCTTCCTCACCCGGGTACCAAGCTTCGAGGATAGCGGCGGCGTGCTGCTCGGCCCAGTTGACAGCGAGGGCGCTGCCGTTCATCAGAACTACGATCAGGGGCTTGCCCGTGGCCGCCAGCGCTTCGAGCAGATCTTGTTGGACGCGAGGCAGGCTGATGTCGGTGCGGTCGCCCCCGCTGAAGCCCTCCACGTGGACCGGCATCTCCTCGCCCTCAAGGTCTGGCGAGAGCCCGACAAACGCCACCACCACGTTGGACTGCCGAGCTGCTTTCACAGCCTCGTCGCGCAGGACACCAGCCGGAGGGCTCCAGTTGAGTGTGGCACCGGCCGCAAAAAGAGGCGCGCGGTGCGTATACTCAAAGCGAAACTTGCGTGGTCTGGTGTCGTCAAACCGGAGCTTGAACTCGGGAGCTTTGGGGTGCCACTGATATTCACTGAAGCTGCTTTCGCTGGCCAGCCTCTCGTCCAGATAAACGCGGAACGTCTCCTGGTCATCACAGGGATAGCAATGGGGCCCGCTGACGCTGAAAGTATAATCACCAGGCCCCGGCGGGGTGAGCGTACCGTTCCATCGCACTGCAAAGGCTTGCCGGGGGATGCCCGGCGCGGGCGACGCGCCATCCCAGTTGAATTGAACTTGCTGATCAACACGGATGAGCGCCGGTTGGCTAGAAAAATCGGTGTTGGCGAAATACTCGGCCTTGAGACCCGATTCCCCGCCCGTCTGATGAAACACGGTGCTCGGCACCGGCACGGGCAGTTGCGAAACGTAGGCCGAGCCTTGGGCGTAGAGCACCTCCGCTTTGCCCTCGAACTCTTTGCGCAAGCCGTCGATGGGAAGCACAGGATGAGACGGGGTTCCGTTGTAATTGCCTTCCAGCGAAATCAGCGACTCGGCGTTAGGTCCGATCACCGCGATCTTCTTGACGCGTGGCTTGAAGGGCAGCAGGCTATCCTGATTTTTGAGCAGCACCATGGACTCGCGCGCGGATTGCAGGGCGAGCTGGCGGTGCGCCGGCGAGTCGTCTTCGGACATGGGAATGCTGTTGAAGGGAACGGAATCCGGCGGGTCAAACATCCCCAGCCTGATCCGCGCTGTGAACAGGCGCTTGAGCGCACGATCGATCTCGCTCTCTTGGATCAGCCCGTCGTGAACGGCTTTCACCAGCGCACCCTGCTCTGCGTATTCATTGCCGCAGGTGGTGTCCGTGCCAGCCCGTACCGCCGCCGCCGAACCGTGCTCGTTGTCAGGGGTGAAGTGGTGTCCGCTGGTGATGTCGCCAATTGCGCCGCAGTCGGAGGTCACGTAACCCCCAAAATTCCACGCCTCGCGCAGGGTCGTCTGAAGCAAATAAGTGTTGGCGCACGCCGGCTGGCCGTCGACGGCGTTGTAAGCGCACATCACGGAGTCCGCATGCCCCTCAGTCACGGCGGCGCGAAAGGCGGGCAGGTAGGTGTCCTCAAGATCGCGCGGGGCGACGTCGACGTTGAAGCCGTGGCGCTTCGACTCAGGGCCGCTATGCACCGCATAGTGCTTGGGTGTGGCGATCGCCTTGAAGTACTTAGGGTCATCGCCTTGCAGACCCGTCACGAAGGCGACACCCAGCTTCGCGGTCAGGAACGGGTCCTCACCATAAGTCTCTTGACCACGACCCCAACGGGGATCACGAAAGATGTTGATGTTAGGCGACCAGAAGTCGAGGCCGTAGTAAATGCTGTGGTTGTTCTCGCGCTGAGCCTGGTTGTACTTGGCGCGAGCCTCCGTGGCAATCGTCTCTCCCTCGCGGTGGACCAAAGCGGTGTCCCAGGTGGCCGCCATCCCGATGGCCTGCGGAAACACGGTGGCGTAGCCGGAGCGCGCCACGCCGTGCAGGGCTTCACTCCACCAGTCGTACGCCGGAACGCCCAGCCTGGGAATGGCGGGCGCGGTGTGTTGCATCTGCAGGACCTTTGCTTCGAGGGTAAGGCGCGAGACGAGATCATCCACTCGCTGCTCGATGGGCAGAAACGGGTTGCGGAAGGGCATCGCCGCACTCTGCCCTCCGTCAGGAGAGCCGCCGGAGGTTGCAGCGGCGGTCCCGGTTTGCGCTCGGGTGGGAGACACGAGTGTACAGGCCACAATGGCCGCGAGAAGGCAGCAACCGAACACTTCGAGTTTGCGCATGGCTCTGACAAGATACCTGCGCCGAGTCTGCAAAAGCAACCCTCCTCGCTCGGGTCACTCGCCGATGGTATACTCTGGAGTTTTCGCGCGGCGGCCCGAAAGGCCCCGCCGAGTGCGCGAGACGGAGCGGCCACGATGCAGCCGTTGATTATCGGGATCGACGTCGGAGGAACCAAAGTGGCAGGCGGGCTCGTCACACCCAAGGGGCGCCTGGTGAGCTCGCTCACCTTTCCCACGCACGCCGCCCAGGGATTCGAGGCAAGCTTCGGGCAGGTGACTCTGCTCATCGAGCGCTTGATTCGCCGGGCGGGCGGCAAACAGAACGTTGAGGGCATCGGCCTGTGTGCGCCGGGACCGCTCGACACTCGGGCAGGGGTGATTTTGAATGCCCCCAACATTCCCGGTTGGACCAAAGTGCCCCTGGCCGCCAAGCTGGGTAGGCAATTCGGTCTGCCGGTCAAGGTGGAAAATGACGCCAATGCCGCCGGTCTGGCTGAGGTCCTCTTCGGCGCCGCCGCCGGCTACCGGCACGTCTTTTACGTCACGGTCTCCACCGGCATCGGGACCGGTATTATCATCAACAGGCGCATCTATCACGGCAAAAACGGCGCGGCAGGCGAGGGCGGTCACGTTTCGATCGATTCCCAGAGCCCTTACCGCTGCGGCTGCGGCGCGCTCGGACACATTGAGGCGCTGGCCTCCGGGCCGGCCATGGCGAGGCGGGCCCGGGTCCGGCTGGAACAGGAACACACCACGCCCAGCAGGCTGCGGCAGCTCACCCACGGTGATTTGAGCCGCATCACCCCAGAGATGATCGAAAGGGCTGCCCGCATGGGCGATTCCGTAGCCCAGATTATCATCGAGGAAACCGGCTTTTACCTGGGAGTCTGGCTGGCCAGCATGATCACTCTGCTCGATCCCGAGGCCATCGTCATGGGTGGCGGCGTTTCGCGGATCGGCAAGCCGCTGTTCCGCACCATTCGCAAAACCATCCTGCGCTCTACCCTCAATCCCGGTCTTGCCGCCCACACGCCCCTGCTCCCGGCCAAGCTTGAAAAACTGGTCGGGGTGTTCGGCGCGGCCAGCCTGTTCCTTCCTGCCGGTGAGGAGGCGGAGCAGGGGTACTGAGGCCGTCGGAGGGCACTCGCCACTTGTTCTTGCACGACTGCCGGGGGGAGGGAAGCGAACGCCTCGCGGCTTTGGAGGGCCCTTAACGAAACATGATCTTCCACGCTAAGATGAATATTAGGGTTGCCCGTGGTCAGCGGTTCGGCGGCGACCGGCAGCGGATTACGGATCACCAACAGTCACGTGAATACTGCCCGACATTCCGCCTCTCTGTGCAACGTTTGGAACACCAACGACCGCACCAAGCACTTCGAGTTCGAGACTGCGAACGGCAGCCGGTTCGAGTTCCGTCCGGGGCAATATATTTCGCTCGATTTCAACGTCGATGGCGAGAAGCTTACCCGAGCCTATTCCGTGGCCTCTTCGCCGCATCACGACAACCGCTTCGACCTCTGCCTAAACATGGTGCTCGGAGGACACGTTTCGCCTTCCATCTTCGACCTGAAGCCGGGAGACCGCATCCAGTTTCGCGGCCCGTTCGGCCAGTTTGTGTTGCGCCAGCCGCCTGATCCGGTCTCCGCGTTCATCGCCACGGGCACGGGTATTGCCCCGTTGCGATCCATGGTGCAGTACCTGTTCCAGGAGCGGTGCTCCTCGGAGGTCTGGCTGATGTTCGGCGTTCGGGAAGAGGCGGACATCCTTTACCGGGATGAATTCGAGCAGTTGTCCCGCGAACACGCGAATTTCCATTTTATAACCACCTTAAGCCGTCCCGGACCAGGCTGGCGCGGCCACACCGGTTACGTCCAGAGGCAGATCGACCGTTACCTGCGCGGCAAGCTGGGATTCCACGCTTACGTTTGCGGCCTCGGGAAGATGGTGAATGACGTCCGGCACCAGTTGCGGGCCATGGGATACGAGGCCAGGTCGCTGAGTTGTGAGAAATACGACTAGGCTCGAAACGTGGCAACAAACTGACGACAGGTGTGACTCGCCGCCGCCAGCGCTAGCTGCCCAGGTATGAGGCGGGGCTAGGAATCTTACCACGGGCTGCAGACCTCTGTTCTCTAAGTAAGTAGACGTTAGTTTGACGTTTGTGTTCGCGGCGGAGGAAGGATGCCGCTAGCGGAGAAAGGGGTGCGGTAAATGGGGCGGCAGCCCTTGTCCCCGCCTCAACGCTGAAGCGGCCGGAGCGCCCAGACCTCTGAATTGCACCCGCCGAGAAAGCATCAGACGGTGCATCCCGTGCGCCGACTGAAACCGTTTCCTGTCCCCCTGTCTGTCGCCTTGGTAGCCGCCAAAATATACCTTGACACGTATATGCTCCGTCGAGCATATTAAGCACATGGAATCCGTGTTCGAGGTCATTGTGGAGCCGAACCGCAGGGCGATATTGAGCCTCCTGGTCTCGTCCCAGCAGTCGGTGGGAGAGATCGAGCGTCAGCTTCGTATGCCGCAGCCGGCCGTGTCAAAGCACCTGCGAGTGCTGCGCG
>DATDGR010000269.1:0-23278 GCA_036521995.1 Terriglobia bacterium | reverse complement strand
AATTCTTCAGCAGTCGCTGGCCAGGAGGAGAAAGCTCAGCACTAATGGGATTGGCGGAGCTGGTCTCGCTGAAACTGTAGCGGAACCACCAGCCCCCACCAAGCCGCACGTCCATGCCGACGGCGACGCGCAGGCCTATGTTGACGTCTGAAAAGTGTTGCGGCGGAATCGGGGGTGAACCGGTCACCGTCACCAACGTTCTTGCGGAACTGCTCAACCACACTGGGCCCGTGCCCCCTGAAAGATAAGGTCGAACCCGGCTTCCCCGATTCCTGAAGTACACAAGCAGGTCCGCAATGGCGCTGCTCTGCTGAGAAGTCCGGGTCTGCTGATAATCGCTCCCGCCGGTCGGACCAAAGGCAGTGGATACCATCGTCACGTCGTTGCTATTCCAGGTGTAATTCGCCTGAAGACTCGCGTACTGGGAAAAGTCCCAACCCCCCAAAAGGTTCAGCGCCGCTCCGTTCTCAGGCTTGTAGAGCGAAGTCTGGCCGCTTGTTCCCAAAAGAATGAAGCGGCCATCCCCTGAGAGTGTGGCCACGCCGCCCAACGCGCCGAAATAAAAATCGGCGCCGAATACTGGGAGTGAACTGGCGACCAGCGCCACACTAATGACGGCTGATAACAGTATCCCCTTCATGTGTACTCCAGTGCGCTTGATCACTGCGCTCCACTATTTTACGTGCGGCTGAGATGGCGCAACCAAACTTCAGAAGTTACTCGCGCAGCCTTTGACAAAAAGCGAGGGGGATTCTGTCTGGCGAAGCGACTATGAGCATGGGGGGTGGTGAGGGTCCTTCATGCGGCGCAAGGCTGCGGGCTCAACCAATTTTGATTTCATTCGGGAGGTCTCATGCATTTGGGAAAGATCTTGGAAGCTGGAAAGCATGCCTTGCTCTTTGGAGTTCTCGTGTCGTTTGCTCTGGCAGCCGGCAGCATACGCGGTTGTGCCCAGGCAAGCTCCACCGGCCTCACGGGCAACGTCTACGTGATGAGCAACCAGACCACGGGCAACTCCATCATCGCCTTCAATCGAGCGGCGAGCGGCGCAATCCGCAGCGTCGGCGCGTTTCCTACCGGGGGTTTGGGTTTCGGCAGCGGCAATGATCCGCTGGGCTCACAGGGATCGCTCTTGCTCAGCGATGACGGTCACTTCCTGTTCGCAGTCAATGCCGGCAGCAATGACATTTCCGTGATGCAGGCCGGCGTCGGTGGGCTGAAGCTGGTAGGGACGTTTCCCTCAGGCGGCACCGAACCCACCAGCCTGGCTCTTTACAAAGATCTGCTTTACGTCCTCAACGCCGGCGGCACGCCGAACATCACCGGCTTCGAACTGAATCCGGACGGAACGCTCGCGATGCTGCCCGGTTCCAGTCGGCCGCTGGCCGGAGGCACCGCGGCGGGTCCTGCGCAGGTCGGCTTCACACCCGACGGCTCATTTCTGGTGGTCACCGAGAAGAACACCAACCTCATCGATACCTATCAGGTTCTGCCAAGTGGCCTCGCGGACGGTCCCGTCTCCAATACCTCGAGCGGTGCGACGCCCTTCGGATTCACCTTCGGCCGTTCTGGCGCACTGGTCGTCTCCGAAGCGGCCGGCGGCTCAGGCGGAACCAGTGCGGCATCCTCCTACCAGATTTCGAGGTCGGCGGGCAGCCTCACCACGGTAAGCCCCTCGGTGGGTGACACTCAGATGGCCGCTTGCTGGGCTGTGGCCACCAACGACGGACGCCTCGTTTATCTTGTCAACTCCGCCAGCGGGACCCTTTCCTCCTACGGGGTGGGCCCGGAAGGACAACTGACATTGCTCAACGCCACCGCCGGGAGTACTGGCAGTGGCACCGTTCCGCTTGATGCAGCCATAACGTCCAACGGTGCATTCCTCTACGTGCTTGATGACGGCACCGGCGGAGTTAGCGTTTTTCGGATTGGAACTGAGGGGAGTCTTATGGCCCTCTCCGGCGCCTCAGGCCTGCCGTCCGGCTCTCAAGGTATTGCCGCGCGGTAAAGCGCGCGCAGTGTAGAGCTTGCTCTGAGCCTGCGGCTTTCCAGTATTCTTGCCGCATTGTGCAGTTTGGGCCGATTGGGATGAGATCGGGATAGGGGGAGCAGTCGCCCGCTCTCCCCTCCCACACCACCGTACGGACGGGTCACGTATACGGCGGTTCCGTGACTTGAGCCCGTGAGGGCCGGAGGTTCGACACACGGTTCGCCCTTGGAGGTTTCGCCGCTTCCCAGGGCGCTTTCGGGCTTCACCCTATCCTTCCCTGGCAAGCTCCGCCGAAGCGGATTGGCTGGCGCATGTCCATCCAAGAGAACCGTGCCCTACTGGTCACGATCACGGTTCGGGCCTTCCTGTCGCTGGCGAATTGATATTGAAGCAGATTTTATTAGCCGATGGCGGAAACTTCGACACCTCAATTCACAGGAATGCGGAGCAGCGCATCGCTGTTTCAGAGATGGCTACCGCTTTTTCGGTCCGACGGCCCGGGACCGCGAACCGTTGCCAGACACCGCACCAACTCGCTCTTACCACACCCTTGCGAGATTCTTCAGTCCCTGGAGGTAGTCGTCTTACCGAACTCCGCCAGAATGGTCATCATCTGCCCGACGGGAGGCCCGCAAGCTGAGCAGCTCGGCCCAGGGACGCCTCGCCTTTGCGGTATCTCTCGATCGCCAGCAGGGCTCGGCCGCGGGTCACTAGGTCTCGCACCGCTTTGGACAGATCGTTCCGCTCCTCTTTCGACATCTCGCGATTGTATCCCATTTGTATGATTTTGACCGCAAGTTAAGCCAAAAAATTCGCCGATTTTCCGAAATGTGTGCAAGAATTAAACACTTTTCGATTTTCGAGAGTTTTGTAAGTCATTTAGAATCAATCGAAACTGACAGTACCGTTGCACCAATTTTGAACGCTAAGTTATTGATTCTTCGTTGGAACTTCCGAAGAAGTTAGGGCTCTGGGCCGACGGCAGGTGTCCAATGGCCAGCCGGTAGGCGTCCAGCAGCACCACCTTTTCGTGGTCCCAGTTCAGCGATTCCTTGATCCTCCTCCGCCCACGCTCTCCCAGTTCACGCCGAAGCGGTTCTGAATCAAGTAGTTGGTTGATCTTTTCGGCCAGGTCGGCGGGGTCATTCGGACGCGCGTAAAGCGCGGCGTCACCCGCCGAGCGGCGGCCCTCGGTGAGATCGAAAAGGACCACCGGCCGGCCGAAGGCCATGTACTCTAAGATCTTGTTCATAGTGGACTTATCGTTCATCGCGTTCTTGGGATCGGGGGCCACGCCCAGGTCGGCGGTGGAGAGGTAGGCCGCCAGTTCCTCGCCCACGCGCACCCCGGCGAAGTGGACCGCCTCGCCCAGGCCTAATTCGCTTGCAAGTGCTTTCAGCCGTGGCACTTCAGGCCCGCCGCCGATCAGGACGAAGCTGGTGTCGTTGCGCGCGGCGGTGATGCGCCGGACGGCCTCAAGCAGCAAATCGACTCCGTCCTGAGGTCCCATAGTGCCAAGGTAGAGAATGAGATAGCGCCGTCCTCGTTTGAGGTGGTCCTGGGGCGGGCCGAGCCGGATGCGGCGTAGATCGGGGCTGCTATGGACCACGAAGACCCGGTCGGGCGGCATGCCGCCACGCTCGATGGCCACTTGCCGGAAAGACAGGTTGGTTGCAATCGAGACTTCAGCTGTTCTGTAAGTCATTCTTTCAGCTAGACATACTAGCCGATAGAGGAGGCCGCGAGGGCCGTACTTCACCTCAAAGAGCTCGGGATTCAGGTCGTGATGGTCGAATATGAAGCGCACGCCCAGGAGCTTGAAGATGGCTCCCACCAGAAAGATGGTGTCGGGCGGGTTGCAGGCGTGAATCAGGCGGAAGTGGGTTCGGCGGTAAATCCTAATCGCCAGTATCAGTTGCGCGAGGAAGGCCCAAAGATATTCGAACATGTACCCGAGCGGTCCGGAGCCTTCGCGCAGTGCGTGCCGGTAGATCTCGACGCCCTCGACGACCTCGTAACTTGTTGTAAAAACTCCCTGTTTAGGGCAGATCACCGAGACGTGAAAGCCTGCGTCGCGCAAGGTACAGGCCGTCTGCCACATGCGGCGGTCCACCGGCAGGGGCAGGTTCTCGATGATGATCAGGATGCTAATCTGTTGATCCATCGAATGTTACTGGCTCAGTGGAGGAGCGATCGCTGCCAAAGCTCGAAGTTCACCAGCGCCCAAAGCTGCTTCTGCCGGTCGCGCACGCCGTCGAAGTGCTCACGGACGAACCGCTCCATCGCTTCGCGATTAAAGTACCCGCGACCGAGCGCCTGGGGAGATAGCACGAGGTCAGCCACCATTGATTTCAACGACTTACGAAACCACTCTCCCACCGGCACGGCGAATCCCACCTTGCGGCGGCGTAGGGTTTTGGCCGGCAGATAGGGTTCGAGGGCCCGCTTCAGAAGCGCCTTGGTGCGGAATCCCCGCGTCAGCAGGAACGCCGGAATGCGAGCGGCAAACTCCACAAGTTTATGATCCAGAAATGGTAAGCGTTCTTCGATGCTGGCCGCCATCGTCATCTGATCCCCACGCAAAAGCAGGTTGTCCGGGAGCCAGACCTTGAGATCGGCATAGAGCAACCGCTTCAGCGGTGCCCGCTGGCGAGCCCGGTCCAAATACTCGCCGAAGACCCGAACCGGATGCTCGATGTCCACATGATCCAAGAAGTCTTTTGAAAACAATGCGTTGCGTTCCTCGTGGCTGAAGGAGGCGAACCAAGTCGCCGATCGTTCGGCCTCGTCGGGGATGGCCAGGGTCTCGATCGCGAGGCGCAGGCGCCGACCGCCATAGGGCAGCAGAGCAGCTATCTGCCGTGTGATGTGCGGCGGAAAGGCCGACACCAAGCCTGCCAGCCGGTCGGCGGCATACTTGGGGTAGCCGGCAAAGAGCTCGTCGCCCCCTTCCCCTGCCAGCACCACCTTGACGCTCTCGGCCGCCAGCCGGGAGATGCGGTAAAGGGCCACGTCAGCAGGCTCAGCGATGGGCTCGTGGCGGAAGGCCACCAGGCGCTCCAGGTCCTCGCCCAGATCTGCCGCCTGCAGCACCAGCTCGTGGTGTTCCGTGGCGAAAAGCCGGGCCGTCTGGCGCGCTGCCGGAAGCTCGCTGTACGCGCTTTCCTCGAAGCCCACCGAGAAGGTCCGCAACGGCCGCGCTCCGAGCTGAGCCGCCATAGCGACCACCGCGCTCGAATCCACACCGCCGCTAAGAAACACTCCCACAGGCACATCGGCGATCAAACGGAGCTGCACCGACTCGCGCAGCAGTTCGATCACCTGCTCGCCGCAAGCCTCCGGCCAGCGTTCCTTGGGTGGGCCGTCGAGATCTTCGGGCACGTCCCACCAGGCCACGGTTCGCACTCCGGAGCGGTCCGCGAGCAGGTAGTGGCCCGGCAGAAGCTTCTGCACGCCTTGGTACAACGTCTCGGGTGACGGTACGTAGCGAAAGGCGAAGAAGTCATAGATGGCCTGGGGGTTAACCGGAGGCTTGGGCTCGGATTCCGGCCTCAGCGCTGCGAGCGCCCGGAGCTCGGAAGCGAACTCGAGGCGCTCAAGGGTCTGGCGGTAGAAGAGCGGCTTGATGCCGATCCGGTCGCGGGCCACCAGCAGCCTGCGGGCGCGGCCGTCCCAAAGGGCGAAGGCGAACATGCCGCGAAGCTGCTCGAGACATTGAAGTCCATATTCTTCATACAGATGGACGATCGTCTCGGTATCGCTGTGGGTACGGAAGGAGTGGCCTCGGTCGGCCAGGCCGGCGCGCAGCTCACGATAGTTGTAGATCTCGCCGTTGAAGGTGATCCATACGGTGCCGTCTTCGTTCGAGATGGGCTGGTGGCCGCCCGGCAGGTCAATGATCGACAACCGCCGATTCCCAAGTCCCAATTCACCATCAACATAAAAGCCCTCGTCGTCCGGCCCCCGGTGCACCATGGCGGCCGTGGCGCGAGCCAGAGCCGCCCCGTCTACCGGAGCCGGGGTCCCGAAGTTGAACACACCTGCGATGCCGCACATGCGATTCAATGAGTGTAACAGCCGCGAAGCATCCCTCGTGCGCGAACCAGGAACCTTTGAGTCAGATCAGAGAACTTCAGCGTGATAGCGCGCCCCTTCAGGCTTCAAACGGCCCCAAGGCGGCCTGCGGGCGCCCGGCCATGGCCGTAAGAGCGACGAGCTTATGGTCCTTGATCTAGCCGTCCTGTGCGGCCTCAGCGAAGTCGCTGGCATACGGCGAGGCCGTCGCGCAGCGGGATGATGGTGGTGCAGAGCCTGGGCGAACTGCAGACCAGCCGGTTGAACTTCTTTATGGCAGCCGTGTCGATATCACCCTTGACTGTGGCTCGGGCAGCGCGCCCGTACCACAGAACGTTATCGGTAATGAACAATCCACCGAGGCGCACCCGGGGCACCGCCAGCCTAAAGACCTCCGGATACTGATGCTTGTTGACATCGTTGAATATCAGATCGAATTCGCCCTCGGTGGACCGGAGGAGTTCAAGGGCGTCACCGGTGAGCAGACGGACGCGGTCGAGCAGGCGGGCGCGCCGCAGATAAGTCTCAGCCTGGCGGGCGTTGCCGGGATCGCCATCCGTGTAGTAGACCACGCCCTTCGGCCCCACCGCGCGAGCCAGCCACAGCGTTGAATAACCGATCGCCGAGCCCATCTCAAACACGCGTTGCGCCCGAGACACGCGCGCGAGCTGGTAAAGCACCCGTGCACAGGCAGGACCCACAATAGGCACGTCGTGGTCAGCAGCGTAGCGCTCCATTTCCCGCAGCACGGCGTCCCGCGCCGGGAGGAGCGCATTGAGATACCTCTCGATCGGGGGTTGAAGGATGGCAGTCATCGAAGTAGCCTCCAGACGTCGCCTGCAGCCTCGCACCTCAGCTACCGCTTGTCTCGAGCCGGGGCAAGCGAATCACCAGTCTACCTTGTTTGCGCGGTTTTCTGGGCCGGCAGTGGCATGCAACGAAGACCGAAAAGGGATCGAAACCCTTGGTTCTTACTCTGACCGCAAGGCGTCCATGGGATCAGTTTCGGTGGCTCTTTGCGCGGGCAGGTAGCACGCCAGCAAGGCCACGGCCACCACGATCAGCGAAACGACGGTGAAAGTGGCGGGGTCAGACGGACTGACGTCGTAAATCAAACTGCGCAGAACGCGCGCCAGCGCCAAACCGCAAAGGACGCCGAGAGCTGCACCCGCGAGCGCGAGCACCACCCCTTGACCCAGGACCAAGCGCATCAGACTCCAGCGGTCCGCGCCCAAAGCCATGCGCAGCCCGAATTCGTGGGTTCGGCGGCTGACGGAATACGAGATGACGCCGAAGGTTCCAATGGCGGCCAGCGTAATTGCCAGCGCCGCAAAGAGGCCCACCAGGAAGAAAGCGAAGCGTGCGGTGGAGACGCCGGCGTCCGCAATCTGGTCCATCAGGCGTATGTTGGCCACCGCTAGGGCGGGATCGAGGCGGTGCACCTCGCGCCGAAGTTCGTTGGCGAGCTGCGCGGCGCCGGAATCGGAGCGCATCACCACGGACATTAATGGGATACCGAACGGCTCCTGCAGCACGGGCCACCAGAAAGCGGGCTCCGCGCCGCTCGACGCGGGCTTATCCTTGATGTCGCCCACCACGCCGACCACCGTCATCCAGTCTTTTTCTTTTGGGGTGTCGCTGAACGTCATCCGCTGCCCCACCGCATCTTCGTGCGGCCAGTAACGCCGGGCCATCGTATCGTTGATAATCAGTACCAGGGGCGCGTCGTGATTGTCGCCCTCGGTGAAGAAGCGCCCGCGAACCAGAGGAATGCTCAAGGCGCGGAAGTAATCCGGGGTGGAGGAGTGATATCGGGCGTGAAAGTCTTCTCCTTGCGGGGGCTTCTTACCTTCAATCGTGAAGCCGCCCGTGTTCTCATCGTAGCCGGTCCACGGCAGGTCCGTGCCGGCGCCCGCGTACTTCACACCCGGCGCAGCCGCGAGATTAGTGGTGAGCTGCTCATAAAAGCGGCTTACGGCGGCGGGTGTCTTGTATTCAGTGCCGGGCAGCGAGAGGCTAGCGGTGAGGACGTGTTCCGGCCGGAAGCCGGGGTTCATTCGCAAGAGGTTGACGAAACCACGCAGCATCAGCCCGGCGCCGATGAGCAGCACCGAAGCCAGACTGACTTCAGCCACTACCAGGACGTTCCGCAACCGAAGATGCCGGCCGCTGATGGTTGAACCCCGGGCTCCCTCACGGAGGCCCTGTTGCAGATCGGTGCGGGCGGCCTCTAGAGCCGGCGCCAGGCCGAACACAAAGCCCGTGGCCACGGCGATCAGCAACGTGAAAGCCAGTACTGCGATATTCACGTGGATTGAGTCGACCCGTGGAAAGTCCGCCGGCAAAAGTGACACCAGCGCGCGCACGCCCGCCACTGCCAGCGCCGTGCCCAACGCGCCGCCGGCCAGCGCGATCAGCAGGCTCTCGCTCAGCATCTGGCGTATCAATCGGGACCGGGTCGCGCCCAGAGCACCTCGCACCGCGATCTCTCGCTGGCGCGCCGTGGCTCTCGCCAGCAGCAGGTTGGCTACATTCGCGCACGCGATCAGCAACACCAGGCCGACCGCACCCAGCAAAACCAGCAGCAGGCGCTCGTCCGACCCCACGATCTCGTGGTAGAGAGGGATCACCAGCATGTGCCAGCCGTCATAGCCGCCATGCTCATGCCCGATCTCCGCGAGCAGCGTGTTCATCTCTGCTTGCGCCTGGGCCGATGTCACGCCGGGCTTCAATCGCCCGATGACCTCCATGAAATGGGAGCCGCGCGAGTTCGGATCCCCCTCGAAAGTAAACGGCCACCAGGCATCGACGCTGTCGCCATAAGGAAGCCCGTGGTATACGTTGCCTGGGTGTTCGGCGCCAGCAGGCATCACACCCATCACGGTGAAGGGCTGCGAATCGAGGGTGATCTTGCGCCCCACGATGTCCGGCGTCGCGCCAAACTGCGTCCGCCAGGCCCGGTCACTGAGGATCACCGAGCGACCATTTCCGGGCAACTCGTCTTTTTCCTCGAACTCGCGCCCCCGCGCTGGTGCGAGGCCGAGTACTCGAAAATATCCGGCCGTCACTCGAAAGGCTGCGAGGCGCACGGGTTCGCCCGAGCCCGAGAGCTGGACGTCGCTGCGTGTGAACGCGGCCAAGGCGTCGAACGAGCCGCTGCGCGCCCGGAAATCGCGAAAATCGAACATATTTATCGGGAACTTCGGGTAGTCGTTGCTCCTGAAGTAGAGTCGAACGATGCGGTCCGCATGCGGATAGGGCAGCGGCTTCAGCAACACGCCATTGATCACGCTGAAGATTGCGCTGTTGGCGCCGATGGCGAGCGCCAGCGTCAGAATAACGGCGGCGGCAAAGCCGGGACTTTTAGCGAGCGTTCTGGCCGCGTAGCGTAAGTCTTGACCCAGGTTGTCAACGTAATCCGTACGTGGCATGTCGCGGCGCTCCTCTTCCATGGCCGTCACAGCGGCGGGGCAGCTTGGCTGAATCCCCAACGGTTAGCCACTCCCCTCTTAGGCCGGAACACCGGATAGGGTGGCGAACTAAACAGGTAACGAGGGGCGCTCGCGGCACCGTCAATATGACGAACGTGACCTGCGATCGGTTACCCACCGGTCATCGCCGGGCCACGTAGAGTAACAGGGCGAAGATGACCACCGGAATCAACGCCAGCACGGCATAGAACAGAATCCTTCTTACCCAAGGCGTGCGCCGCCGCTTCCAGTCGTACAGTTCGGGGCGCTCGGCGGCGCCAACCTGGTCAGGATGCGCGAGATCCAAGGCCATCTCGCGGGCGCTGGCGTAGCGGTTCTTGGGGTCGCGTTCCAGGGCACGATAGACGATCTCCTGAAGCTGAGGAGTGATTTCAGGATTGATTTCGCGGGGCGGCACGGGGTTATTCAGCAGCCGGTCGTTCATGATGAGGAAGGCATTGGAGCCGGTGAACGGGACCTTTCCGCTGAGGATCTCGTAGAGCATCACGCCCAGCGCATAGACGTCGCTGCGCGCATCGCCGCGCTTGCCCTTGACCTGTTCCGGTGAGATGTAGTCGGGCGTGCCCATGGTCTGCGAGAGCTTGGCAAAGGTCAGACGGCGCGCTCCGGCGTTGGCGGCGATCCCGAAGTCGATGAGCTTGATGCGGTCCTCGGCATCCACCATCACGTTCTCCGGCTTCAGATCGCGATGCACCACGCCGTGGCTGTGAATATAATCCAAGGCCTCGGCAATACCGATAGCGATCTTCACTGCGCGCTCGATCGACAGCGGCCTTTGCTCGTTGAGGATTTGGCGCAACAGCCGTCCTTCGACCCACTCCATGACCATGTAGATCTGGCTGCGGTCGTCGTCGCTCACCACTTTCATCACGCCGGGATGATCGAGCTTCTGGCCGATCTCCTGCTCGCGATGAAAGCGTTCGAAGAAGACGGGATCACTCTCCATCTCGGGATGAGGGATCTTGATGGCGACCTGGCGCCCGCTACGCAAGTCCTTGGCGCGAAAGATGGAAGCCATGCCGCTGCGGGCGGCAACGCCTTCGATCTGGTAGTGGTCGAGTTGATCGCCGGGATGAATGGGGGTCATGGTCAGTCAGGTCAAGCAATCCAGGATCCTCGGACTTGGTCTTTTCACCTTCCGCTGAGTTGAGCGCCTCCGACGCTTTCAGAGTAAACGCTGCCACACGGGCGGTCAACAAGGCATAAAGAATTTGTAAAGAATTTGTAAACGTTACGGGCAGGTGGATGTGGGGTTGCCGTCTCTAGCCTAGGTGTGTAAGCGACCCTAACTGTGAAGGCCAGCACTCAGGAGTCAGCGAAGCCTGTAGGGCCGCCCGCGGTACATGCCCATCCGTTCGACGCCCCGCACCCGAATCAGTTGGACGCTGACATTATCGCCGCCGTCGCGCTGATTGGCAGCCTCGACCAGTCTCTCCGCCGCCGTTTTGAGGTCAAGACTGTGGCCGATGATGTGAGCCATCTCCACTGCGGTCACGGCGTCGTGCAGGCCGTCGGAGCAAAGCACGAGGATATCACCGCTCAGCAACTGATGATCACTGGTCTCGACGCCCACGAACAGGTCGTTCCCCAAGGAACGGGTGAGAAGGTGGCGGGTCGGCACTTCGGCCGCCTCCCGCGCTGAAAGCAGGCCCAGACGTTCGTGCTCGCCGGCGACGGTGTGATCCCGCGTTAGGACCGTCACCCGGGCGCTCCGCACGAGACAACAGCGCGAGTCGCCCACATGGGCAACCACTGCCCGGTCAAAGCGCAGAGCACAGGCAACCAGCGTGGTGGCCATGGTGGCGTCACCCCCGCCAGACGCCAGACCCAGTTCGTAGACCCGCGCGTTCGCCGCCTGCACCAGGCGCTGCAATAGCGCCGCGGGAGGTTCGCCGCCCGGAGCTTTGCGGAAGCCGGAGAGCACACTGTCCACCGCCGCGCGCGAAGCGACCTCACCCCTCTCTTGCCCTCCCACTCCGTCCGCCAGCGCAAAGAGCCAGCCGTGGCTGCGAGCCGCCTCCGGAGTAGCGGGCAGCACGTGGTCGAGATAGTCCTCATTGTTATCGCGGACCCGCCCGACATCGGTCAGTTCGGCGAACTCGACATCCAACATAGAACCTTGGGGCGAGCGGGGCCTACCGGCAAGCTCGCCGGCGATCTCAGGGGACAACCCGCTAAAGCCCCATCCCATCATGACTCAGCCTTATGCGAAACAGCAAAACCAGGTTTCCATGGTCACCGAACCAACTTCGTCCTCTCTGTAACCCATAGTGCGCCTGAGCGTTCGGCGTTCCGGACGGGATTCGTTCCAGGTTTGGCTCGTTTTCGTGCTCGTGAGCCCTCTTCGACCGTTATATCTTTATAATCTGACGACTACAGGTTTGGGTTCCTCCAAAAATAATCCGGGGATTCCTGGTCGAAATGTTCAGTTAAACCTAACCATAACATGTCGTTAAGAGCCTGGGTTCTAAGAGGCACACGCACCCCCCGGGGGGCCCACTGCCGATGACTTGACCGGACTCGAAGCGCAGACTCTATGGTGCCGCGCCGGCCACGCCCAGAAGGAGTCCTCAGCTCCAATCCGCGAAGGGTTTGCGTGCGTGAGTGCTGCCTCGCCATGGTGTTGTACCAGATGGTTAACCATAACACAGATGCTACATCGGGCTCTGAGTGTCAAGTGACTGGGCATTCCCTCCTCCTGCCTTGCTGCCCTCCTGTGCAAGAAGTGCGATCGGGTGCCGAAGCCACGTCCCGGCCACGGCACCCGAAGCGTCGGGTCAGACTTGCGTGATCGCTCACGCCCCCGCGGCCGGCGCGCGGGCTTCCACCAGCGTTGTGCGCCCGGTGCGGCGGCTTGCGCGCGTGAAGTAAATAGCCCCGTAAATGGCCCAAACGACTGCGATGCCGAAGGCCAGTAGCGGCTCCATCTTGGTGCCGTAACCCATGAACGGCCCGATCAGATAGAACGCCATGCAGGCTAGGTTGGCAATCAGGCCGAAGACCGGGATCAGAAGGTGGCGAACCACCTTGAACTTCGGGTGGTTGTGATAGCAAACCAGACAGGTGATGCAACTAAGCCCGTAAAGCAGGAAAGTGCCGAAATTTGACGCGAGCGTAACGGTCAGGAAGGAATTGGGCAGGGCCGCCATCCTGGCGTGGTTCGAGTACCCGAAGCTCGACCAGAAGCCTTGCGGTAGCGCCTGGATCGCCGAGTCGGCGGGCGCGCTGCCATCGCCGAAATACATCAGCAACGTGAGGCAGCCAAAAACCGCTGAAATAGCCGCCAGCGTCCAGATGGCGCGGTGCGGGGTCAGGTTCTTTTCATGCAGGATGCCCAGGTTGCCGGCCAGCTCCTTGTCCTTTGCCATGGCGTAAGTGACTCGCGCTCCCGTGTTCATGCAGGAGAGCGTGGTGCCGATCAGCGCCAGAAACACCGTGGAAGCTTCGACCAGCATGAAGATCCGGCCATTGCCGGAGCCGAGCAAGGCGTCGCCCACCATGATCATCATGTCACCGATGGGCGCCGCCGAGCCGGCCGCGTTCTGCATGGTGTAGCCGCTGTTGAGGAAGTAGTTGGCGGCGAAGTATTCGAACAGGTAGCAGAACGCTCCCTGGACCAGCAAGGAGGTGATTACGGCGATGGGCACATCGCGGTGAGGCCGTTTGGCCTCTCCGCCCAGGGAGGTTACCGATTCAAATCCTACCAGAATCAGGATTGCGACCGTGGCCTGAATAAACATCCAGCCAAAGTTGTGCATCCTGACCACGGAAGCGGCGTTGGCGTGGGAGAGGAAATTGCCACTGGCGTCGTTCTGTGGGTAACTGACGTGATAGGGCACAGGGTTGCCGGAGGCGTCCTTGGCGCACTGCGGCGTGCCGCTCGAGTCGCGCGTAATGGTGTCCGTCGGCTGCCCGTTCACCATGGTCTTGGTGGTCGCGAACTCGCAGCTAAACGCGGCGCTCGTCTGCGGATCGAACTGCAAGGCCACGCTGCCCGGAGGATGCTTGGCGCGGTAACCGAGGGCCAGGACGGCGAAGAGCACCAGGGCGGAGATTTGAATCACGTTGATGGCGATGTTCACCGCCGTAGAGCCAGTCACGCCCCGGTGGGCGATGTACGCTACCCCGAAGGACATCAGGATGGCGATCAGCATCATAAACGCCGGGCCAGGATTAGTGGCGTTCATGAAGCTCGGCCAGATCGTGCCCACCAGGTACCCGACGATGACTCCGGTGACGCCCACCATGACGCCGGGGTAGATCCAGTAATACAGGTGCGACGCCCAACCCACGATGAACTTGGAGAGCCGCGCCAGGCGCCAGGCCGTGGCATGGTTCAGGAAAGCCTGTTCCGCGAAATAGTAGGAACTGCCGGTTCCCGGATACAGCTTTGCCATCTCCGCATAACACACCGCGGTGGCGAGACAGAGCAGCAGGGCGAGAAAAATACCGGCCCACATGGCCGGGGACGTCGAGCCTTCGGTTGCTTGTGTTAAGAAAGTGAGCCAAAGGAAGGCGCCGGGTGCGATGAGCGCCATGGCGTTCATCGTCAAACCGGTCAAACCCAGGGTTTGCTTCATCTCCGTTGAGCTATTTTCCGCCATTGTCACACTCCCTCTCCAAGAGTTAGGTTTGGCTCTGCTGAATGGTGCCCGCGACCGGGCTCCACATGAAACTCAACACTTTCTATGATCCGAAGAGGTCTCTCCCATAGCGGGTGAGAGCCTGACTCCCTTACTCCTCCAGGCAGCGCAGGCCCTGGATCAGCAGCGCCATGCCGGCCACGATGAGAGCCACGCCTGTTCGGGAGCCTTGGTACACCAGCGCCATCAGTCCCACCGGCAGTGCCATGGATCCCAATGAAAAGCTCAGGATGCAGACTCCGCGCTTTCTATGGGTGGCCATGGCGTGTGGTTTCTAATCCGTCGGCGGTCCGGGCCAACCCGGCGACCGCCTGATCTCTAGGTGTCGAAATACAGAGCGAACTCGTGCGGGTGAGGCCGGAGCTGCACAGGCTCCAGCTCCCTTTTGTGCTTGTAAGCAAGCCAGGTTTCAATCAGGTCTTCCGTAAAGACATCACCCTTGAGTAGGAAGGCGTGATCGGTCTCAAGGGCGCGAAGCACTTCGTCGAGGCTTCCGGGGGTCGATTTGACCTTGGCCTTCTCCTCCGGAGAAAGGCTGTAAAGGTCCTTGTCGATGGGAGGAGGCGGCGTGAGTTTGCGCTCGATGCCGTCGAGCCCGGCCAGCAGAATGGCGCTGAAAGCAAGATAAGGGTTGGCGGAGGGGTCCGGACAGCGGAACTCGATGCGTTTGGACTTCTCGCTGCGCGAGTAGACCGGAATGCGGACGCAGGCGCTGCGATTGCGCTGTGAATACATCAGGTTGATGGGCGCTTCGTATCCCGGCACTAGCCGCCGGTAGGAGTTGGTGGTGGGGGCGGCGAAGGCGAGCAACGCCGGTGCATGGGTGAGGATGCCGCCGATGTAATGGATGGCGCGCTCGCTCAGCTCGGCGTAACAGCCTTTGCGGTAGAACAGGTTGCTGCCGTTCTTCCACAGGCTGGAGTGCACGTGCATGCCGGAGCCGTTATCCTGGAAGATCGGTTTGGGCATGAAGGTGACCGTCTTGCCGTGGCGTCGGGCCACATTCTTGATGATGTATTTGTACTTCATCATGTTGTCGGCCATCTGGGTGAGCGTATCGAAGCGCAGGTCGATCTCGGTCTGGCCGGCGGTGCCCACCTCGTGGTGGTGCACTTCCACTCTCACGCCCACCTTCTCGAGAGTGAGCATCATCTCCGAACGGATATCCTGGAGGCTGTCCATGGGCGGCACGGGAAAGTAGCCTTCCTTGTAACGTGTTTTGTAACCCAGGTTTTTCTCTCCGTTCTCGCCTTCCTTGCCGCTGTTCCAAAAACCTTCTTCGGAGTCGATGTGGTAGTAGCCGAAGTTGTAGGACTGATCGAAGCGAACGCTATCCAGGATGTAGAACTCGGCCTCGGGCCCGAAATAGGCCGTATCGGCCACTCCGGTGGACTTCAGGTAAGCTTCGGCCTTGCGTGCCACGTGCCGCGGGTCGCGGGTGTAGTCGGCGCCCTCGATGGGGTCGCGGACGTCGCAGATGAGACTGAGAGTCTTGACGTTGGAGAAGGGATCGACAAAGGCGGTAGCGGGATCCGGGAACAGAAGCATGTCACTTTCGTTGATCTCCTGAAAGCCTCGGATACTGGAGCCGTCAAAACCCACGCCTTCGGTGAAGGCGTCTTCCGCGAACTCGCGCGCCGAGACGGAGAAGTGCTGCCACAGTCCCGGCAGGTCGACGAATTTCAGGTCGACGACCTCAATTCCCTCGTCTTTGATGAACTGTATAACTTCTCCTGATTTCATCGTTTTCTGCCTCCCGGTTGTGCAATCTATGTGTCATTCCCTGGGATTTCGAATTTACGGTTTCTTCTCAATGTTGTTGCCAAAAATGAATCCTATTTCACCCACGGCTCGGTACTGGCTTGCGTTCGTTCCGGTGGAACCGAAGGCGTCACCCGGCGTGTAGCTCATAGCATGAGCCCAGGAAAGGTCCCCCCTAAAGAAGAAGCCTCCGTATTGAAAAGTGGGCGTCAGGGTGACCGACGTGCCCGCGCTACCCGGACCGAACATCAGATTGACGGCTTGCTCAGAAACGTTCCCGGAGCTCGAAATGTATTCCCAGCGCACAGGGAGCGAGAAACCGTGTTTAAACGTGCGATTCACCATAATCGCGCCGCCCGTCGTTGAAGCCCCCTTCACGATGCCAATCTTCTGATTGGTAGGCACGTTGGTATATTGAAAGTAGGGCTGAACGATCCAGGAGCCCTTGGTATATGTATAAATGACGTTGTAAATGCTGCTGTTGTTTTGTACGGGTGTCGCCGTGGTCTGATAGCCTGTCTGGTTATAGTTCCCACCGGCCACGAATACCAAGCTATGGGGCCCGTTAGCATAGGTTAAAGATCCCGTCAGCCACGTGTAGCGGTTAGAGTAGAAGCCGTCATTCCAACTCAGCGAGGCCGTGAACTTGCCCATCGTCTGATTCACTTGGATTCCGCGATTGACGGCGTTTTCCTGGTTCCACAATAGTCCGCGCTCGATGTTCATGTTTTCGAAGGTGAAGGTGTATTCGGCGCCGATCAGGGTGGGCAGCTCGCCGATGAGGAAGGAAGTGTTCTTCGCCACCTGCAACTTGATAAAGCCGACGGGCACCGGCCCGTAGAAATCGGACATCGTTTTGTCGGTGGCAAGGAATGGCGTCGCCAGGGCCGGAAGAGTATAGGCGCCCGCCTGGAGGTAAAACTGAAACCAGCCATCAGTCTTTTGAACAAAGATCTGCCCATTGCTGAGGGCCGCTTGCGTGTTGCTATCGCCGGGCGCAGGGACGTCCTGCCACATGCCCAAGCCGCTGACAATGCCGTTCACGGCGATTTTGCCAAAAGGTCCGGCATCGAAGACGGCTGGGGGAAGGCCCGACAGCGGACCCGTTATGGCAGGAGTCGGCAGCGCTGTCGGACCTGCTGGAGGCGGGGATGTATTGGTTTGGGCCGGGGCGGCCGCCGGGGCCGGAGCCGTTGACGCTGCGGACCCCGTTGCCGGAGTCGGAGATGCCGTAGTCTGGGCGCCGCCTTCGGCCGGCGGGGCTGTGGCAGCAAGTAAAACCTCGGAACCCTTGTCTATCGGCGTCGGCGGATCATTGCTGGCTTGGTCAAAGCGCTTCTCCATCCCCTCCACCCGCTCACGCTCAGCCTTGAGGCTCTGGCGAAGTTCGGCGAGCTGATCTGAGTCAGTTCCACTGCTCTGCAGCGAATCGAGACGGTCCTCCAGGGAAGAGATCCGTGCCAGTCCTTCCTTTACTTGGTGGCGCAATTGTCCAACGGACTCCGGCGGTGAGACCTTAGGCGTCTCCAGCGCCTCGGTTTCGGCGCAATACCCGGCAGGCAAGAAAAAGAGAGCTGTAAGAATTGCGAGACAGAGCAGGATGGATCGCCCAGTTTCCCCGACACGTCGGCGATGTAATTCCATGAGCACCTCCTGGTGGTACCTGAAGTGGGCTACGCTGATTGACAGGTGTCCGCGCCGAACTCCGACACCACCCTAGCCCAATTTCCGATGCGTGTGAGGTGCCAAACCCAATCTGTTCCGTCCGCGCGTCATTTCCGATCAAGAAACAAGCAGAGTCTGCCGCCAGAAGCCGGCCCCTGCTGGTAATAGGGTCGGCCTCCATTTGTTACGTAATTGTTTCAAATTCACGTGGCGTCACAGATTTGTATCGGCAACGGTACGAGGCGGCTGTGATCCAAAGCGCCTTCTCGGAAAGACGCGGCGTAACGCCTTGGGCGAGCCTTGGGCCCTCGATCGGGCGATCGATGAGGAATGTAAGGCGGTGACCGAGGCCGTGCCGTTCTCCGAGGAAGCCAGGAGGTTAGGCTCCCAGCCCGAACGGGCGCACTCTTCACCGCGCTTCCAGGCAGCGGCGATCCTGACGGTCGCAACTCTGATAGCTCCTATTCAGATTTCTTTTGGAGCTGACGGACTCGAGCCCATTTCGAAGAGAAGGGCTGAATGTAGTGCGATTTCAAAGCGGCTGGCAAACTTGCCTTCGGCAGTCTAATGGTTCGGATAGATGAATATTATGGAGCCGACAGACCGCGCAAGAGTTTACAATGACTTTGACGCTACATTTTTGTAACGCAGGATCGAAAATGACAACAGTTTTGTACCCGCTCATGGCAGAGGCATCCGTGGGCAGAAGAAAGGCAGAACCAGGGTCGGCCGACGGCGTGGAGGAGATTCGGCGGCTGGACACCCTGATCGAGTTAAGCAGAGCGCTTTCGGGTGCGCCTGGGATGAAGGCGGGTCTTTCCCATGCTTTGGCGGCGCTGGAGCGCTACTACGGCGTGGTCCGCGCTGCGGTTCTGTTGCCTCAGGAGGACACCCGTCAGCTCGCGATCGAGATGGCGAGACCAACGCCCGATGGTTCGTCCGGCGGCTGGGCACGACAGATTCTCGACTTAGGCCGCAGAGTGGTGGAGAGTGGAAAGCCGATCGTGGTTCCGCGGGTCAGCCGGGAACCCCTGCTGAAGAACCCGCGGGCTCGGGTCGAAAAGGCCGGCCCGCGCGAGCTTTCTCACTTGTCGGTGCCCATCGTAATCGCCGGCGAGGCCGTCGGTGCGCTCACCGTGGAACTGCCGTTTCGGGCCGGTCGCGAATACGACCGTTCGGCGAAGTTCCTGGCGATCGTGGGTTCGATGATGGGCCAAGCCATCAAATTCCATCGCCTGGTCGAAAGTGAAAAGCAGCGGTTGCTCGAAGAAAATATTCATCTCCGCGTCGAGCTGCAGCAGAGGTACGATTTTTCCAACATCATCGGAACCTCGGGACCGATGCGCCAAGTTTACGAGAAGGTAGCCCAGGTCGCCAAAGCCAACACTACCGTACTGATTCGGGGCGAATCGGGGACCGGCAAGGAGCTGATCGCTCATGCGATCCACTACAACTCTCTGCGCGCCAAGAAGCCCTTGATCAAAGTGAGCTGTGCCGCACTCCCCGAGACACTGGTCGAATCAGAGCTTTTTGGCTACGAGAAGGGGGCGTTTACCGGAGCGCAGGGCTCGAAAAAGGGGCGTTTCGAGATGGCTGAAGGCGGAACGTTGTTCCTGGACGAGATTGGCGACCTCACCCCGGCTACACAGGTCAAGCTGCTGCGCGCGTTGCAGGAGCGTGAGTTCGAACGCCTGGGCGGCACGACCAGTATCAGGGTGAACGTCAGGCTGCTGGCCGCCACGAACCGCAACCTGGAGAAGGCAATGGCAGACGGCCACTTTCGCGACGACCTCTACTATCGCCTCAACGTCTTCTCCATATTCCTGCCGCCCCTGCGCGAACGCAAGCCAGACATTATGATGCTCGCCGACCATTTCTTGGAAAAATACGCCCACGGGCATGGAAAGGACATCAAGCGGATCTCTACTTCTGCCATCGACATGCTGATGAGTTACCACTGGCCCGGTAATGTCCGCGAACTGGAAAACGTCATCGAGCACGCGGTGGTGATCTGCGAGGGCAACGTTATTCATGGTCACCACCTTCCACCCACGCTGCAGACTGCCGAGGCCTCCGGAACTATTCTGCGCCTCTCCCTCGCCGAATCCGTTGCGAATTACGAGAAGGACCTGATCTCGGACGCTCTCAAGACGACGCGAGGCAACCAGGCCAAGTCAGCTCGCCTGCTCAGCACCACGAAGCGCATCATCAACTATAAAATTAACAAGTACGGTCTCAGGGCGGGTGCTTAGCAACCTCGTCTAGGCCGAGGGGGGTTTCTAAGTGAGTAACCTAGGTTCCGAGGCCGTCAGGACAACTGCTGCTGATTTGTTGTTGGAGGTAGAAGCCTTCAGTTCTGCGAATGCCGATGAAAGACATGGCTAATCTCGGGCCAGAATTCCTGCAATATGTTGACGGGGACGCTTAGTCCAATTTGCTCAGTTCCATTGCTGAAGGTGTATCCCGCCAGTTTGTTGTGGCTGGGGAGCCAGGCCGTGGATACAGCCGTAGAAGCGTAGTAGCTGCCCAGATTGGCGATGTTTAGAGTCGGGTGGCCTTGATTGTTGTAAGTAAGAAAACTGTAGACCACGGCATGCCAGGCGCGACGCTTGACCCCATGCTGGCCGCTGGTAATAAAGCGAACATCTTCATGCAGAATGGCAGCGGTCGGCGCCTGGAAGGTGCCCTGGAGAATGGCGCTTCCCAGGCGGGATGCCACCCTGCGGCCGTATCCCGAAAATCCGCCACCCCATTGTGCGGGAGAGTTCGTCGCTTGGTCGAGCACTAGGGCCGTGAAGAAGGGACCGAAATAAGCTCCTACCGACCAGTAGTTCATCTTGAAGTAAACCTTCAAGCGCTCGTCGCCGGTCAGGGGCTGGTAGTCGGATGCCGAGGCCGACACCATCCCGGTTACGGGATTCACGGTCAGATTCTGGTTCCCTTTCTGGGCGGAGGACTGGGGCGAATTGTTCGTGCCGGATGCCTGGGACGGGTTGGATGTCTGGGAATCCCCGCCGCCTACATTCGACGTCTGGGCGAACGAGGCCGCTAGAGGGACTTCGGAAGAGAATAGATCGGGAATCGCTCCAGCAAATTGGGAGTGCTCGCTCTCCGCAGGGGGTTGGTCCGCCGTCGGTTCCGGGATCGATATCGAAGGACCGGTGACGTCTCGGTCCGGTGCTCGGGCAAAGGCGGGAGGTAGGATGATTAGCCCCAGAGCCCCCGTTGCCAGTGCGGCCAAGGCGCGGCGCCCCGGTTTCCCGAATGCGGTTCGAAAGTCAGGTGTCATTTTCTGAAGAATCCGCGATAGTTGGATTGCTCCTCTTGCCGGCGAACGACACGCGCCCCACGTTTCAAGCGGGCCGCAGCCATTCGAGGCCTGTCGCTCGCCAAAGACCTGTGGCCAAGACTCTGTCGGGAGCCGCGGCCGCAATTTTGTTCGATGCAACAAGGAGCCGTTGGGATTGTAGGAGCACATTGCAACTTTGGCAAGCGATGCCGCCTCTAACAGTCGAACCGCAATATGCGAAGTCGAAAGGCGGTGCAGATGAAAACCAACGCCGTCATCCCGGCCTGGAAGAAGATCCTGCGAGGGCAGAAACCTTTGCTCTCGATCGAGATCACCAGGGTCTGTCCGCTTCATTGTCCGGGTTGCTACGCCTACCAACCCGAACATCTGGGGGCCGCTGGTCCGTTGAAGGACCTGGTCGATTTCCAGGGCGAGGCTTTAGTAAGCGGCGTCCTGGCGCTGGTACGCCGTTATCGCCCCTTGCATCTCTCCATCGTGGGCGGAGAACCGTTGGTCCGCTATCGTGAGCTGGATATTCTGTTGCCCCAGATTGATCGCATGGGCGTGGAAGTCCAGTTGGTGACGAGCGCCGTCCGGGCCGTGCCCATCGCTTGGCGTTCCATACCGGATCTGCACCTGGTGGTTTCTGTTGACGGCCTCCCGGAAGACCACAATGTGCGGCGCGCGCCCGCCACTTACGATCGCATTCTGAAGCACATCGCGGGACACCGCTTTGTGGTGCACTGCACAGTGACCCGCCCTATGGTTGGCAAGCCCGGTTATTTCCGCGAATTCGCGACTTTCTGGTCGGCCCGCGACGAGATTCGGAAAATCTGGTTCAGCCTTTACACGCCGCAGGAAGGCGAGCAGAGCGCCGAGCGGCTGAAACCGGAGGACCGGCAGGCTGTACTGGAAGAACTCGCCCGCCTGCGCTGTGATTTCCCAAAAATTGAATTGCCAGACCGGGTCCTCGACGGCTATCGCCACGCTCCGGCTTCCCCGCAAGAGTGTATCTTCGCGCAAACCACGGCCTGCGTCTCGGCTGACCTCAAGACCGCCATCGGACCCTGTCAGTTCGGAGGCAAACCGGTTTGCAGCGAGTGCGGGTGCCTCGCCTCGGCCGCTCTGGCTTCCGTTGGACGCTATAGATTGGGCGGTCTGGTGAAAGTCTCTGATGTTTTTGCCTGGTCTCAAAAGATTGGGCAGCGCGTCAGCCGCCAGGCCTGACGGGCCTGTGTTGAATCCGGGGTTTTGACTCTCGCTTTGCTCTTCGCTGACGACCGCGCAGGCTCGAAGATAGGGGGAGCGAAGCGGAAGATTTGCCGAGGCGATCTTCAATTTTAGAAGCTCCTGAAGCTGGTGTTGCCAACGTTCAAGTTGGGGTAGCCTTCGATCAGAAAGACTTTGTGAACCGTTCTCCACCCGTGACCCTTGGCTTCACCCATGTAGTAGACTGTCAAGGTCTTCCCGATCGGCAGGTCGGAAACTTTCAGCGGACGCGCGGTACCGTCAGGCGACCGGGTTGTGTAACCTTTCTGCAGTGCTCCGACGAAAGTCTCTGCGCTGTACATGCTGGCCGCGTGGGTCAGAGTGAAGTGGTGCTGAGACTCGTCGACGGACTGGACTACACCTGTAAACGTATGGCCGTTGAAGCCTGGAGGATACAGTCCGGGGGAAGCTGTGCCTTGTTGGGCCCACGCTGAAGCTTGAAACAGGAAAATGACGGAAATGGTCAAGAGTCGCTTGACGTTCGGCGCCCTGATTGGGGTTCGAAGCTTGAGGGTCTTCATACGATCCTTCCACCGCACCCAGCCATTGTCCGTGGGCCAGACCGTTTGTTAGGCCAACAACGCTGAATTCTTCTCCGGCGACACGACCATTATGACAGTCTTCAGAGGCTTCTGCGAGAAGAGCACTCGTGTTTCCCTTGCGGAACCCGTCTCACTGGTTACCGGCTTTTTTGGACTCGCCTTTCGGCTCCGGCTATGGAGTTGGAATGGTCACCATAGCCTGATTTGAGGGGCCACTCTCCGACCCGCCTTCACCGACTGCTGCGGTTACATAGCAATACGCCATCCCCGCAGTTACGTTGAAATCCTGGTACGAAGGTCCGTTCGTCGAGCCGATCTGACTATAAGTCTCTCCGCACATGTTGGATTTGGAGCTGGAGCTCGAAGAGGAGCGATAGACGTTATATCCCGTAGCTCCCATGCTCGCCGTCCAGGTGAGCTGGGTCCAGTGAATGCCGGTCCCTGAGAGGGACTCGGTGAGTGGCGAATTCGTTGCGCTGCTAACCACTGTCAAGGTTCCGGTGAAGTTTCCGCCGGTCGTGGGGGCGAATGTGACGCTGAAATTGGTGGCCTGC
>DATDGR010000268.1:0-16804 GCA_036521995.1 Terriglobia bacterium | reverse complement strand
CTCGGTCAGATCGCGCCGCGACCGCGGCCGGACGGGCCGCCAACTCTACCCGCTCGGCTGGTGGGACGGGAAGCGGCCCTTGCATGTGCAAGTGGTGGTCCGGTGCTCTTTCGGGAGAGCCTGGAGACCCGGTAACGGACGGCGATGGAAGGTGCGAGCGTCGCTGGCGCGGAAAAGGAACGTTACCTGGGGCGCATTCATCCGGGCGACGTTCAAAGCCAGGATCTCGAACATATTAAACAACTTCTTCGGATGTCTGCGCCCTAAGCCGGCGGCCGATTCCGGTGGTGGCCGGGAGGGGCCGGATAACGGCCCAGCAAGGGGGAACTGATGACGTTCAAAGCCACGATCTGTAACAAAAAAGGAGAGTTGCTGATATGTCTGCGGGTTCGACAACCGGGACCACTGGACACGTTACACGTTACCGATGAGCGTTACACCGCGCGAGCCATGTCCGCTGGGAGCGAAAGTGAAGAGCGAAAAAGGCTAGCGGATCAGCCTGGCCGCACGCCCTTGGAAACCGGGCTGAGCTACAATGGCCGCTCTGCGATTCCCCCTTGCGGGAACACAAGCCGATGCCCATTCACGCCATCATCGAGCCCTTCAGGATCAAGAGCGTGGAACCCATCCGCTGGACTACCCGCCAGGAGCGCGAGCGATTGCTGGCGGCCGCCTCCTACAACCTTTTCCTGCTTCCCGCCGACGACGTGCTGATCGATCTGCTTACTGACTCGGGCACCGGGGCCATGAGCACGCACCAGTGGGCGGCCCTCATGGAAGGCGACGAGAGCTACGCGGGCAGCCGCAGCTTCGACCACCTGAAGCGCGTGGTGCAGGGCATCTTCGGCTACCGCCACGTGATCCCCACCCATCAGGGCCGTGCCGCCGAGCGCATCCTGTTTCACGTGATGTGCAAGAAGGGGGATTCGGTCCCGAACAACACCCACTTCGACACCACCCGCGCCAATGTGGAGTTTACCGGCGCCGAGGCCGTGGATCTGCCCGCGCCCGAGGGCGCCGAGCCTTCGACCAGCTATCCCTTCAAGGGGAACATGGATGTGGCCGCGCTCGAAACTCTGATCGGGCGCGTGGGGCGCGCGCGCATTCCCCTGGTGATGTTGACCGTCACCAACAACTCGGGCGGAGGCCAGCCGGTATCGATGGAGAACGCGCGGGCGGTGAGCGCTCTCTGCCGCCGTCACGGTATTCCGCTCTATTTCGACGCCTGCCGCTTCGCCGAAAACTCCTACCTGATCAAGCTCCGCGAGCCCGGCTACAAAGGGAAGACGCCTTGCGCCATCGCCCAGGAGATGTTCGCGCTGGGCGATGGGTGCACGATGTCCGCCAAGAAGGACGGCCTGGCCAATATCGGCGGTTTCCTCTGCACCAACGACGACCTGCTGGCGCAGCAGGAGAAGGACCTGCTGATTCTCACCGAGGGTTACCCCACTTACGGAGGCCTCGCGGGCCGCGATCTGGAGGCTATCGCGGTGGGCCTCGAGGAGGCGCTCGACGAGGACTACCTGCGCTATCGCATTGTTTCCACTGCTTACCTCGGCAGGCATATCTCGGAGGCCGGCGTGCCCATCGTGCAGCCGCCGGGCGGCCACGCCGTTTACCTTGACGCTCGAGCCTTCCTGCCCCAGGTGCCGCCGGCAGAGTTTCCAGGCGTGGCCCTGGCCAACGAGCTCTACCTGGAAGGCGGCATCCGGTCCGTAGAGATCGGCACGCTCATGTTCGGCGATGCTGCCCACATGGACCTGGTTCGGCTCGCCATTCCGCGGCGCGTGTACACGCAGAGTCACATCGACTATGTGATCGAGGTGATCCTCGAGGTGTGGAAGCGGCGCGCACAGATTCGGGGCCTGAAGCTGACCTACCAGGCGCCATTCCTGCGCCACTTCACGGCCCGCTTCGAGCCTTTCTAGCAGCCTATGAACGGGATGAGGAGGTCGGTGCGCGTAGCCTACAGGCTCGATGGCTTAAGGCGCTCCCGCCGGACGCACCTCAATACCGGGCGACACGGTGGCGGGTTCGCCGGGCGCCACGGGCGCGGCCAGACCTCCGGCCAGCAGGTAGCCCTGGATGACCACCGCCGCCTGCTGCTCGCTCACCAGCGCCTGGGTGTACTCTTCGCGCAGTTGAAAGAGTGTTCGTTGCGCGATGAGCACCTGGGGATAGGCCGCGGCCATCTGCTGGTATTTCCCAAGGTAGAGGTCGTAGGCCTTCTGGGCGTCGGGCAGGATCTGGTCATGGTAAGTCCGGACGGTCTCGTCGGCATCGGTGTAGTCGCGAAAAAAGGCAGCAAAGTCGGCCCGCAGGGCGAGCTTCACGCGCTCGAGCTCCTGCCGGGCGTGGGCCAGCTCAGCCTCGGCCGTCTCGACGTTCCCCTGGTTGCGATTGAAGATCGGAATCTGGACGCCCACGGCGGCTTCGCCTTCCCAGCCCACGGCGTGATTGTTGTCGAGCAGCTCCCGATTGTAGGCTAGACCGCCGCTCAGTTCGATGTCGGGCAGCTTTTCGGCGCGGGCGCGCTTCAAAGCAGCTTCAGCGCGGATCACCCCCTGATGGGCCGACTGAACTTCCGGGCTGTCGCTGAGAAGGGTAGCCAGCACCTGGTTGCGGTCGAGCAGGGGCAGCGGATCGTCGAGCTGGCCGGCGAGCGTCGTCATCGGCAGCGAGGGGTCTCCCACGGTGGCCGCGAGTTGCTGCCAGACGCGTTCCTGGTCGGAGCGCGCGGCCAGCAGGTCGAGGTCGGCGCGGCCGGCTTCCACCCTGGCCTCGAGCACGTCCGGCTGATCGGCCTGGCCCACGTTGGCGAGCTGTGCGCTGGTGAGGGCGGCGCGATGCGCGAGGCCGGCCAGATCGCTACGCAGCTCGACCTGCTGCTGGGATCCCAGCACCTGGTAATAGGCGAGGCGCACGGCGTTGATCACGCGGTCGCGCTGGGCTGCGGCCACGGATGTCGCCTGCTCCGCCTCAGCGCCGAACACCTTCCGGCTGAGCCCGAGCTTGCCGGCCGTCACGATCGGCTGCCGCACGAAGAAACCGTGCTCGCCGCCGCGGTAGACCGGACCGCCGGTGATCTCGCGGCCTTCGTAGCCCACCACCGGATTCGGGTACAGCCCCGACTGCGTTCTTCGTCCTTCGGAGGCGCGGACGTCCGCCTGAGCTTCGGCGAGTGTGGGGTTGCGAGCTAGGGCAATCTTCTCGAGGTCGTCCAGAGTAAGCTTCTGCTGGGCCCTCAGTCTGCCGTCCGCAGTCAGCAGAAGGAGAGCGCCCAGACCAAGCGCTCCGAACCGCCAAAAACTCGTCGGGACGTGCTTCATGTTCGCCTCCTGATTCTTCTTTTGGGCGTCGGGCCGCTAGCCTCTGGCTTTGACCCGAGCCATCACTTCGTCGTAGAGGGCGGGCGGCAGAACGCGCACCAGCGTCATCATGCCCATCATTCCTGCGCTCCAGCCGGGCGCGAGTCCGTAAGTCTCGGGTTTCGCCAGAGCTTCATCCATGGGCATCGACATTGCCATGGCCATGTCTTGCGGATAGCCAGGCACTTGCCACGGGTTGGTGGTTCCGCCCTGCGCCAGAGGTTGCATCCCTTGCATGTTTGTGTCGGGCACCGGATGCCGATCGTCGAGCGGCGCGTTTGTGGTGGCCTTCTCGTGCTCGGCGCCGATACCGATCGATCGGCCGAGGCTGGGTCCGTTCACTTCGTCGGTGGCGCTGCCTTGTTGAAGCATGCCCATGCCTTCCGGCATGCCCATGCCAGTCTTCAGACCGCGCCCGGTCTCCAGCATCGGGCCGACCATGGAGGCCATCTGGTTCATCATGTGGTGAGGCATGTGGCAGTGCAGCATCCAGTCGCCGGGGTTGTTGGCCTCAAACTCGATGTCACGCGCCTGGGCGACTCCGACCAGCACGGTGTTGGCCGGAGTCCAGGCAGCTTCAGGCACGCGGCCAGCCTCCGTGCCGGTCACATAGAAGGTGTTGCCATGCAGGTGGATCGGATGATGGTCCATGCCAAGATTCACCAGGCGGATGCGGACGCGGTCGCCGAGCCGGGCAATCAGCGGAGTGGTCGCGGGCCCAGACTTGCCGTTCAGGGTGAGCCAGTTGAACTCCATCGACATGCTGTTGGGGACTGTATTGCTGGGCAAGACGGCCCATTCCTGCAGGATCAGTCCGAAGTCTCGATCCACGGGCGGCGCCACGGGTTCCTTGGGATGCATGATGAAGAGGCCAATGAGCCCGATCATCTCCTGCATGGCCATGTGGGAGTGGTAGAAGAAGGTGCCGGCCTGATGCAACGTGAACTCGTAAACGAAGCGGCCTCCGGGCGGAATGAGTGGCTGCGAGATGCCCTCCACTCCATCCATGTCGATGGGAATTTCGAAACCGTGCCAGTGCATCGAGGTAGGCTCAGGCAGGTGGTTGTCAACAATAACGCGAACGCGATCCCCTTGGACGACCTCGATCGTGGGGCCCGGCGCAGTGCCGTTGTAGCCCCAGGCGTTGATGGTCCTTCCCGGCACAAACTCGCGCTTTACGGGCTCGGCCACCAGGTTAAAAACCTTGACGCCATTCTCCACGGTACAAGCGAGCTTGGGCAGGTCCGGTGTTTCCACGGGCAGGACCTCGCCGGCTGGCCGCGTCCGACCTGCAGGTGGACCGGCTTGAGGCGTCAGACGGTGGCTGTTGTGGCCCGATGCGCCCGAAGGTAAAGGCTGGCTAGCCAAGGCCGTCGCACTGGCCATGAGCCCTGCGCCGCCCAGCGCGCGCCGGAGGAATTGCCGTCTGCTATTCAGCATGGAAGTCTCCTTTCCAGGTCAGTAGGAGTTGCGCCCGGATTGATCGCGGGCTGCGTCATCGTGAAGCAGGCTTTGCGCCTCGCAGTCAAGCGCGCGAAGAACCTCGTGGTCCCCGGAGGGCCACGAGGCGGAGCCAATGCGCCGCCAACCGCAAAACATCATCTTGCACTTGGATCGTGGACGCGACGGGGCGCGCGGTTGGAGGGCTAGATACGGAGCAAGGATTCGAGTTGGCACAGAGTGCGGCCGCTCGGAAAGGGGGGCGAGTGAGAGAACAGACTCGGCAGCACGGACTGCTTGGGGAACGGAGTGAAGCTCCAGGGAGCGATCACAGCGGAGAGGACGCGAAAAACCGCCGAAAGGCCCGCGGCCGGCATCACGCGAGCCGTCAGCTTCGCAATTGAAACGTGGCCGGGACAACTCCGCGTTGGGCCAGGCCTGCTTGAGGAGCCTGGCGCCGTCGCAGGATGGCACGAGCGCTCCGCCTCGCGGCCGGCGTATGGACAGGCTGATGAGGCTCCAAGACCGCACAGCTCGGCGCAGCCGACGACTGAGGCCCACGAGGCCACCAGAACGGCGGCCGCAGCCGTGATCGCCAAGCTTCGGCGGCGAATCTGCAAACTCATCCCGTCTCCGCGTTTTGGGACGCCAAGCCCTGAAAAACGCAGTATAGGAGGTCCAGATAGGGTGGTCAACGAGCTGGCGCCTTAAGCGGCTCAAGGGGCGTAAGACGTCAAACGGCAGCAGGCCTCGATTGACCTCCATCCGGCCGGATGTTAGGCTGCACCGATAGGGAGGTCGTTCCCATGCGATTCCGCACTCTCGGCTTGATCTCGGCCCTTCTGACCAGCGCTCTGACAGGTGCTGTGCTTCTGGGCGGACAGGAGCATCACCACGCGGGCGGCGCTGAAGCTGCCGGAGGTGGCCACCTGGGGCAGGTCCATTTTCCGACGTCTTGCGCGCCCGGCGTTCAGCAGACGTTTGAGAAGGGTGTGGCGCTGCTGCACTCCTTCCAGTACGCGGCCGCCGACCAAGCTTTCAAGCAAGTCGCCGAGCAGGACCCGAATTGCGCCATTGCTTACTGGGGCCAGGCTATGACCCTTTGGCATGCCCTCTGGGAACGCCCGGACGCCGCCACGATCAAGACCGGCCACGACGAACTCAAGAAGGCCACGGACCTAAATAACGGGACCCCGCGCGAGCGCGAATACATTGCAGCCGCGGCGGCGTTCTACCAGGATGATTCCAGGCCGGACGGCCCGAAGCTCGACTACGCTGCCCGCACAGCGGCCTATTCGTCAGCCATGGGCAAACTGCATCAAGACTATCCGGAGGACGGCGAAGCGGCGGCCTTTTACGCTCTTTCGCTGATTTCGATCCCGGCCGAGGGCGAGGCGGACCTGGCCAACCGGAAGGCCGCGATTGCAATTCTCAATCAGCTTTTTGCCGCTGAGCCCGACCATCCGGGCGCCGCGCATTACCTGATCCATGCCTGCGACACCCCCGAGCTTGCGCCCCAGGGTCTCGCAGCGGCACGCCGCTACGCCAAGATCGCGCCGGACTCCTCGCATGCTTTGCACATGCCTTCGCACATCTTCGCGAGACTCGGTCTCTGGCAGGAGATGATCGACTCCAACCTAGCCGCCGTCGCCGCCGCGGCCGAAGCGACTCGGGCCGGCACCGGGGACGCGCACTACCAGCTTCATGCCCTCGACTTCCTGCAATACGCCTATCTCCAGACCGGACGCGGCGCGGATGCGCAGAAAGTGATCGAGGAGGTGAAGGCCGTGCCGGGCGTTACGGCGGATGAGATCACGAACAGTGAGTCGACTTTCCGCGCCAGGTACGCCATCGAGACCCGCGACTGGAAGATGGCAGCCGGACTGCTGTCGCCGGCCGACAGCCCCTATGTTCAGGAGGATCTCTGGTGGGCTCGCACCATCGGAGCGGCTCGGAGCGGCGATACGGCCGGAGCCCGGGCCGGGCTGGCGAAGCTCGATGCCGCCACCGCCGACGGCAAGGCGAAGGGAAAGAAAGAGGGCTACGAAGTGAAAGACGAGAAGAGCATCGATCAGCTTGAGGCCGAAGCTTGGCTGATCTGGGCCGAAGGCAAGAAGGACGATGCCCTGAAAGCGCTCCGCGCCGCCGCCGATCGCGAGGATTCGGAAGGCGTCGACGATCTTGCCATTCCCGCCCGCGAGATGCTGGGCGACATGCTGATGGAAGCGAATCAGCCTGAGGCGGCCCTGGCCGCGTATCAGACGGCCCTGAAGGAGTCGCCCAACCGTCTCAACAGCCTGCAGGGTGTCAAACTGGCAGAGAAGGCGACAGGCAAGCAGGAGGTGGCGGGCGGCAGGTAGCCGTCCACAGTTTAAGCTGCGTCGGGCGGCGGATGGAGGCGCGAGGTTTTGGCCCTCCGGTTCTTTAATCATCGACAGATATTCTGCTTGACCAGCCCTTTCACCTTACCGTCTACTTTACAAGCCCTTTCACTTTATTTCCCCTGCGAACGAGGGAAAAGGGGCCGCGAGCAAAGCAGAGAGAGGTGACCCATGCGAAAAGCATTGTCATTGAGAGTGCTATATCTCTGGCCGGCGCAATGATGGCTCTGTCTATCGCCATTACTTCGTATGCCGGCACTATCGCATTTAGAGGCTCTGGGACAACTGGCACGTTGGCGCCGGGGGAAAGTTGGGCCGTCGGAATCGATGGCGGCAGCGACTGGGGTTCGCCCGGCGTAGGGGTCGGCGTCATCCCGTGGAATGGAACAGTGGATGCAATTGGCTTCGTGATCCAGTTCTTCGGTTTGCCCTCGGGGGACGTGATTTCGACGAAATACGGGACCAACTGTAACGGCGGCAGTGGTGGAGGGACAGTTTTCTGCAACTCGCCGTATTCCGGACCATGGAAGCCGGACCTGCTCAGCCCCACCTCGATCGCCTTCCTGAATGGCACAGATGATCCAATGACTCCTGGCGACGATTTCTTCGTCAACATCTTCTTTACGGGTGGCGCTACCGTGACCCATGTGACATTCGCCGGAGGCTGGTACACGTCCGGGACGGCATTGCCGGTGGTTCTGGAGCAGCCCGCCCCTACGCCCGAGCCCGCCTCGGTTCTGCTGCTGACCGGCGGCTTGCTTGGACTGGCAGGCACGCTGCGGCGCAGGCTTCAGAGTCGGAAATAGTGTAAGGTAGCGGACCGTCGATCTACCCATCGATCTACCCACTGACAATCTTGGCTAGGGCCCGCACCTCGGCCTCGCTGGCGACAAATCGAGTGTACCCCTCGAAGCTAGCTTCAAGCCGCCCCAGGGAGAGGCTTCTTGGGGTGCGCACGGGACTTGCCACCGGTTCCTTAGCTGAGGCGTGAACCTCCGTTACGCCGGTGGCCTCGATCACTTTGGCCACGTTTCGCGAGTTGATGCCGCTTCCGGCCATAATCACAATTCGATCCTTGGCAGCTTGAGTCAGTTTGCGGATCTGTTCAAGACCCTCCCACGCCGTCTGGGCTCCGCCGGAGGTCAGAATTCGGTTGGCTCCCGTTCGGATGACATTCTCCAGCGACGTCTCGAGATCGGCCGAGACATCGAAGGCCCGGTGAAAGGTGACTTCGAGCGGACGCGCCAGCTCAACAAGTTCACGGGTCCTGGCCACGTCCACCCGGCCATTCGGGTCGAGCAGGCCCAGGACCACGCCGTCTGCTCGCAAAGATTGCGCGATGCGAATGTCTTCCTTCATGGCGAGATACTCGGCTGCACTGTAGTAGAAGTCACCTCCGCGCGGGCGGATCATCACAAACAATGCTATGGGCAGCCGATCGCGAACCGTCCGGATGAATCCGGCACTTGGGGTCAGTCCGCCCTCGAGCAGGCTGGCACACAGTTCGATCCGCTGCGCGCCGCCTCGGGCCGCGGCCAGGGCGGAGTCAACCGAATCGGCGCAAATCTCGAGCCGCAGCTTTCTCATTTCGGCTCCACTGTAGCGTGACCGGGCGCTCACCTCAACCTTCGATCCTGTCGCTCAAGGGTTGGTTATCGTTGAACGCCCAAAGCGTACGGCGTATGATCGATATTGTCGCGTGCAATCATCGGCTAATCGGAAAGCGAACGAAGACCCTTAATGAGCAACAGACTCCATCCTCCAGACGTTATGAAGGCCCTGGCCCGGGTAAAGGACGGCGTCAGTGGCCGGGACATCGTGTCGCTGGGCTGCATCAAGGGTGTGGAAACGGGCGAGGGCCGGGTTTCGGTTGCGATCCAGTTGCCCGGCACCGCCGGTCCGAACACTGCCGCCGGCGAGCAACTGCTCCGCGCGGTCTATGAAGCGGTCGAGGCCCTGCACGGCGGTGAAGTGGAGGTCCATGTGGCCAACCCTCCTCCGGACGGGGGGCCCAGGCCGGGGGCCAAGACAGACGGCAAGGCCGGGGCTGCGTCGGCCGGTGCCCCGCCGGGGCCAGGAGCCAGACCGGGAACCGCGCCGGCAAGTGGTCCAGCGGCCGGACCGCCGAACCTGGTGCCGGGCATCAAGTGCACCATCGCGGTGGCGAGCGGCAAGGGCGGGGTGGGTAAATCGACGGTGGCGGCCAATCTGGCGGTGGCGCTGGCACAGGCGGGACACGCTGTGGGTCTGATGGACACGGACGTCTATGGCCCCAGCATCCCGACGCTGCTGGGCTGGCGTCACGAGCCGCAAGTGGTGGAAGGCAAGCTCGAGCCGCCCGTGGAGCACGGCGTGAAAGTGATCTCCATGGGCTACTTCCTTCCCAAGGATGACGCCGTGATCTGGCGCGGCCCCATGCTGCACAAGACGGTGCAGCAGTTCCTGGGCGACGTGCGCTGGGGCGAGCTCGACTACCTGGTGATTGATCTGCCGCCCGGCACCGGGGACATCCAGTTGAGTCTCTGCCAGACCGTCGCCCTGACCGGGGCGGTGATCGTCTCCACGCCCCAGGACCTGGCCCTGACCGTGGCCTCCAAAGCCATTGCCATGTTCCATAAGCTTAACGTGCCCATTCTCGGAATCGTGGAGAACATGAGCTACTACGTCTGTCCCGATTGCGGACACCGCGAGGAGATCTTCGGCCATGGCGGGGCGCGCTCGGCAGCCAGCAGGCTAGGCTACACCTTTCTGGGCGAGATCCCGCTCGATACCCGCATTCGCACCGGAAGCGATGGCGGTCAGCCGGTGGCGCTGGACGGAAGCACGCCCCAAGGCCAGGCCTTCCGCCAAGTCGCCGCGGCGGTGGAGGCTCAACTGGCGGGGACTCCGGTGGCGGAGGAGATTGTGATCGAATAGGTGCCAGGTATCACGTGCCAGCTGACATCGTCCGACGGCTTTTCGGCAGCCTGCTAAACCTGACACCTCGCACCTGACACCTGACGGCCTAACACCCAGCATGTCGACCCCAAAGAAGATAAAGCTCGCGGGCGACAACGATCGCTTGGCCATCGAATGGTCGGACGGCCACCACAGCCTTTACCCCTACAAGTACCTGCGCGAGAAATGCCCTTGCGCCACCTGCACGGACGCTCACGGTACGGGCGCGCCCCGAACGAACAAGGTTGCCGATACGAATCCGCTGCCGATGTTCGAGAAGGCGCTCAAGCCCGAGAAGGCGGAATTGGTGGGCCGTTATGCGGTGAACATCGCCTGGAGCGACGGGCACTCGACCGGGATCTATACGTTTGATTATCTTCGCGAACTCTGCCCGTGTTCGGAGTGCCCGGGGCCGGAGAAGTAGCAGTAAGCGATCAGCAGTAGGCGGTAAACTCCCGCGGGTACTGCCGACTGTCTAGTGCCGACTGCGTTAGTGTGAGCGCCGTTTGGACCATCTTCGTGAAAGACCTGCGTGTCGAGTGGCGCAGCCGGGAGACCGCGGTTTCGATGTGCGTCTTTGGCATCCTGGTGGTGTTCCTTTTCAATTTTTCCTTCAACGAGGGGCGCGAGGCGACGCTACGCATGCTGCCGGGACTTCTCTGGATCGCTTTCGCCTTCGCGGGGATTCTGGGCTTCAACCGTTCGTTTGCGGCCGAGCGCGAGAACGGGTGCCTGGAAGGTCTGACGATGGCGCCGATCGATCCGGGCGCGATCTTCGCGGGCAAGCTCCTGGCCAACCTTGTGTTTCTGGGATTCGCCGAGGCCGTGATGGTGTTCATCGCCGCGCTCTGGTATAACTTTTCCTTCATTCCGGCGCTGGGAGCCTTCGCCGCCATCGTCTTTCTTGGCACACTGGGCTACGCCGCCTTGGGGACCATCTTCGGCGCGGTGGCGGCCAACACGCGGATGCGCGAGGTGATGCTGCCGGTGCTGCAGTTCCCGGTGGCATTCTGGATTCTGGTGTTGGCCAGCGACGCCAGCTCGGATGCTTTGCGCGGCGCCGAGTGGCAGGTGGTGCGAGGCGGGATCGAACGTGTGGCTGGGGTGAGCCTGGTGTTCACCGTGGCTTCGTTTCTGCTGTTTGAATACGTGCTCGAAGAATGAAGTAAAGGACAAGAGATAATGGTGAAAAAATTCCCAATGAGCATCCATCTCGGCGTTGCCTTGGCCTGGATGGTGATTGCACTCTATCTCATTTTCCTTTACGCGCCGGAGGAGCTGACGATGGGGGAGGTACAGCGGATCTTCTACATCCACTTCTCGCTCGCCATGACCGCCCTTTTCGCCTACTTCTTCGTCTTTGTCGGTAGCATTGGGTATCTCTGGAAGCGCTCACGCGCCTCGGACGACTTTGCCCACGCCAGCGCTGAGGTCGGATTCATCTACTGCTGCGGAGTTCTGATCACGGGCCCTCTTTGGGCCAAGCCAGCGTGGGGGATCTGGTGGGCGTGGGATGCGCGCCTCACCAGTACCTTCATCCTCTGGCTGCTCTACATCGCTTACCTCATGCTTCGCGCCTACGTTACCAATCCCGGGCGCACGGAGTCTCTGGCGGCCGTGGTCGGGGCCCTCGGTTTCATCACCTCGATTGTGGACTACATGGCGATTCGCTGGTGGAGGACGCAGCATCCGCAGCCGGTCATCGGCGGCGGAGAGGGCTCAGGGCTCGAGCCGCGGATGTGGATCACTGTCTTTGTCACCTGGGGCGCTTTCTTGTGCCTCTTTTTCTACCTCGTGCGGGTGCGGCTCGGGATCGCGCGCCTGCGCCGCGAGGTGACGAGGTTGCGGCAGGAACTGGTGGCAACCTAAGGCCGACTTAAGGGAGGGCTGTGGTCAACAAATTCCTTTTCCTCGCTTACGCCTTTGTATGGATCATCTTTATGGTCTACGCCTGGAGCCTTTCGCGCCGGCAAAGCCGCCTGCAGAGGGAGATGGAGGATCTCAAGGCGAGAACGGAAAAAGCGGCTGGGGAGTGACGCGGTCGCGAGTCTTCCCGATCCTTGGAAGTTCGAAGAACCGGCGCACTCGGCCATCAAACGGGGATCGAGCCTGCCACCGAACCAAAGTTCAACGCATCTATCGTGAGGAAGGCTGAACGCAGTTTGGGATGATCGGGAGGCCTTTTGCCTTTGGCGGTCATCTCGAGAAGAAGCGCACTCTGGGAGTTGGGACATGAGTGAAGTGTCCGATGCTTTGGTCCTGTTCGGCGCCACGGGCGATCTCGCGCACAAGAAGCTATTCCCCGCCCTCTACAAGATGATGTGGAGGGGCAATCTCAACGTGCCAGTGGTCGGCGTGGCCTTGTCAGGATGGACTCTCGAACAACTGATCGCGCATGCTCGCGACGGAATCGAGAAGTTCGGCGGCGGCGTGGACCCGACCGTTTTTCAACGCCTCTCCGGCCTGCTGCGTTACGTGGACGGCGATTACCGCGATCCGAAGACTTACCAGGCTCTGCGGCAGTCGCTCGGCAATGCGGGCTGCCCGCTCTACTACCTCGCGATTCCGCCGAGCATGTTCGAGACGGTGACCCAGGGACTGCACACGTCAGGGTGTGCTCAGTGCGCGCGTGTGGTTGTTGAAAAGCCTTTCGGACGCGATTTGAAATCGGCCCAGAAGCTGAACACCGACCTGGCCAAGGTCTTCCCGGAGTCAAACGTCTTCCGCATCGACCACTATCTGGGCAAAGAAACCACCTTAAACTTCCTGTTCTTCCGCTTCGCGAACGCTTTCCTCGAACCCATCTGGAATCGCAACTACGTGGCCGGCGTTCAGATAACGATGGCGGAGAGTTTTGGAGTGCAGGGCCGCGGCAAGTTCTACGAGGAGTCCGGTTGCATTCGGGATGTCGTCCAGAATCACATGATGCAGGTGGTGGCCTATCTCGGTGAGGAACCGCCTGGGGCCGGCGGATCAGACGCCTTCCGCGATGCGCGCAGTTGCGTGCTGAACGCCATCCGGCCGCTCAGCCCGGATGACCTCGTGCGTGGCCAGTTTAAGGGCTATCGGAAGGAGCCGGGGGTGGCTCACGATTCCCGGGTGGAAACATTTGCGGCCGTGCGGCTCTATATCGATTCCTGGCGCTGGGGCGGTGTGCCGGTTTACATCCGCGCCGGCAAGTGCCTGCCGGTCACGGCCACCGAAGTGATGGTCCTCCTGAAGCGCCCGCCGCAATCAGTCTTCGGCACGCTCTATATGCCTCAGGGCGATAACTACGTGCGCTTCCGCCTGAGCCCGGACATCGCCACCGCGATTGGAGCGCGCGCCAAGCGGCCCGGAAGCGAGGACACCGACCAGGTCGAGCTGCTGGTGGCCCGTAATCCCGATCCCGAGGAGATGGAGGCTTACGAGCGTCTGCTCTGGATGGCCATGCACGGCGAGTCAACCCTGTTCGCGCGCGAAGACGCCGTCGAGGCCGCCTGGCGCGTCGTCGACCCCATTCTCGGCGCCGCCACGCCGCTGTACGAGTACGAACCCGGAACTTGGGGGCCAAGCGAAGCCGACCACATCATCGATAGCGGCGGCTGGCACAACCCGGTACCCTCCGGCCACGCGCCCGAGCCATAACACGCGATCCACGCGCCAGCTTGGCTAGTTCAGATTCCTGCGTCGCGGCGCAATGGGACTCGCTTCCTCGAGCGGAGGCTCCGGCGGCCGCCGCTCAGCGTAGAAGCCGAGTTCCTCGTTCCGGCTGATTTTCTTGAGCGCGTACAGGCCCTCCAGAATGAACTCGGCTCCAGATACCCGCAGCCCGTCATCAGCGCGCTTGAGGCCGAGAGCCTCGGTCTTCTCGATCAACCCCTGGATCTTCCGGAGCTGGTGATACACCTCTTCAACGGGCGCATCCGCCGCGTACTTGAGGGTGCCGCCCAGTTCAAACCACTGCACCACGCTTTGCAGGGGGACGCCGTCGAAGTATTTTTTGAACACCCGGGCCGTCGCCTGGCGGATGATCTCACGCGCCACGTTGTCAGCGCCCTTGAGTTCGCCCTCGTATTCCAACTCGAACTTTCCCGTGATGGAAGGCAAGGCGGCGTAGACATCCAAGAGCCGGGCCACCGCCCGCGGCTCGCGATTGCGAAGGGCGCGCTGTTCGGCATTCGACACCACGTTTTCCAGACATGAGATCGGCAGGCGCTGGCTCACGCCGCTGCGCTTGTCGATCTTCTTCTCCTGGCGCGCCTCGAAAGCGATACTCTCGATCACTTCGCGCACGAACTGCGGCACCGCCAGGTCCTCGGTCCCGGGACGCGCGGTCCAGGCCTCCTGGGCCGTGATGGCCAGACCGTGCTCGAGCGTCGCCGGATAGTGGGTGCGAATCTCGGACCCGATACGGTCCTTCAGCGGGGTAATGATCTTGCCGCGCGCCGTATAGTCTTCCGGGTTGGCGGTGAACACCAGCATGACGTCGAGCGGCAGGCGCACCGGATAGCCCTTAATCTGGACGTCGCCTTCCTGCATGATGTTGAACAGACCCACCTGGATCTTGCCCGCCAGGTCGGGCAGCTCATTCATGGCAAAGATGCCGCGATTGGCGCGGGGAAGCAGGCCGTAGTGGATGGTGAGCTCGCTCGAAAGAGCGTGGGCGCCGCGCGCCGCCTTGATAGGGTCGAGATCGCCGATGATGTCGGAGATGGTCACGTCCGGAGTGGCCAGTTTCTCCACAAACCGGTGATCGCGCCCGAGGTAGGCTATCGGTGTAGCGTCTCCCTGCTCCTGCAGGCGCACCTGGCAGCTCCGGCAGATGGGCCGGAAAGGGTCGTCGTGGATCTCGCATCCTTCCAGGTACGGTATCTCCTGGTCGAGCAAGGCCACGAGCGAGCGCAGAATCCGGCTCTTCGCCTGCCCGCGGAGGCCGAGCAGGATGAAGTTATGCCTGGAGAGAATAGCGTTAGCAATCTGGGGTATGACCGTGTCGTCAAAACCGACAATGCCGGGGAAAAGGGTCTCACCGGTCTGCATCTTGCGGATGAGGCTCGACCGCAGCTCATCCTTGACGCCCTGACCGCGGTAGCCGGCGCGCTTGAGTTCACCAAGGGTTTGAGATTTTGCCATGTCTCATTATACATGGGCGCGACCGGGATGCCCGAGACCCGATGGAGGCCGGGTTGCCGTGGCCGGAGCGATGGCCGATTGAAGGACGGACCGATGGTGTGAATGCAGAAGCGGGTGATCAGGTCCTGGAGCTTTGCCGATGAGGCGTATGGGCAGCGGCAAGGGACGTCGGAGTGCGAGAAGGCGATTCGGACGTGTTGGGCGTCTGAATTGACCATGTCACTGACCTTCCAACTCTCTGCTGAGTCTAACCGATCAAATCTTGGGAGAAAGGCTTGGAGGCCCCCAGCTTCAGCCATTGAGCGGCTTGCAGGAACTCAAACTCCAGTATCTCAGCCAGGCTCGCGCCCTCCGCAATGTCGAGGTGCGGCATGCAGGAACTAAGCGCTCTATGACGGTCACCCCGGCCACCCAGATGAAGAGCAGCAGTGTTCCCAAAAGCCGAGACTCGGCCTGAACAGAAGCTCTCGGCCGCCCTCACGATGCAAAGCAATTCTGGTTCATCCGTCTCTCCCGCCGGTTCGTGGTGGCGGCCGAAAACCTCGATGAAGAGATCGGAGAACTGCCAGGCGAGCCCAATCCGGCGTCCGAGTTCACAGTGGTCCGCGCCGAACTCTCGGGTTTCGATCTCTGTCGTTTCCCCGTTGCTGCCGAAGCCACCCTCGGGTCGCTGGATGTCCCGCCCGAAGGCCATCAAGAGCGGCACCCGGCCGATATCATGCAGAAAACCTGCCAAATACGCTTCGGTCAGAGGATAGCCCGTCCAAGCGGCAATCCGCTCGCTGAGCAGCGCCGCAGTGAGACTGTGCTGCCAGAAGGGTTGTGCCGCGACCGGCGGAAGATACCTTCCCACCCGTTCCACCAAACCCCAGGCCAGGCCCAGAGTCCTCAGAGGGGCGGCTCCCAGCGAGACGGTTGCTTGCTCCAGACTTGAAATTGGGCGCGACAGGCTGAAAATGGACGAGTTGCAGAGCTTCAGAATCTGCATCGTTGGGTCGGGATAAGAACGACTAATCGAACTGAGCCGCTTGAGATCAATCGGGCTGGATCCCAGCACCTCGTTCATGGCTGCAACCGCAGGCGGGGGACTGGCCATGACCTCGAGCGCGTCGCTCAAGGTGTATTTAGCCCCTGTGCCTTCGAATTTCCGTCCTTCCGGCTCTCTCATCATTAATCGCAACTGGGCGGGTTTCTTCCCGGACCGCACGCCGCAGACGAGTCTTGTATCGGCCAAGGCTTCGGAAGCTTTAAGCCACTTGACCAGCCCGTGAGCGAGGATATACGACTCTTGCCGAATCGAGTGGAGGCGGCCAGTCAATAGGTCGCATGGAGAAGCGGGGAAGCGGACGGAAGCCGTTAGCCGCTTCGGCGTCCTTCGGGCCTTTCCGACTGATTTCTCAGGGGTTGAGCTGTTTGGGCCATCTCGGGTTCGTTTTGGGTTCGTTTCGGGTTCGTTTTTCGCGCATCCCAAGGCTTCCACCGATTCTAAATGACTTACTTCGCAGACCACTGCAAAAGCTCGGGTTCGTTTAGGTTCGTTCTAGGTTCGTTTTTGCATCGTTT
>DATDGR010000267.1:0-1520 GCA_036521995.1 Terriglobia bacterium | reverse complement strand
ATCCCGTCCGTTGAGCGGGAGCTCAGCGACCTGCTGGGCCGTGATCACCTGGCCCAGCGAGGCATTCGAGGTGTTGACTGCCACCGCCGTGGCTGACACCTCCACCGTCTGTTGAACAGCGGCGGCCGGCAGCGAGAAGTCTACCTCGCGGCTCTCGTCGACCTGTAGGACGATATCCTTCTGTTCGACGGTCTTCAAGCCTTGGGCGCTCACCCTGATCGAGTAGGTGCCGATAGGCAGGAGCGGCAGCAGATAATGGCCGGTATCGTCGGTCTTGGTGTCGCGGGCAACACCGGTTCCCTGTGAGGTGGCCACTACCGCCGCTCCCGGCACCACGGCGCCCGTGACGTCACTGACAGTGCCCAGCAGGCTTCCCGTCGCCTGGCCGAAAAGCGGCGAGCTCACGAGAAAGCATGCCAAGCAGAAAAGAGCGAGCGGAATGGCTTTCTTGCAGCCCATCTTGAATCCTCCTTGGCGCCGCGTCGAGCGCAGCTTGCCATAGAATCGGAAGTGACCCATTTTGCCAGTAAACTGGTCAAATACTCGGTTGTCCCGCCGCCAAACCTCCCGTTTTTTGAGAGTAAGATGCTTCATATCAACAAGTCGCTGGGTTTATGGAATAACTCGTTTGTTTTCAACAGCATGCCGGGTTTCTGCTAATTCCAAAAATGGTATATGATTTGTTTTCTGTAAGATGCTGGGTTCGTTCGTACATAATTCGATTTTTCTTGGCTTGATTCCCCTCCAGCGTGTCATTCCGGGGAGCCCGAGGCGGTCCTGAGCAAGGCGAAGGAAGAATCTCGGTTTGCAGAGCGAGACTGTTCGCTTCACTCAGAATGACAGCGCCCGGATACGGTTTCCGGGAGCCAGCGCGGCGCCGGACGTTCGGGTCGACATAGTTTCGCATCATGTTCATTCAGTTGGGCTTCGCGTCGGCCTCCACTATCAGGATCTCAAACTGCCGTTGTTCTTCGGCAGCTTCGGACTGCCGACCGCTGGCTTTGTAGGCCTTGGCCAGGAGGCGGTGAGGTTCCGGTTGTTGGGGAAAGAGCCGGGCGGCCTCATTCAGATAGCGGACCGACGCCGGATACTCCTTGCTTGCCAGTTTTTCCTGCGCCAGGCCTAGCCCGGTCTCATACAACATCTTGGCCGCGTCCGGATCCTGCGGATTGAGTTCGTGCGCATGCTGAAGGGCCTCATAGGCGGGGGCCTTCTCGTCCAGCTTGAACAGGACCGCGCCGTAGAGAGTGCCTAGTGGGGACAGGTCCGGCCACCGTTTCACGACCGTGGCCAGCGCTTCCCGCGCCTCCGCGTAGCGCTGGAGCTGGAAACAATCCAGAGCCAGGTTGTATTGGGCCTGGGGAGAATTCGGACTGAGCTCTGCCGCCCGGCGCAAGGGCTTCAACGCCTCCGCGTAGTTCCCGTGCTGGCCATAGGTCGTGCCCAGCATGGTCAGCTTATCCGGATCGTTGGGGTCGAAAAGCTGCTCGCACACCGGGCGAGCGGCTTCAAGGGAGCCG
>DATDGR010000266.1:0-15733 GCA_036521995.1 Terriglobia bacterium | reverse complement strand
GAGTTGGAACAGATACTCCCGGCAGGCCTGCTCCGAGCGGAAGCGAGCCTCGAAGTCCGCTGCGGTCCGAGGGTAATCCTCCATGAGCTCGCATACTATAGGTTGGGGTCACCTGAGTCAAGTGGATACCCAGAATCGGCAATTTATCTGCGGTCCATTGACATTTCCGGGCTGCGGGCGGAGATTTCAAGCCGCGCGCGTGCCTTTGCGCCGACGAGGCTGAGATGAAAGAGGAGAGCGGGAAGGAAAAAAGAAGAATCCAAAGAACTCTTTTAGCTGGGGCTAGAGCCGCATGCAGGCGAGGGCACGCCGTTTGTTCAAATCTTCAACCAGGAGGATTAACCATCATGAGAAGTCGATTTCTCGTTGGTCAGTTTAACGCCGCACTCGCGCGCACGACAGCTCTGGTGCTCGGTTTGATCATGTGCAGTGTGGGCGCGGGGTTCTCCGCAAGCGTTCAGGAGAAAGCCACTTTCATCACCATCGATCCTCCGGGCTCGATATCCACTTACGCTCAGAGCATCAACCCGTCGGGTGAGGTCGTGGGAGGCTTTCTTGACGCGAACAACATATTCCACGGCTACGTTCGCGCTTTTGACGGCACTTTCACTCAGATCGATGCGCCCGGCGCGGGCACGGGCCAATATCAGGGTACCGTCGCCACGACCATCAACGCGGAGGCTGATATTGCAGGGGCGTACCTGGACGCGAGCTACGTGAACCACGGCTTCCTGCGCGCTCGGGATGGCAGCATCAAGCCCTTCGATGCTCCGGGCGGGGGCACGAACTCGATCTGGGGCACCTCTCTGAATATCACTCCGGCGGAGAAGGTTGTCGGTACCTATTTTGACGCGAGCACCGTGTATCACGGCTTCATCCGCGCTCGCGACGGCGCGCTCACCAGCTTCGACGCTCCCAACGCAGGGACCGGCTCCGGCCAGGGCACCTTTCCCTCAGGGAACGATGCAGTCAGCCCGGCGGGGGAGATTGTGGGAGACTACCTCGATGCGAGTAATGTCTATCATGGCTTCCTGCGCGCGCCCGACGGCGTCTTCACTACCTTTGACGTTCCGGGCGCGGGTACCGGCTCCAGCCAGGGCACCGAGATCGGAGGGATCGACCCGGCCGGGACGATTACAGGAACCTATACCGATGATGCCAATGTTAGCCACGGCTTTGTCGGCACTCGCGACGGCTGCATCACCACCTTCGACGTTCAAGGCGCAGGCACCGGCTCCGGGCAAGGCACCTCTGCCCAAAACATCAGCGTCGTCGGGGTGATCACGGGATGGTCTCTGGACGCGAGCAATGTCTACCACGGCTTCGTGCGCGATCGTAGCGGCGCCATCACCACCTTCGACGCTCCGGGCGCGGGCACGGGCGAATTCGAAGGTACCCAGCCCGGGCCCGCCAACCCAGCGGGTGTGATCACGGGTTGGTATTATGACGACAGCTTCACAAGTCATGGCTTCCTGCGCATCCCGTAGGGCTGGCACGAGACTCCGGCGCGGAAACGTGACAATAAGCTCCGCCGGTAAGGAGAACCCGAGCCAAGCGAGGCCCGAATGGAAATCTGCCCACGCTCTGATGCGCGGTTGCCGGCGGACTCAGTCGGACGCGAAAGGAAATGGAGAAGAAACCCATGCAAGCTGTGGTTCCGTCGTTTGTGGCGCAGGTGGTTCTGTCCGATCGATCCCCCGTAACGGCATAGGGTAGAGTAAAGTCGCTCAGCTCCTGGATGTCCCGGCCGCACGGAAAGTATGGCCATGTCGGGTCGCAGATCCAGTGGGCAGCCACATGCATGTATATACATTATCCAGAGGTCGCTCCCGAGACGAAGACGGTCCGACCCCTGGTCTAGAAGGGATTATGGGCATTCGCCGATCGCCGCACCGTTACTCAATTCGCCCGCCTGAAGTCCACTCGTATGACGCCACCAACCGGCGCGCAGCGCGCCAGCGCGAGGCCCGCCAAGTCCCCAGTGGTGGCCCCCCTCCACTCGTCGTGTCCAAAATAGTTGTATTGGATACCGGTGGCAAGTACGAGGTAGTCATAGGAGACGTGACCCCGCTTCAGGCGAACCACTCGCTTGTCGGCATGGACGCCGATCACTTCGTCCATCAGCACTTCGACGTTGCGCTGTCGGCTGAGGATCGAGCGCAGCGGCCCGGAAATTACATCAGGAGACAACAGGCCGGTGGCCACCTGGTAAAAGTATGGGACGGAAAAGGTGGTAGTTCCGTTTATCGATGACAGTTATGCTGACCGGAGCTCCAGCGAACTCCCGGGCCGCATAAAGCCCACCGAAGCCGCCGCCGACAATAACCGCGCGATATCGATTTTCATTCAAGAGCAGCCTTCCACTCGACGAAGGCCTCGATGCGAAACATCCGCCTAGCGTTTACCTCAATAGACCGAGGACTAGTGGGTGACCCCCGCTGTTTTCACTGCGGTCTGCACATTCCTACTCGGGTTTTGTGCTGCGGATTGTGTGAGCCAGGTTTTGAAGCGCGTCTCACCGAGTCTGGCGTTATCCCCGGGAAGAAGAGCGCGGTCGCTCAGCTCAATGCCGTAGTAGCGAGCGTGTGGGTCTGTGACGACTTCTCGCGGATCCTTGTGGGCGGTTAGACCCTGTCGGACGAGTTCATCGAGACGGAACTGTTCCGGGCCCCCGACCTCAACGGTGCCATTTACAGGTAAGCCCGTCGCGACCCGGCCTACCGCACTGGCGACATCGTCAGCCGCCATAGGCCGGATCAGCGCAGGTGGCAGGCGTACTTTGTCGCCGTCGGTGGAAAAATCGGCGATGCTTTTGACGAATTCGAAGAACTGCGTCGCGCGGACAATTGAATAGGGAATCGAGGAGCCTTTGATCAGGTTCTCCTGAGCCATTTTTGCGCGGAAGAAACCGCTGGCGAGCAGACGTTCAGTGCCTACGACTGACAACGCAACATGATGTCCTACGCCTGCGGCCGCTTCATAGGCAAGGAGGTTACGGGTTGATGTCTCGAAGAAGTTCATCACCGCCGCGTCCTCCCAGGAAGGAGAGTTCGTTACATCTACGACCACTACCGCACCCTTCAGCACTTCGGCCAGTCCCTCGCATGTGAGAGTGTTGAAACCTGAGTTAGGTGATGCCGCCACTGCCTCCTGTCTCTCCTCACGAAGCTTGTTGACGAGCTTTGATCCGATAAGTCCACTGCCGCCGACGACTACGATTTTCATGATTGCCTCCTTGCGCTTCGATCTTTGTATTTCGAATCTGCCGAGCGCGCTCGCTAAGAATTTGGATGCATTCGAGGGGCGCCTAAGGTCGCCTACTATTTCATGGGGCACACCGGCCACCCTGCGCCGCGGCAGCGCGAGGGGTGTCTCCCTCGGTCACATCGACGGTGCGCGAGCGGCCTTGTGTTCATTCTCGCGACCTCATGCTAACCAGCACCCTCGTTTGTTACGGGTCAGCGACTCGCGTGTAACGGTTTAGGGGGCGAGTTAGATGGTCAGTAGCGGCATGGAGTCCGGGCGCCCGGGGATAACTCGCTCCTAGCCGGCTACTCATTACTCTGCCGCTCCCTCTCGTCACTTTCACCTTGACATTCTACCTGAAGGGCGGTATTTTAACCTAGAATGTCTACTAAAGAACAGCGAGAACGCATCGAACTGCTGCAAGGAACCCTGGACCTGCTGATCCTCCGCACACTGCTGCTGGGCCCGGCGCACGGCCATGCCATTGCCAAGGCGATCGAATTCCGCTCCGACGACGTGCTCCAGGTCGAGCAGGGGTCGCTTTACCCAGCCCTTCACCGGCTTATCAGGCGAGGATGGATTTCGGTGCAGGAAGGCACGTCGGAGAACAATCGGCGTGCGAAGTTCTACCGGCTGACGCTCAAAGGGCGTAGGCAACTGGCGGTTGAGACCAGCAAGTGGGACAAGCTGGCGGGAGCGATTGCGCGCATCCTCCGGCCGGCCGAGCCGGAGGACCAAGCATGAGACGGCGCAAGAAGCTGCTTGAAGGTCTCGACCAGGATATTCGCGACCACATCGACCGGGAAACGCAGGACAACATCAATCGCGGGATGTCGCCGGAGGAAGCGCGTTATGCGGCCTTGCGCAAGTAGAAACGTCGCGCGGGTCAAGGAGGATACGCGGGAGGTGTGGAGTTTCGGTTGGCTTGAGCAATTAGGGCAAGACGTTCACTACAGCCTGCGCATGCTAGCCAAGAATCCCGGCTTCACGGCGGTTGCTTTGCTAACGCTTGCGCTGGGAATCGGGGCCAATACCGCGATTTTCAGCCTGATCGATTCGGTCATGCTGCGGATGCTGCCCGTCGAAAGGCCTGACGAAATCCTGCAAGTCGAGATGCGACCGCCGCGCTCGCCAGGTCAGGCCGACCCCATTTTCACCAACCCTCTGTGGGAGCAAGTGCGCGACCGACAGGATGTTTTTTCCGGAGTCTTTGCCTGGTCCACGGACAAATTCGACCTCTCTCAGGGAGGCTTGGTTCACCAGGCGAGCGGGATCTGGGTGAGCGGCAATTTCTTCACACCCTGGGGCTTCGGCCCGCCGCAGGACGCCTGCTCGTGCCCTCTGACGACCGGCGCGGCTGCCCCGCAGCCGCCCTGCTCAGCTATGGTTTCTGGCAAGACCACGGCGGAGGATCGGCCGGTGCCATCGGCGGCACGCTCTCTCTTGACAATCATCCCTTCGAGGTCGTTGGCGTTGCCCCGCCGGGCTTCTTCGGCATGGAAGTGGGACAGAGGTTCGACGTCGCGGTGCCGGTTTGCGCCGCAGCGATCTTTGACGGCAAGAATTCGCGCCTCGACCAGCGCTCCTGGTGGTGGCTGCAGGTTGCTGGCCGCATCAAGCCGGGAGTCAGCCTGGCGCGGCTGAGCGCCCGCCTAGAAGTCCTTTCGCCTGAGGTTTTCGCCGGCGCGCTGCCCCAGGGCCGGTCCACCAACCAGCAGCGACGGTTCGTGAGTCAAACCCTGGTAACGGCTCCCGCAGCAACCGGCATCTCCCAACTGCGGCAGCAGTTCAATGAGCCGCTGCGCGTGTTGATGGCCGTGGTCGGGCTGGTGCTGCTGATCGCCTGCGCCAACATCGCCAGCCTGATGCTGGCGCGCGGCTCCGCTCGACAAAGAGAGATCCCCGTGAGGCAGGCCATCGGAGCCAGCCGTCTTCGGCTGATTCGACAGTTGATGACCGAAGCAATCCTCCTCTCTTCTGCCGGAGCGTTACTGGGAATTCTGTTCGCGCGCTGGGGTACCGCCCTGCTAGTCCGCTATCTCTCGACCGCCCAGAACAGCGTTTTCCTGAACCTTTCGCTTGACGGCCGCGTGCTCGGATTCACCCTTCCCCTCGCGGCGCTGACAGGCATCCTCTTCGGGCTTCTGCCCGCGCTGCGCTACACCCGAGTCTCGCTGGCCTCTGCGATGAGGGGCGGTCCGGCGGCCGAGGGCGGGGGTAGGATGCGGTTCGCGCTTCGCAAGTGGATCGTGGCAGGCCAAGTGGCGCTCTCGGTGGTTCTGCTCGTGGCTGCCGGGCTGTTGCTGCGCAGCTTCGCCAAACTGGTCACTCTCGACATTGGCTTCGACCGCAACAACGTCCTGCTGGTTGACACTGATCTTCACGCCGCGAAGGTGCCCCCAGACCGGCAACTTGCGACCTTCGATGAGATCGAGCGCCGGCTCGGCGCCCTGCCCGGCGTCGTCTCCGTCGGACGGTCTCTGTTCACGCCGATAAGCCGCCGGGGCTGGAACCAGTGGATCCAGACGGACTGGTCCAAAGGCCTGGCGGACCGTGACGCTGTGGCCTGGTTCAACTGTGTTTCGCCCGGCTTCTTCAAGACATTACGGATGCCTATGCTGGCGGGAAGGAATTTCACCAGCGATGACACGGCGAGCTCTGCGCCGGTGGCGATTATCAGCCAGACCTTGGCGCGCCGGTTCTTCCCGAATCTGAACCCAATCGGCAAGACATTCCGGATGGTTAGCATCGGTTGCCAGCCGGCCGCTCCGATCGAAGTCGTTGGATTGGTGAAGGACGCCAAGTACCTTTCGGTCCGCGCAGACGCTCCGCCCACCGCGTACTTTCCCGCTACCCAGGACCCGGATCATTCCGAATCAGAAAGCTTCGAGCTGCGAACCGGCATACCGCCGTCGGCGTTGGCTGCGCCCATCCAAGCCGCGGTGGGAGGTGTGAACCATGAGATTCCTCTCCAGTTCCACACCCTGGCCGAGCAAGTGAATGACTCGCTGGTCCACGAGCGCCTGCTGGCGCTCCTTTCCGCGTTTTTCGGGACTCTGGCGCTACTGCTGGCGATGGTCGGACTCTACGGTACGCTGAGTTATCTGGTAAGGCAGCGCCAGACCGAAATCGGTATCCGCATGGCGCTGGGCGCACGGCGGGAATCGATTCTGGGATTGGTAATGCGCGACGTAGTCTTCGTTCTAACTGCCGGCGTCATTGCCGGCGTGTGTCTGTCGCTGGCCACGACGCAGTTGCTCCAAGGCATGCTCTTTGGACTAGGCGCGCGCGATCCGGTAACCATCCTCGCCGCTGCGGGTCTCCTGTCCGCTACGGCCTTGTTGGCGGGCTATCTTCCCGCGCGCCGGGCGACCAAGGTCGATCCCATGGTGGCGCTGCGCTACGAATGAGGACCCATGAAGCGATCAAAGAACATGCTGAACGATCTTGACCAGGACATTCGCGACCACATCGAGCAGGAGACGCAGGACAACATTGATCGCGGGATGTCACCGGAGGAAGCGCGTTATGCCGCATTGCGCAAGTTTGGAAACGTGACGCGGGTCAAGGAAGACACCCGGGAGGTGTGGAGTTTCGGTTGGCTCGAGCACTTACGGCAGGGCCTTCGCTTTGGACTGCGGCAGCTCCGGCGTAATCCCGGCTTTGCTGCCGTTGCGGTTCTCTCCCTCGCCCTCGGCATCGGGGCGACAACGGCTATTTTCAGCGTGGTGAACGGCGTCCTGCTGAAGCCTCTGCCCTATCCGCACCAGGAGAGACTCGTAGAAGTAGGGCTCGATCTTCCTGGCATCAACCAGTTCAACTGGCCTTTAGCTCCAGGGGATTACTTTACCTTTCGAGAGAATAACCGCACTTTCGAGGACATTGGTCTTTACTTCACGGGATTCGGTGCCGCGCTCTTCTCAGTCAACGTCACCGGCCTCGGACGGCCGGAACACGTGCCAGCTCTCGGCGTGACTGACGGTGTACTCCCAATCCTGGGAGTCACACCTCTCTCCGGACGCTCCTTCACGCGGGCGGACGATGTGCCGGGCAGCCCGGGCACAGCGATGATCACCTATGGTTACTGGCGCAGCCAGTTCGGCGGCGACCGTTCCGTGATTGGCAAAACCATCGATGTGGATGGCAAGCCCAGCATAATCATCGGAGTGCTACCGCAACGCTTTCGTTTCCTGGACATGGCCGATCTGGCCATACTGCTGCCTCTCAAATGGAATCGCACGGGCACTCAAGGGGCGGACACGTCCGGACCGGGCTACAACTACTTTGCAGTTGCCAGGCTCAAGCCGGGAGTGACGCTGGCGCAAGCCAGCGCAGACGTGGCTCGCATGATACCGATCGGAATGAGAGGTTTTCCCACGGCGCTCAAGTTTTACCAAGAGTCGCGGATGGCGCCGAATCTGCAGCCACTGAAGCAAACCATCATAGGCGACGTCGGCAAGGTCTTGTGGGTTTTGATGGGTGGGATCGGCCTGGTGCTGCTGATCGCCTGCGCAAACGTGGCCAACCTTCTTTTGGTCAGAGTTGAAGGGCGGCAACAGGAGTTGGCCATTCGAGCGGCTTTGGGCGCCAGCCGCGAACGTATCGCTGGTGGTTTGTTGCTTGAAAGCCTCGTGCTGGCGGCGATTGGCGGTGCGCTCGGCTTGCTGTTTGCTTATGGTGGCTTGCGGGTCCTGATCGCTTGGGCGCCGAGCGATTTGCCCCGCCTTAATGACATTGGCATCGACGGGTTCGTTTTGCTCTTTGCCTTGGGCGTCACGATGGTGGCAGCTCTTTTGCTCGGCTCGATACCGGCCCTCAGATATGCGGGCGTTCGCCCGGGGACTGGATGGCGCGAAACGGGCCGCTCTGTGAGCGCCGGTCGGGAGCGCCGCCGGGCCCGAAACGCGCTCGTGGTTATCCAGGTAGGCCTGGCTCTTGTCTTGCTCGTGAGTTCCGGCCTCATGATCCGTACTTTCCGAGCCCTGCTGCTCGTTCAGCCGGGATTCACGGCGCCAGCCGAAGTTGAGACATTCCATGTCCATATTCCCGGGGCAACAGCCAAGGCTCCCGAACAACTCATCCGTATGGATCAGGCGATGCTCCAGAGGATCGAAGCGCTTCCCGGCATCTCTTCTGCCGATATTAGTGGGGCCGTGCCCATGGATGCGGGCGCCGAGAGCGATCTCCTGTATGTAAAGGATCGCATGCTTGAGGGCCAGCTCCAGCCGGCTCGCCGGATGTTTTGGATTTCGCCAAGCTTTTTCACAACCATGGGCATTCCCATCCTCGCCGGCCGCGATTTCACCTGGAACGAGGTATTGAACAATCGCCCCGCGGCTATCGTATCGGAGAGCCTCGCGCGCGAGTATTGGCATAATCCGGCGGATGCACTTGGCAAGCAAATCGGTCGAGGCCCCAGGGACTGGCGGCAGATCGTGGGCGTCGTCGGAAACGTCTACGATGACGGAACCAGCCAGAAAGCTCCGGCGACGGCTTACTGGCCCATAACGGACGCCCAAGGGTTCGTTCTCAACCCTATCTTCGCCCTCCGCACACCACGCGCCGGCTCGGAGAGCTTGATGAATGAGGTCCGGCGAGCAGTAGGGTCCGTGGACTCCGATCTTCCGCTGTACCAGGTTCACACACTGGAGTATTACTACACCAAGTCGATGGCGCGCACTTCATTCACCATGGTGATGCTGGCATTGGCGGGCGGGATGGCGCTGCTGCTGGGCGTGGTGGGCCTCTTCGGCGTGATCGCCTATTCGGTGTCACAGCGCACGCATGAAATTGGCATTCGCATGGCATTGGGCGCACAAAAGCGTGAGGTGCTGAGGCTGGTTGTGACTGGAGGGATGAGCTTGACGGTGATTGGCGTGGGCATCGGAATTGTGGCCGCATTCCCTCTGACTCGCTTCTTATCCAGCATGCTTTATGGGGTGAAGCCCACGGATCCGCTGACCTTCACAGCGGTATCGCTGATTCTCATCTCTGTGGCGCTGGCTGCCTGTTACGTTCCCGGCCGGCGTGCGACAAAGGTAGACCCGATGGTCGCCTTACGGTACGAATAGGAAATAGTCATGCCCGCCGGACAAGAAGGCAAACGATGAATTGCCGCAAGCGCATGCTGAACGATCTCGCCGAGGATATTCGTGACCGCATCGAGAGGGAAACATAGGACAATATCGAGCGCGGCCTTTCGTCGGAGGAAGCGCGCTATGCTGCTTTGCGCAAGTTCGGCAACGTGACCCGAGTTAAGGAAGACACGCCCGAGGTGTGGAGTTTCGGTTGGCTCGGGCAATTGGCGCAGGACATTCGATATGGGCTGCGCACGCTTGCGAAGTCACCCGGCTTCGCCTTTGTCGCTGTTTTCACATTGGCTCTGGGTATCGGCGCCAACACAACGATCTTCAGCGTGATAAGCGCCACCTTGCTGAAGCCCCTGCCGTTTCCCCACCCCGACCGTCTCGTGCTGGTGTGGGAGACCTCTGGCAAAGGTCATGATAATTGGAACGCCGTCTCCGCGCCCAACTTCTGGGACTTCGAGCGCCCGAACAAGTCGTTTGAGCGAATGGCGATCTTTGACGCCGGACGGGGATATGACCTGTCGCCGACGGGAACGAATCAGGAGGCGGAGCTGGTCCAGGGGCTGCGCGTCTCCGCCAGCTTCTTCTCTGTGCTTGGGTTCGAGCCATTCCTTGGCCGCACGTTCTTGCCTGAAGAAGCGACTTCGGGGAAGGATCATGAGGTGGTGTTGAGCTATGGACTCTGGAAGCGCCGCTATGGCGGCGATCCCGCGCTGGTGGGTAGGACGATCACGATCGACGGGCAGGCCTTTGCGGTAGTCGGTGTGATGCCCCGCCAATTTCAATGGCAGCTCTGGGCCCCGAGTCAACTTTGGGTACCGATGGGTTACGCATCTCCTGCCATATAAACTCCTTAGTAAACCCCCTATCAAAAGTTATTTCGGCTTGACAGCTTTCTGGACGCGGTGTTACGTTTTGGGAGCACGCCTTGGAACACTGCGGTCTGAAGTTCTTGGCAAGTTCTTGAGCACTCTTGGCCGCGTCCTGATGCGCTTCGCGGCAGCTCGATCCTTATTAAAGTCGGGGGTCTTATGTCGCTGCAGAAACGCTTCTATACCTTTTTGATCGTTGCACCGCATGGGCAGTTGCGGAAGATTCAGTTACCCCACTACGTGGTGCACCTGGCCCTGGCGGCGGGATTCGGCGCTTTGATCGGCCTGGCGGCGCTGGCCAACAGCTACGCCCGCATGCTTCTCAAGGTATCCAACTACGACGATGTGCGCAACCAGCGTGAAGCCCTGAAGACGCAGTACCAAAGCCTCGAGAACACCGTCACAAACACAAACGCCAAGCTGACCTCTTTGGAATCCCTGGCCTCCGAAGTCGCGCTCACCTACGGCTTCGGCAGGAGTTCGCGTCCGGAGTTTCCGCAGGCGCTCCTGACGCTGGCCACGCAAAGCAACTCCACCCTGGAAGCGAGTTACAACGCTTCTCTTTACGCCTTCAATCTGATGAAGACTACGGCCTTGGACCCGCCTCCCGACCCGGTCATCCGGGCGCTTATTCCCGCACCCACTTACGATCGCGCCGGCATGCCTTCGCTCTGGCCGGTGCACGGACAGATCACGGGAGGATTCGGCGAGCGCATGGATCCGCTTAGCGGGGAGGAGGCGCGGCATCCTGGAATCGACATCTCCGCGCCCAAGGGCACGGAGGTGATGGCGAGCGCGGACGGCGTGGTGCTTGAGGCGGGCCGGCACGAGTCCGGTTATGGCAACGAAATCGTGATTGATCACGGCCACGGCGTCTCCACGAAGTACGGCCACCTTAGCGAGGTTTACGTGGTGGCGGGGCAGGAAGTGAAAGCCGGCGAGGTGATCGGAGCGGTCGGAATGACCGGCAAGTCCACGGGGCCCCACCTTCACTACGAAGTGCGCGTGGGTCAGGTCCCGGTGAATCCCGTGAAGTTCCTCAGCAATTAGCCCTGGGCGGCGCGAGCCGCCGGCGTCGACTCGCCAGAAATCTGGACGCCACTCCTCTTCAGCAGCGCGCCGTCACCCCTTGCAACCAACGCCGACAACCCAAGCTCACTTCGAGTGTTGAGGAATCTTGGCAAGCAACGCCTGGGCCTCGCCTTGCCACGGGCTCTGCAGTTTCACGGCCTCGCTGAGGGCCTGAGTGGCGGCGTGATGGTCGGGCGGAATCTGGAACTCGTAGGCGGTGCCAAGATAGAAGAGCGCTCGCGCCTGCAGGTTCGGATTGGCAGTCAACAGGCCGACGGCCGTCTTGAGCTCCTGGACGGCGCCGGCCACTTTGCGGGTCTTGCTGGCCCGCTGAAATTCGATATAGCCGATCGTCAGATGAGCGGCACCGAGCTCCGTATTCTGGGCGGTACGGAAGTCGGCGTCGGAGACTCCGTCTGGCTTCTTCAGAGCCGGGACGAGATCGAGCGCTTTCCTGGCAGCAGTCTCGGCCTTGTCCAAGTTGACCTGCCGTGTGGCGAAGTTGTCAGCCACGGCATTGAGGATGGCGGGGTTATTCGGGTCAGCCGCCAGGGCTTTGTCGCCGTATTCGTTCGCCTGGGCCGAGTTGTTCAACGCGCCGTAGGTCAACATAAACTGGACGTCGATCTGGCCGGCGTTCGGGCTATCGGGGTAGGCCTTGGCGAAAGCGTCCAGGTATTGAAGGCGCTTGTTGGCATCGGTGACGCGTGGCAGGAGCTGGAAGAAGGCGTACTCCATGTAAGCGCGCTCCTGCCTAGCCGTTTCGGCGGCGTCCTGCTGGGCCTTTTGCCAGTCGTCATCGCTGATGCCGGCGGGCCGCGGCGAGCTGGTTTCGGTCTTGATCTGGTCGGGCGCCTTCGCAATCACGCTGAAGGCGTCGTCTGTGGCCTTCCCGGCGCCGACGTAAGCCTTCGCTAGGTTGAGGAGTAGGTTCACGTCCTGGTAGTTGGCAGCGAGATCTTTTTCGCCGGCCGCGATGGCCTTATCGAAGTCATTCAGCTTGACGTAGGCGGCCGTATAGTACTCGTTTACGCAGGCCATGGCAGGCGAGTCCGCGTGCGCCGCGGCGTACTTGTCAAGCGCAGCGATCTGATCCTGAGGATTGTCCGCGCCATTGACGGCCAGGAGTAACTGATCTTCGGGGCTGTTCGCCACCACGGTCAGACTGGGACAAGGCTGCTGGCCCGCCAAGGGAAGAGCCCCACAGCAGAAGATCAGGGTGACGATCAGCAGTGAAGGCTTACGCATGAAAACCTCCTCGCGAGATGAGGGCGGCGCTGCAGGTCAGGCTTTGGAGCGAGTCGCTAGCCCAAATTCGCACCACCCGGACGTTCGGGCAGACGCCGCCTGCGCGGCCAGTGGGGAACAAATCGGGGCACCGCACCGGCATACGAAGCGTATTCCTCGCCATACTGCTCTCGAAGCTCGCGTTCTTCGAGCGAGGCGACAATGGAATACATCAAGATGGTCACGATTGCAAGCGCGAAAATGCCCACCGCGCCGGTCAGCAGGGCCCAACCCAGGAACGTGATCATGTACTCCACATAACGTGGATGGCGCACCCACGCGTAAACGCCAGTTCGGACGACCCCTCCGGGATAGCGGCCAGGGTTCATTTCGGGAAGGCCGCCGAGCCGCCTTAAGCCAAAAACGCGGTGAACGTGCCGTCCGATCGCAAGGCCGGCGACGACCAACAGCGCGCCGAGGCTGGCCGTGAACAGGCTTCGGGGAACGCGGCTAGCGTAGAGTTGCGGCGCGAGGGCACTTAACCCGACAGCGCCGGCCGCCCAGACCGGCAGAGCCACCCAGAAGGATCGGTTGCCGAACCGGCGCCAGAAGTGAATCGCCGGATGGATGATCAGCCAGAAGAAGGGCGCGGGAAAGAAAAGCAGCGCGTAAACAAATGCCAGAGCGTCCACAGCCTTTCCCAACCAAGTCACGGGACCATCCTCCGTTCTAGCCGAGGCCTGGCCAGATTCGGGCGCGACTTGCGATAGAATAAGCTCTCAGGCATTGATCGGACTCCGGGCGCCGCCAAACAAAGTCGGCTCTCATTCCTTAAGGACACCTTGGGCATCCTGCTTGGACTCACAGCGGCCTTTGCCTGGGCTGGCGCTGACTTCCTCGCTCGTCATGTCTCACGGCGCATCGGACCTTATCGCGCCTTCGTTCTCATGCAGTGCGTGGGCCTGGTTGCGCTCAGCGCCTACCTCGCCGTCACCGGGAATCCACCTTGGTCCCACCTCTCCCACGCTCTAAGCGAGCCGGCGCGCACTGCGTGGGAATGGGCCATGGCTGCGGGTTTGATCAACATCGCTGCCTCGCTTTCGCTCTACCGTGCCTTTTCGGTGGGCAAACTGGCCTTGGTGACGCCGATCGCGGCGAGCTACCCGGCACTTACCGTTGTCCTGGCGCTGGCCTCCGGAGAGAGGCTGAAAACGGCGGCGGCGCTCGGGATCGTGGTAGTGCTCTGCGGTGTCCTGCTGGCGGTGATGCCGAGAGAAAGCCTAAACCAACTGGCAGAGGACTGCTTGGACGGCGAGTTGGCCGCCAAGACGGAGCGCGGAGTGGGATGGGCTCTCGCCGCCGCACTTGGATTCGGAGTGCTCTTCTGGCTGCTCGGTTTCCGGGTGACGGGTGTCCTTGGGAGGCGCATTGCCGGTGTGGCTCATGCGGCTCATGGGCGCTACCTTACTTCTGCTGCTGTCGGTTCGCCGAAGCGCCGAACCTACCATTCCTCGCGGAAGTATCTGGTGGCCGCTGGCGGGCTCCGCCCTGCTCGACACCACGGCCTTCGTCTCGAACAACGTCGGTCTCGCTATTGGGCAGGTCTCGGTGGTGACCGTGCTCGCGTCGCTGTTCGGGGCCGTGGCCGTATTGCTCGCTTGGGTCTTCCTCGGCGAGCACTTGACCCGACGGCAGTGGTTTGGAATCAGCCTCATCCTGGTGGGCGTGGCCCTGGTTAGCGTTTGAAACGACGCCCTGCTGCACGCCGCGTCCGCCTTCAATTCAACACTCAAGATCCACCCACAGCCGCACGTCGCGCACGTTGTTGTCCGTGGATCCAACCTCCAGAGTGTCACCGAGCGCGCGGAAGAAATGGTACGAATCGCTCCCGGCAAGATAACGGTCCGGATCGAGTCCATGAGCGTGCGCGCGTGCAATTGTCTCGCCGTCTGCCACGGCGCCGGCGGCGGGACTGTTACCGTCGCGGCCATCCGTACCCGCGCTGAGCACGGCGCGATTCCGGCCTGCGATGAGTTCAGCCGCATAGAGCACGAAGACTTGATTACGCCCTCCCGTACCGCTGCCGCTGACCGGACACGTCACCTCACCCCCGACGACGAGGCACACCGGCCGTCCAGGATGGCGCGCCCCCAGTTCGTCGAAGGCTATACAGTTGGCGCGGGCCACTTCGCGGAAGTCCGCGTCCCATTCACCCCGATCCACTTCGGCCACGAGCCCCATTTCCTCGGCCGCAGCGCGCGCGGCCTCCACCGCGTCACGATTGGAGAGCAAGCAGCAGTAATGTGAGCGGCTGAAGCGCATGTCACCCGGTTTCGGGGTCTCCACCAGGGCGCGCTCCTCGAAACACCGCCGGATCGAGGCCGGAAACCGCTCCAAAAGGTGGTTCCGGCCGGCGAGCGCGTAGCACTCCTCCACGGTGGAAGGGTCGGGCAGAGTCGGTCCCGACGCCACCATGGAATCGAGTGACTCGGGCACATCGGAAATGAAGATGGTAAGCTGCTCGGCGGGAAGGGCGCACAGGGCCAGCCGGCCGCCCTTCACGGCCGAAAGATGCTTGCGCAGCACATTGATCTGCTCAATAGGCAAACCGCAGGTGACCAGCACTTGGTTGAACTCGATGAGGTCGGCCAGGGTCACCGTGGCGTCGAGCGGCCTCTCAAACAGGGCCGAGCCGCCGCCCGAGATCAGGAAAATCACAAGGTCGTCGGGCGTCAGGCCGGATAGCAACTCGAGCGCCGCCTTGGCACCCACAATGCTATCGGCGTTCGGATAAGGGTGGCCGCCGACGAAGTGGCGAAATTGCTGGAGCGGCTGCGCCGGAGCGGCGGGAGCGACCACCAAACCCGCTTCGATCCGGCCGCTAAGGATCTCGTGAAGGGCCAGCGCCATCTTAATCGCCGCTTTTCCAAAGGCGATCACGTAAGGCGCGCGAGCAATCGAAACCGAACCTGAGGAGCCTGGCGGGCCTGGGGGAAAGACGAGCCGGTCCGCCTCTTTCCTGACCCGCGCCAGCATCGCAGAACGCACATCGATGCTTGCCAAGGCCTTCCGAAAGATCTGTTCCGCCACTTTCTTGCCCTGAAAGGCCTGATCCGCTCGCAGCGGTTCGCGGTGTGCAGCCATCGAGAGGCCTCAAGACAGTTTGAATACCCGGCCGCCGTCGACCCTTTTCGCGGCTGCTGGATGCTGAGTGAGCGCCGCCATCATAAT
>DATDGR010000265.1:0-9559 GCA_036521995.1 Terriglobia bacterium | reverse complement strand
GATCCTCACCATCAAAGAGGGCGCCGGCATTGTTAAGCCTGATAAGCCGGGCTCGACCCTCAGCAAGCCTCAGCCATCCGTCACGGGGCCTGCTTCTCAAGGTTCTGCAAAACCGGCTCGAGCTGATCGAGGGAAGTAATGCGAGGACAGTCGACGCCGTCGTCATAGGCGGCCACGCGGTCGATTAGGACCGCCCGGACGCCCGCCAAACGCGCGCCGCCGATGTCGGTGGAGTAGGTATCGCCGATGAACACGGCCTCAGCCGGTGAGACTCCGGCGCTCTCAAGCGCCATATTGAAAATCGCAGCGTGGGGCTTCTCCACGCCCACGACGGCCGAGTCCAGGATGGTGCGGAAATAAGGAGCCAGGCCAACGCGGCCCAACTGCCTTTCCATGGTGCCCACCGAGTTCGAGATCACGCCAAGATAGTAGCCAGCGGAACGGAGCTTACCAAGGAGCGGCTCCGTCTCGGGGAAGACGCGCGACCAGAATCGGATGTCCCGGAACCTTTCGATCACCTGGTGAGTGACGGAATCACGCTTTTCGCCGAGCACTCGCAGCCTATCGAGCAGGGCCCGCAGGAATTCGGTCCAATAGACACGATCCACCAGAGGCGGCAGTTCGCGGCTCTCGAGCTTCGGCCAGAGCCAAGCGTCGAGTTTCTTCTTGCCCTCGCGTTCGGAGGCGTAAAAGTCCTCCACGGTTGCTGGAAATCCGATCGCAGTCAGCTCCTCGGCGAGGTCGTTGACGCGCGGATAGAGCAGCGTATTGCCAGCATCGAAGAAGATGGCTCGCAATGGCATGGCTGTTACAGTCTCCGCAGCGAATTCGTCCCCTCGCCTGACTGCGCCCTCAGCTTTGCGCCGCCGACGCAACCGCCCTCGCAGCGTTAGAAAGCTCGGCCAGAAGAGCGGTCTGCGCAGCCTCGGGCAAAAAGGCACCTCGAATTGCATCTTCGATGATTCCGAGGACCTCAGCGCGTGTGAGCGCGAAGGTATCGGCGGCGAGAATCATCTCCCGCTCAAGGCTGGTGGCGAACAAAGCCGGGTCATCGGAATTGAGGGCCACTGGAACGCCAGCCTCAAGAAAGCGGCGCAAGGGGTGGTCTTCTATTTTGGCGATCACTCCCGTCGCCAGATTGCTGGTGAGGCATGCCTCAATCGTAGTTCCTCGCTCGGCTAGGAGGCGGAGCATGCTCGGATCGCGCGCCGCGTTGGTCCCGTGGCCGATGCGCTCGGCACCGAGTAACTCGACCGCCTCTCGGACGCTTTCCGGTCCCGCGCTCTCGCCGGCGTGCGCGGTGGTGTGGAGGCCGAGGTCGCGGGCCTCACGGTAGACGTCGGCGAAGAGCCCCGCCGGACCTCGCACCTCGTCGCCGCCCAAACCGAAGCCCACGACGCCGTGATCACGGAAGCGCGCCGCGAGCCTCATCACCTCTTGGGCGTCGTCCGCTCCAAATTGTCGCACGGCGTCGAAAATCCAGTTCACCTGCAGACCGAGCCGCGAGGAAGCAGCGCTGGCGGCTTCAGCGATAGCCTCGAAGATGGCTTCGAGCGACTGCTTCTTCCACAAGACCACGCCGGCCGACAGGGTCACCTCGGCGTAGCGCACCTTCTGCGCGCTCAACTCCTCCATCAAGCGCTCGGCAGCCAGGGCGTAGTCAGCGGGCGTCTCCAGCAGGATAGAGAGCAGCTTGAACGCATTCAGGAAGTCCGAGAACTGCGGATAGTGAAATCCTTGCCGCTCGCGCTCGTTGACCCAGCGCTCCGTCTCTTCCCGCAGCCGTCCCTTGCGCTGCGCCATCTCCCGCAAAGTGGCAGGGCGAACGCTGCCTTCCAGATGCAGGTGCAGCTCCACTTTCGGCAGGTGGCGGATAAGCAACTGGGCGTCGAAGTGTGGTGACATGGAGATGCGAGACCGGAGGTTAAGAGCCCGAATAACATCAAATATTTTTGCGCGGCATGATGTAGACTAGTTAGGTAAGCTATCGCCCAGTCAGCGACGGCTGGCCGGCGTTGAGCCAGGCAGTATACCAGTAGGACCCGGTGTCATGCGCCGCGGCGTTAATCTCCTGCATGGCGGTCGAGCCAATTTGCGTGTAGAAGCGATCAAAGTATTCGTCGGTATAGTCTGACTGCCCTGCCCGCGAGCGCCAGTCCGCCCACAGAACGCGGTTCACCCAGGTGTTGGCTTCGAGAACCATGGTGAAGGCATAGGCCGTGGGGTCGTCCACCTTCCCGGCGTCCTCGGGATGAAACATGAAGAAGTTGGTATAGCGGTCGACCAGACTCGTCCCGAAGCGAGTGGCGAGGCCCTGCTGCTCGGTTAGCTGGCCGTCATAGTTCTGGGTGGTATTGAGCGGATCGTGGGCGTCCGCCACGTAATGGCCGAGCACGGCCGCGTCGAGCTTGGCGTCCTCCCACTTCTCGGTCCTTAGATCGTTTGTGAGGCGCAGGCTATACTCGCCGACTCGCCAAGGAAGGGTTCCGTTCGCGCTCAGCTTTCGGCCGCCGTACTTCGTTATCGCCGCTTTGTAAGAGTAAGGCAGTTCGAGGTAGGGGAAAAGGCCATACTTGTCGAGATAGATGTAGTGGTGCGACCGCTCATAGGGCTGTTTCTTGATCCACTCGTCGGGATCGTTGGCGTGGTCCAGGAGCAAGGAGCGGCTCGCCTCGAAGAACGGGCGCACGGCAGGCGGCAGCGTGGCGATGGCCCAGTTGTTCACCAGCCGGTGTGCCGCCGGACCCCAGGCGTAGGCGTTCGAACTCCCGAGCAGAGCGAACATCCCGACAGTGGCCGCGAAACCGAGCAGGCCCACCCGGACGCGACACTCTTCCAAGAACCCCTCCTCGCGCGAAAAAGAGCGAGTAAGGTCCCTGCGCTGATTCCTACTGAACCTCTTCGCTCTCATAGAGAACCTTCGTGTAGCGCCGTCGCCACCGGAGCCTGCTTCGCGAATTCGCTGTGGAAGCGGCTGTAGCCCAGGTAGATCGCCAGGCCGATAACAAGCCAGATCAGAAAGCGCAACCAGGTCTCAACGGGCAGGCTCGCCATCAGAATCAGGCAGCAGACGATCGCCGCCACCGGCAACACCGGCACCCAGGGAGCGTGGAAACCGCGCCGGCGCCCGGGCTGCTTGCGACGGAGCACCATCACTCCGAGCGAGACCAGCATAAAGGCGAAGAGTGTGCCGATGTTGGAGAGGTCCGCCAGCGTTCCGATGTCGAAGAGTCCTGCCGGAATGGCTACCACAAAGCCCGCGATCCAGGTGCTCACGTGCGGGGTGCGAAAGCGGGAGTGAACGTTAGAAAAAATGCGGGGCAACAGCCCGTCCCGCGACATGGCGAACCAGACGCGCGCCTGCCCGAGCTGGTAGACCAGCAGCGAGCTCAACATGCCCATCAGCGCGCCTACGGTCACCCAGCGTTCCACATTCAGCAGACCGATGGCGTGCAGTGCGTTCGCGACCGGCGCGGCGTTGCCGAGCGTCTTCCAGGGCTGAATGCCTGTGAGGACCACGGCCACGGAGCAGTAGAGGATGGTACAGACCGTGAGCGAGGCGATGATCCCGAAAGGCACGTCCTTCTGCGGATTCTGGGTCTCTTCGGCGCAGGTGGATACCGAGTCAAAGCCGATGTAAGTGAAAAACACAATCGCCCCGCCGGTCAGCACGCCCTGCCAGCCGTTGGGCATGAACGGCTTCCAATGCGCAGGCTGGATGTACCGCGAAGCGAAGACCAGGAAGATGAAAATGGCGATGATTTTGATCGTCACGATCAGATTGTTGGCTCGCGCGCTTTCCCGGATGCCGCGCACCAGAATGACGGTAAGGATCATAACGATCAGGAACCCGGGAACGTTGAAGTACGATCCGGTACGACCGAGGGAATCGTTGAACACAGGATTCGCGATGCTCTCCGGCAGCTTGAGTCCGAGCCCGCTGAGGAGGCTATCGATGTAGGCTGAAAAGCCCACGGCCACCGCCATGTTGCTGACCGCGTACTCCAGGATCAGGTCCCAGCCGATGATCCAGGCCACGATCTCGCCGAGGGTGGCGTAGGAGTAAGTATAGGCGCTGCCGGCGATAGGGATCATGGAGGCCAGCTCGGCATAGCAGAGGCCCGCGAGCGCGCAGGCGATAGCCACCAGCAGGAAGGAAACGGCGATGGCGGGCCCGGCCCCCGGCCGGCCGGCCACCCCCAGCGCGTGCCGCCCGTGCAGCACGACGTCGAGCAGCGGGGCCTTAAGGACCGATTGGACCTGAAGATTCTGGCCCGCCGTGGCGGTGCCGATGAGCGTGAAGATCCCGGTGCCAATCACGGCGCCGATTCCGATGGCCGTCAGCGACCAGGGTCCGAGCCCTTTGCTCAAACGGTGTTCGGGGTCCTCCGCCTCGGCCAGGAGCCTATCGATGCTCTTCGTGGCCAGTAATTGGCTGCCCATCGGTTCTCCCGTCCTGCGGCTTCCTTCGTCGCCGGGACAGAGCACACTGGCTTACCCGTCCTCGGAAGCCGGTTATCGCTTGCTGGCGCTCGGACCCCGCTTCTTAACCTTCGGCTTGTGCGAGCCTCGCGGGTCCGCGCGCTTGGGCTTAGGCGGGCGCTTCTTGCGAGCGATACGTTTGAGCTTCTTACGTTCTGCCTTGTCTCCGACACTTTTGGTGTTCATTTCTATCCTTTATCTCAGCTAAGCCAGCCGCAACCACATCCCGGCGAAGCCGGTTCATTCAGCTTCCAGTCCGGCAGACCTCAGTGCGGCCGTCAGCTGATTTTCGCTACGACCACCGACGTACCGCGCGGTGATCATGCCTTGTCGGTTGACTACCACCACGGTCAGTCAACTCTCCGATCCTCAGTCTTGATCCGATCATCGCGCTCCCGGGTCGCCGCGCCAAGCGGTCTATGCTGCGATAGCGGTCGATCAGGATGTTTGTGGCCTGGGAAACGGGGTCGTCGGAACTTTCCTCGTCGCCGCTCAAATCGACAGCGACGTCTTGACGTGTATATTGGTGCAGGCTCGGGACGAACGTCCAGGTGGCTTCTCCGTTGCTGACGACGATCAGCCGCCCACCGCCGTCCTCGCGGTCCAGTCGGATTTTCCCTGGGCCATCCGCGGTCAGCGAAAGCTTGGTCTGGCTGCTCGCCGCGCTTTGGCCGAATCTCGCAATTACGTCTTCTTCAGCGACGATCTGGTAGGACTGGAGGCTTCCGTAGGCCTGACTCACCCCGGCCAGCACTTGGCTGGCGAACATCTGCGCGGCCGCCGGCCTCGCCAGCGCCAGCACAGCCATCAGTCCGAGCACCCTCGGCCAGAAACATTCACTCATGGTCGAACCACGGATCATACCGCTAATCAGCCTTCGCCGTCGCAAATAAGTCCCGCTTTTTCATACGGTTCTTCGCCGGGCGGCGACCACTACTGCCGGTGCCAGATTTCTGCCGTCCAGCGCCGTTAACCGTCTCTTTGAGTGCGTTTTGGGCTCGCTTTCCGTCGAGTCTCCAACCGCCGATCCTTTATTTTCAATCACATGACGGGTTCGTTTCCTCAAAAAAGCAGAAGTCAGGAGTCAGAAGCTTTCACCACGGAGAGCACGGAAACCACTGAGGAAGAACACCCCTTTTGACCTCCGTGCCTTCTGCGTTCTCGGTGGCGAAACAGAAGTCCGAAGCCTCGTCAAGCCGTCGAATCCCTCTCCAAAACCTGCTATTTCACCCTTCATTTGTGTCAAAACAGGGCCCTTTTCGGCCCCGTTTTGAAGGTTGTTTCGAGTCCGACCCTTTGTTTTCAATAACATGACGGGTTCGTTTCCTCAAAAACATCCTTTTCTTAAAACGGAGCCCTATGCCCATCGCTACATCTTCTCCAGCGTAGCGAAGCGCAGCATCAGCCTCTTGGCTCCGTAACCCGGGAAGCTCACCGTCAGTTTTTCGTCGTCGCCGTGTCCTTCGCAAGCCAGAATCGTGCCCACGCCGTATTTCGGATGCCGCACCCGGCTGCCGCGCCGCCACTTGGCGCCCGGCTGCGGCCGCGGGGGGCTAGGGCGGCTCTTTTCGATTCTTTCGTTGAAGCCGTTGGTGTAAAGGAAGCGCTCGATGGATTCCTTGGAATTGAAGGCGCCCTCCCAGCGTACGTGGCCCCTGCCGGACTCGTTGAGACGTTCGGTGAACTCGCCGGGTAGTTCAGACAGAAAACGGGAACGGCGCGTGCTTTGCCGCCCGTCTTCTCCGTAGAAGCGGCGCGTGGCGGCGGATGTAAGCGCCAGACGGTCCTTGGCGCGCGTCATGCCCACGTAGCACAGACGGCGTTCCTCCTCGAGGGCGGCGTCATCGTCCAGAGAGAGCTTGTGCGGCAGCAGCCCTTCCTCCAGGCCCGACATCATTACGACGGAAAACTCCAGGCCCTTGGCGCTGTGCAGGGTCATCAGGGTGACACGCGCCCGCTCGTCGATCTGGTCGGTATCGGAGACGAGGGCGGCGCGGTCCAGGAAAGCCGTCAGCTCCTCGCCGCTTTCTTCCGTCTCGGCCGCAGCATTGACGAGTTCCTCCAGGTTCTCGATTCGTCCTTCGGCCTCGGGCGAGTCCTCAGCCTTGAGCATGTCCAGATACCCGGTCTTCTCGAGAATGCTGCTGAAGAATTCGCTGAGCCCCAACCGCCCGTAATCTTCGGCTAGCGCCAGAATCAATTGTTGGAAACTCTTGAGGGCCCGCGAGGACCGGCTGGGATTCTCACGCGCACGAGCCAGACTCTCTTCGAGAGCCTCCCAGAGCGTCAATTGGCTCTCCCGCGCGATCAGCTCGAGTTGGGCCAGTGTGGTCTCGCCGATGCCCCGCGGTGGCGTGTTGATGACACGCAGAAAGGCGGCGGTATCGCGCCGGTTGACCGCCAGCCGGGCGTAAGCCAGCGCGTCCCTGATTTCGGCCCGAGCGTAGAAGCTGAATCCGCCCACTAGGCGGTACGCAATCTGCCTCGCCCGCATCGCCTCTTCGAGCAGCCGTGACTGCGCGTTGGTGCGATAGAGCACGCCCACGGTTGCGCCCGGGTCCACCAATGCTTCCGCCACTTGTCCGGCGACGAAATCGGCCTCTTCCTCCGCGTCGACGGCCCGGTAGAGTCCGATCGGGCGGCCGATCTTGCGCTCGGTCCACAGCTTCTTGCCCTTGCGAGCCCGGTTGCGACTCACTACCGCCGAAGCTCCATCCAGGATCACCTGGGTGGACCGGTAATTGCGCTCGAGCCGCAAGACCTTGGCCTCGCGGAAGTCCTTCTCAAAGCTCAGAATGTTCTCGATGCTCGCCCCACGCCAGCGATAAATCGACTGGTCTTCGTCCCCGACGGCGCAGATGTTGTGGTGGGCGCGCGTGAGGTGCTGGATCAGGCGGTACTGCACGCGATTGGTGTCCTGGTATTCGTCGACGTGGATGTAACGGAAGCGCCGGCTGTACGACTCCGCCACATCCGGCGACTTGTCGAACAGATCCACCGTCTTGAGCAGCAGGTCGTCAAAATCGAGGGCGTTAGCCGCGCGCAACCGCTTCTGATAGCGCTCGTAGACCGACGCCAGTTTCTCCGTGTCCGGATCGCGTGCGTCCTGATACATCTCCGCGGCGCTGATGCCATGATTCTTGGCGTAGCTGATGCGGGCCAGCGCCAGTCGCGGCGAAAAGGCGCGGTCGGTCAGGCCAAGTTCGGCGAGACAGGACTTCACCAGCTTGGTCTGGTCGTCGTCATCGTAAATTGCAAAGTCGCGGCTGTAACCCAGGCGCTCGATCTCCCGCCTTAGCAGCCGGACGCAGAGGGAGTGAAAGGTGAAAATCTGCGGCCGGGAGCGCCCGTCGATCCCTCCGCTGTAGCTCCGGCCACTATCATCGCCCGGATCAGCCTCAGACAGCAGACGGGCCACGCGTTCGCGCATCTGCTCAGCAGCTTTGTTGGTGAAGGTGACGGCCAGGATACTCCAGGGCGAAACGCCGTGGGACTCAATCAGGTGAGCAATGCGATAGGTGACGGCGCGGGTCTTGCCGCTTCCGGCGCCGGCCAGCACCAGCAGCGGTCCCTCGGTCTGCTCAGCGACCGCGCGTTGCTCGCTGTTCAGTTGGTCGAGAAGATCAGACATCCCACCCTTGACGGTTCACGATTGATGACTGACGATTGAGCCGGTCGTGGTCTCCATGACCTTGCGGCCCATTGTTATTTTACATGATCCGGCACAGATGAAACTTTGGAAGGAATTAGCGACTACACTCTTTCACTCAATTCGCCGGACGACGCCAGGCAGCCGCCACAGCCAGTTCCCGCGACCCATTCGAATTGTCTCTCGCACAGTCGGCGGTTGCGCCGGCGGAAATGGGCCATAGCTCTATCCGGATCACAGCCGGCAGGTGTGTCTATTTGGTCCCGCGGCCGGAGTGTTCGCTTTATCGACCGGCTCGATGCAACAACAGGTGCGCGACAATCCGCCAGCCACAAGTAAGGGAGGAGCAACGTGACCAAGACTGTTCATCGAGTGATTCGCCTCAAAGTGTGCAAAAGAAAGGCTGGTGCGAAAGGGGGGACTCGAACCCCCACCCCTTGCGGGACCAGATCCTAAGTTTAGATCCCACCATTGATTCTCAATCAGATCAACAGCTTACCTCGGCAACTTCCAAACAAGTCGGGCGAAATCCGCAACCCAGGCGCAACCCGGCCTCACGTTCAGCTGAACCCGGGTCAGGTCAAGATGACAAGGAATCTGGCGGATGATCCTCGATCGTTCCCTGCGACTCATCCAGCGATCCACGCTTCGAGCACCGCCCTATGTCCGTCCTTTCTCAACATCTGACGCCCGCGACCGTCACCCTCAGCACCCGACGATTCAGACAGCTGGAAGCCATTCACCTCGTGCGCGAACAGCGCGACGAAAGGAAGCAGCAACTCGCTTATAACGCTCGACCCTTTATCCTTTGCGGCATCCCATTACGCAGGCCGCCTCAAAGCCAACTCTGCCACAGCAGGCACAGCGGCAACTTCTTCCTTCAGATCACCGCTCACCCTCAGTTTGGTCTGCCGACGGTCAGAGCAGACTGCACTGGTGAACCGCTCGCCTTTGGGATGGGCAGAAATCTCCCATCCCTTCCACCCGCTGCGGGGTCGGCGATTTGAAGTTCTCAAGAAACGGCGCGTCGCCGGGGTCGACACGCTCATTCTCCGTGGGCTGGAGCGTGGTACCCTCAGCATTCCGCGCGAGTGGACCGACTGGGCTGATCCCACCCCGTATGACTCGTTAACCCTGCCGCCGCACCGCCTCGCGGCCGAGTGCCTTTTCGAACTCGTCGCCTTATTGGATGCCCTGCCCGCATCCAGCCCCTCCTCCCTCGGAAAAGACCCGCAAAAAAGGATTGACAAAGGAGATTCCTGATGCTATTGTCAGACCAGTTGCTAGCGTGGTCCGATGAAAACGTCGAAGCAGACCACCGCCGCCTTGCGAAAGCGCCGCCAAGCGCTCCTGCGCCAATTGCCCCCGCTCAAAGCGGTCCTGCGCGGTTCCCTCATCGAGCGCTACAAACGCTGTGGCAAGCCCCGC
>DATDGR010000264.1:0-42083 GCA_036521995.1 Terriglobia bacterium | reverse complement strand
ATAATATTCATGGTCGGCTCCTTTCCCGGCCAGCCTTGGTCGTGGACAACCCCAAGTCTACCGGCGATCCGGAGCCGACGCCGTTATCTAATCAGACCCGATCTGTGGGTCCGCGGCTCTTGCGGCCAGGAAGGTCGCAGGCTGCGCTGCGCGCACTGCATCGTGACAGGAATCCAGAAATCAGAAGGTCAGGGAAGCGGTAAGCAGGGCGAGAGCTTGGATCATCTGACAAACGCAGAGCCCGCAACCTTCTCGCCCTGCGCTCACGCGGGCTTCTGGCTGTGCCGCGCCGGCGCCGGCGTGGAATCCGTAAAGAGCGCGTGGTAGATCAGGTCTGTTGTGGACTCCAGGGCGGCGTCCAGTTCGTCCGGCCGCATGCGCAGCGCCTGGCCCAAAAGGTCCCAGAAAAGACGATCCATAAGGCGCGCGAGCGCCGGAACATTGACGCCGGCCCGAGCGCCCGGCAACTGAAGCAGAAGCTCGAACACCGCCGTCACCCGCGCCCGCGACCAGCGCTCAATCTGCCGCTGAAGCGGAGCGAGACTGCCGTCCAGCAGCACGGCTTCCTGCCAGGCGCGGTAAGCGCCGGTGTACGTCAGTTCGCGCGTGAACGCGCTTTGCAGCAAGGCGCGCAGCCCGGCGCGGACGCTCACGGCGCCCTGGGGTCGAAGGTCCAGCCGGCTGAGGCCCTCCAGCAATTCGTCCATCAGCACCAGCAGAAGCTGGCGCTTGTTGCGGAAGTGCAGGTAGAAGCCGCCCACCGCCACTCCGGCCCGCGCTGCAACTTTGCCGACCGACGTCGCCTGGTACCCCTTCTCTCCGAACAGCGCGAGACCGGCCGCCAGCAGGCGGGCGCGCTTCTCCCGGCTGCGCTTCTGGCGCGGAGAGGGCGGCAGGTCCAATTCCGCCACGACCTTAGGACGGAGCGGGACGGGGCTCACCGCCGGGCCCTTGCCCCAATGGTTGCGCCCAGCAGCGCCCCGGCGCAGCAGCACAACATCCAGCCTCCAAACACGCCGGCGGCCCCAGGCTCAATGTTCGGAAAGACGGCTGGAAAATACGCGCTCGAAAACGGATCAAGGATAAGCGTGGGCAGCGCCAGAGAAGCCGCGCCCGCCGGCCACTGCTCGCGCGGCAAGCCGAGCCGCAGGCAGAGGCGACGCGCCAGCCACGCCATGGCCAGCACGCTGATGAAGTACAGCGGCAGTGTTGCGGCGAGCGACCCCGGATGCAACAGGTGCTGGCCCGCCACGCGCAGCAAGACCGTCCCCATAAACCACAGTCCCAGACCGTATAGCAGCAGAGTGCGATTCATCCCCAAACCTCCATAATATGAACATGAATTCATGTTCTTATTTATAGGAGGCAATGTCAAGCAAGAAAGATCGCACTCGCGCAGCAGCCTCCGCGGGTGGCAACGAAATCGTTGGTGATGCCGCGCCTCGAACCAGCGCGGCAGGCTGGCGGGCGCACAGCGGAGCTGTGCGAGTTACCGTTCCGCCGGGGCAGCCTTTGACTCGCTGCCTTACTGGCACGGTTAGGAGCGTGAATCGCAGAGCTCGCGCTCTCGCCCGCCCGCCATAGAATTCTAAGCCCGGGTCAGCCGCAGGGCTGATCCGAATTACCTGCTCACCCGAAGCATTCCTTCCAGCCGAGCGTAGCTTGCTTCCATTCCACGCTCCATACCTGTGGCAAGCATTGCCGCGCGTGTTTGGGCATCTGGCAGGATCATGCGGATTGTTATTAATGTGCCATCCCCATCCGGATCAAACCGCGTTTCAACGTGGTTATCCGGCGTCGGGTCAGGGAGGTGCATCCGTTCCACGTGTACGATCCTGGTGTAAGGCTCCAGCTCCCGATATTCGCCTGTCAGATAAAATCCATGACCTTTGCCATCCGTCCACTCGTAACGGATCTTGCCGCCCGGTTTCGCCTCATTGATGCATACGGGCATGGTCCAACCCTCAGGACCGAGCAGCCATTTCTGGATTAATTCCGGATCCGTGTGGGCACGGTACACGGCCTCGGGAGGTGCAGCGAAGCGCCTCGTCACAACCACGTGTGTATCTGCTTCGGTCGTCAGCCTCAATTTGCTCATCGTCTTTCTCCTCTCTTCTGTGGTTCCATGTCGGCTAGAACCTCGTCCAGCCGATCATAGTTTTTCTCCAGTACCTTTCGCAGCATTGCCAGCCACTGATCCATGGCCGCGATGCCGGCCTTTGCGAGGCGACGAGGGCGCTTCGTACCCTCTACGCGGCGCACCACAAGTCCCGCATCTTCGAGCACCTTCAGGTGTTGGGAGATTGCGGGCTGTGTCACTTTGAAGGGCGCGGCCAGTTCCATCACGGTCGCCTCTCCCTTGGCGAGACGTCCAACAATGGCCCGCCGCGTGGGATCGGCCAAAGCAGAAAAGGCGGCATCAAGATTCAGCCCTGTATCCATAAGTATATGCTTATATAAGTGTGTGCTTATGTCAAGCAAAAAATCACTGAGACCTCGGGGCAGCGGAAGCCTGAAAAGCATGGGCTGGTTGGCGCAGACCCTTCCTTTCACGGTCTGTGCTAGCTTCCCGTAGTCTTCAGAAATCAATGGCCCAACAGAGCGACGAAGTCACGGCTGCCATGCACATGGAGAATCAGCACCACCTCATCCGGTTCGATGAGGTGAATGACGACATAATCGCTGGCCGGAAAAACTGCCTAGGCCAGGGCGCAGATCTTCATCGCGCGTTCGACCCAAGTACGGGTACCGCACTAAGAGCCAGAAACGCTCGGAGATGTTTTCCCTCACTCGGGTGCCAAGATCGATGCTGCCACTCTCGCGTGCGATATGGAGCCAGATGGCGTCGAGCTCAGCCTCCGCTTCGGGCGCAAGGCGAAACTCGCTCTTGAGGGGGAATTCGGGTCGGCGTTCAAGCGCGCCTTGCCCCGGCGCTCAACATCAGCGGCAAGCTGTTTCACCGGCTCGGGGGTGGTCACTCGGCGGTCTGCCCCGTGCGCCAGGGAGGCTTCCGCTCGATCGACAGCGGCCAGTATTTCCAATCTCCGCCGCTCGCGCTCTTCCCATAACGAAAGACTTTCCTTCACGACGTCCTCCTCGTGCCGAAGGCGCCCCCTTTCGATGGCCTGGCGGACGAACTCTCTTGGGTCTCAGGGGTGAGTCGTGCTTTCATACGGTTAGAGTGCGGATCGGCGAACCAGGGGTCAACCGCGGCTTGGGCGGTCCAGTTTGGAGTTACGCGTGACCACCCCGCCCTCCCCGCCTGTTATCCTCCCCGGGCGGCGGACGAAGCGTGCCCGGTGTAACCGTTCGAAGACAAATTTCGCCTCAAATTCCGACCTTTTTGGCCCGTTTTCACCAAATGTGTGCAATTATTGCTCACTTTTCGTGTCGGCTGACCCGATTTCAAGGCGGGAACCGAACGGTGAATCGGCCGGCGCCAAACTTGCCACCTGGTAGACCGGATTTGTCGCTGCGGCCCCCACGCAGCTTCAGCCTCTGTCCGGCGACGGAGTTCTAACCAGGTTTCCGGCGAAACGCTCAGTTGTTCCCGCCCTCCCGTGCCCGTATAATCAGGTGAGCAACAGCATGGACTCTGCGGCCGACCTGCGCGCCTGGCTTCTCTGGGTCATCAAGATCCGCTTCGTCATCATTACACTCGTCTTCGCCATTGATTACGCCACCCGGCAGCTTGCGCCCAGCGCCTCAAACGTCTCTTCGGTGGAGCGGCTGGCGCTGGTGGCCATCCTGTGGTACGTGGTGGGCCTATTCTTCCTGATCTACTACCAGATCGGCCGCGACGTCCTGTTGCAGGCCACGCTGCAGATCTACGCGGACGTGGTGGTGATCACCGCCCTGGTGCACGTCACCGGCGACCTGGAGAGCAATTACCTCTCGCTCTACCTGGTGGCCATCATTCTGGCCAGCATCCTGTTCTCGCGCAGCCGGGCGTACCTGGTGGCCGGCATCAGTTTTGTGTGTCTCGGTTCGATGCTCGAATTAGCCTATCTTCCTGGCCTCTACCCCGTGCTGGTCTCGCGCCACCCGGCTTTGGGGTTCCTGGCATCGTCCTCGGGGCCTGCCCTGGATCCGCCCGCGCTCGGTGTCCGGATCGCCGCCAGCCTGTTCGGCTTTTTCGCGGTAGCCTACCTTTCGAGCTACCTCGCCGAGACCCTGCGGCGGACGGGCGCCGAGCTCCGCCACACGGCCAGCCGGGCGGCCAGCCTGCACGCTATCAACGAGAACATCATCCAGAGCATGCGCGGTGGTTTGATCCGCACCGATCTTGACGGTGTGATTCAAGAGCTGAATCCCGCCGGCGCACGCATCCTCGGACGTAGCACCGATGAGGCGAAGGGCCAGCGAGTTCTGGCCGTGCTGCCGGAACTGCAGGCCGCTGGAGGCGCGCAGTCCGATGCCCAGGCTCCTACGAGAAACGCGCTCAGTACAGCGCCCGGCGGCTGGCCTGAGGCCGGCGCCGGCGACGATCAATCGCGTGCCCATCCCGGTCCTTACGCGCGGCGCGAGATCGCTTACCGGAAGCCGGACGGTGAGTCGCGCATCCTGGGGTTTTCGGTTTCTCCCCTGAGAATGCCCGAAAGCGGCGTGGCCGGCTACATTTACACCTTCCAGGATCTCACCGACGAGAAGCGGCGCGAGGCTGAGTACCAGGCCCGGGACCGCATGGCGACTCTGGGGCGAGTGGCGGCCGCGATCGCCCACGAAATCCGCAATCCGCTCGCTTCCATCGCTGGTTCGGTACGCGTATTCAAGAGCCTCGGCGGGCTTGAGCAAGACCAAGCCGGGCTCGTCGATATTGTCAGTCGCGAGTCCTCGCGTTTGGAAAAACTGGTTTCAGAATTTCTGGACTACTCCCGCCAGCAGCGCCTGAGGTTTCGCACGGTAGACCTGGTGCGTCTGCTGGACGAGACCCTGGTACTGCTCGAACACCACCCGAATTTCGCACCAGCCGGCTCCGCCGGCGTTGGAACAGTTTGCCAGCCGAGCTGCCACCTGGAGCGCCGCTTCCCGAGCCACCCCGTGCTGGCCGCCGTGGATCCCGACCGCATGCGCCAGGTGTTCTGGAACATCTGCGACAATTCCCTGAAAGCCATGCCTGAGGGTGGCACCCTTACCGCCGAGGTGGAAGACGGGGGCGGGCCGAGCATCAAGGTGGTGCTCCGGGACACGGGTGTCGGCCTCAGCGCCGCGCAAACCGAGCGTCTTTTTGAGCCTTTTCGTCCCGGCTTCACGCAAGGGACAGGTCTTGGGCTCGCGATCACGCAACAGATCGTCGAGGGGCACGACGGGCGCATCCAGGTGGATTCGAAGCCTGGACGCGGCACGAGGTTTGTGATCGAGCTGCCTCGCGAACAGCCGCCCGAGCGCGAAACCGGGAACCCCGAAGCCGCCTGAAATCGGCCGCGGGCCGATCTTCCGAACCGGAGAACCAACGTATGGCGCGCTTGCTTGTGATTGACGATGAGGAGTCGCTCTGCCAGCTCCTCGAGATTGCTTTCCGGCGGGCAGGCCACCAGGTGGAAGTCGCAACCAACGCTTCCGCCGCGCGCCAGAAGATTGAAGCCCGCATCTACGACGTGATTGTCTGTGACATCCGCATGCCGGACGCTTCCGGCATTGATCTCCTCCAACACTCCCGGGCCACGCGCAGTCCCGCAGCCTTCGTGCTGATGACGGCCGTGCCCACCGTCTCGACCGCCATTGACGCCCTCAACCTCGGCGCTTACCGGTACGTCGTTAAGACAGACCGGCTGATCGACGAGCTCAGGCTGGTGATTGACCGGGCGGTTGAGGACCTGGCGGTCCGTGAAGAGAACACGCGCCTGCGCACCGAGCTCCTGCGCTCCTTTTCCCGCGAGAACATCGTGGGCCACAGCCCCAAGATGGAGCGCATCTTCGAGACTGTGCGCAACGTGGCGCCCACTTCCAGCACCGTGCTGATCCTGGGCGAGAGCGGGGTGGGGAAAGAATTGGTTGCGCGCGCTATCCACGAAGCCAGCCTCCGCCGCGAGAAGCCTTTTGTCTCCATCAACTGTGGCGCCTTCCCGGAGACGCTGCTGGAAAGCGAGCTCTTTGGATATCTGAAAAGCGCCTTCACGGGGGCCGACAGCAACAAGAAAGGCATCATGGAGGCGGCCAGCGGCGGGACCCTCCTGCTCGATGAGATCGGAGAGACCAGTCTCGGCATGCAGGTGAAGCTCCTACGCGTGCTGCAGGAACGAAAAGTGCGGCCACTCGGAGGCACTGTGGACGTGCCGGTGGACGTGCGCCTAGTGGCCACCACCAATCGTAATCTGAAGGAGATGGTAGCCGAGAGTGAGTTCCGCGAGGACTTCTATTATCGTGTCAGCGTTATCACAATTGAAGTGCCCCCGCTCCGTGGGCGCCGGGAGGACATCGAACCGCTCGCCCGCCACTTTCTGACGCGCTTCGCTTCCGAAATGCACAAGCCGGTTCATGACCTCGACACTGACGCTTTGACCACCCTGGTCAATCATGGCTGGCCGGGCAATGTCCGCGAGCTCGAGCACGCCATCGAGCGCGCCGTGGCCGTCAGCACCGACCAGGACCGCCTGTTGCGGCGCGAACATCTGCCCGAAGCAGTTGTTTCTGGAACTAGGCTGGCGCCCGAGGATCGCCTCGAAATGGGCGCGGAAGGTATCGAGTTCGAGGCCCGCATGACAGCGCTCGAAGAACGTTATCTAGCTGAAGCCTTGAGGATTGCCGGCGGTGTTCGAACCCGGGCCGCCGAATTGCTCCACATGTCCTACCGCTCCTTCCGCCACTACGCCAAGAAACACGGGATCTAAGCTGGTCGTGCCCAAATTTAGTAGCGCTTTCGCCTCCGATGGCTCCGGCGCTGGAAGTCCGGTGGCAAGCCCTTCGAGCTGGAGTGGCTGATCATCATGCAACATACACAAGTATCAGTGCTGAAGGGCAGGGCTCGGCCGGCTTCAGCCCCGGCCGCGATGCCAGTTTACCTCATTAAACTTCTCTTGACGTAAGTAACCTTTGGATTAATAATTCGGCAGGACCATAGTTTGGCAGGGGAACTGCTCCTTCAGGTAGCGCAGCTCCCGCCCTACGCGCCGGGAGCGCGAATTGGGAAGAAGAAGAAGGGGAATGGGAGCATGCGAAGGAACAGCGACGGATTTTCACTGATCGAACTCTTGATTGTGGTGGCGATCATACTCATTATCGCGGCCATTGCGATTCCTAACTTGCTGAGATCAAAGATCGCAGCTAACCAGGCCTCGGCCGCGCAGTCTCTACGGACCATCACGTCGTGTGAAGTCACTTACAGCACGACGTACAACCAGGGCTACACGTCCACCTTGACGCAGCTCGGACCGCCAACGTCCGGGAGACCCACCTCATCCACTGCCGGTCTGGTTGACAGCGTCCTCGCCAGTGGCACCAAGAGCGGGTATAGCTTTACCTATACGGCGTCCGCAGCCTTCAACGGATCAACACCGGCTTACACCGTGACGGCCAGCCCGCTGACTCCAGGCACGACAGGACAAAACTACTACTACGCCGACTCAACCGCTGTGATTCGCCAGAACACTTCGCAGACGGCAAGCGCATCCGATTCGCCCATCGGAGGCTGAGGTGATTTCGGACTGCTCGCGAGCAAAAGTTGGATTCTGACGTGACGCTCACTTCAAACACGGCGCAAATCATCGGTCTGCGTGGACGAGAGAAAGAGCTTGCAGGATGGCCCTTCCCGCCAAGGCCAGCCCGGTCCCGACCCCCATCGCAGTTTCTGGAAAGCGGCCCGCCCGTTGGAGACGCGATCCGAGGCGCTAGTCCTTGGTTGTCTCGAAGTTACCACCACCGTTGTGACGAAAAGTGTCAGTCGCAGTCGACAAAAAACGGCAGGGCCGCCATTCGAGCCATAACCCGGGCGTCGTTCCGCCCGAGCCACCGAGCTAACTGGTATTTGATTCGCCTAGATAACTTCATGATGATCAGCGGCTACCGTTTGGCATCGGACCTGCTCCTGACGAGCGCGTAGGCCTCGCAAACATCAATCGGGCCACCCAATCAACCAGGAGCAAATGAGATGAAGAAGGGAAACGAAGGATTCTCGTTAATCGAACTTTTGATCGTTGTGGCGATCATTCTGATCATCGCCGCAATCGCGATTCCGAACCTGCTGAGGTCCAAGATCGCAGCCAACCAATCTTCGGCGGTGGCGTCCTTGCGGACCATCAACACCTCCGAGGTTACGTACAGCTCCACTTACAATCAGGGATACACTTCCACTCTAGCCCAACTCGGGCCGCCCGCGTCGGGCCAGGCTACCTCAACGACCGCCGGGCTGCTCGATAGCGTACTCGCGGCCGGCAACAAGAGCGGTTACACGTTCACTTACACCGCCGGCGCGGCCGTGAACGGATCAACGCCGAGCTATAACATCACGGCGGTGCCGCAAAGCGTTGGCACAACGGGGCAAAACTATTACTATACGGATGACTCCAACGTGATTCGCCAGAACAGTTCAGCGACGGCAAGCGCGTCGGATTCGCCGATCGGCGGCTGAGTTCTTAGGCTGGCTGCCCATCGTTTCATTGACCGCCGCGTGGCGCCCGGCCATACCTGCTTGACGGGCGTCACCGGATTGCTTAGACCAAAGGCGTTCGAACGCGTTTCGCCATTATCAATCACCACTGAGGAGAAGAGGACATGAAGAAAGATTCCCAAGGCTTTTCATTGATCGAACTGCTGATTGTGGTCGCGATCATCTTGATCATTGCTGCCATCGCGATTCCGAACCTGCTGAGGTCGAAGATCGCTGCCAATCAGGCGTCGGCGGTAGCGTCGCTGCGCACCATCAACACCTGCGAGGTCACTTACAGCTCCACCTACAACCAGGGTTTCACCTCGACGCTGGCCCAGCTCGGGCCGCCGACGTCAGGAAACGCCACCTCCACGACGGCTGGACTGCTTGATAGCGTACTGGCCGCAGGCACCAAGAGCGGCTACAGCTTTACGTATTCCGCTTCAGCCGCGGTGAATGGGTCGACGCCCAATTACACGGTCAACGCCAACCCGGTTCAGGTGGGGACGACGGGCCAGAACTATTACTACACCGACGCCACTAACGTGATTCGCCAGAACACCTCGGCCACGTCTAGCGCGTCGGATTCACCCATCGGCGGCTAGCTTTAGCGCCGGGTCCGGATTCCGGTTCTGGTGCGAGAGGCCTTCGACGGCTGAGTCTTGCGATTGCCGGCCCCACCTTGATGGGGCCGGCGAGCTGTCTTCGGGGTCGACCTCCGTTATTCTCAAGTTGGAGCTATCCTGGCTAGGAAGGCTGGCGCGTCCTATGAGCCCGCTGGACCGGCGGGGTTCGGCGGTCCGGTCAGGACACCGATCAGGAGGCCGGAGCCGGGAGGTCATCTTCGGCCATGCAGGCTGTCGAAACCACGGAACTCACCAAAGACTACCGGTCGGGCTTCTGGGGCAGCCGTTCCACCAGAGCGCTCGACCGCCTTACGTTGACGGTTGAGCAAGGCGAGATCTTCGGGCTCCTGGGCCCGAACGGCGCGGGCAAGACCACTACCCTGAAGCTGCTGTTGCGGCTGGTCTTCCCAACCGCGGGTTCCGGTAGAATCCTTGGGCGTCCGCTTCACGACGCGCGGGTGCACGCCCGCATTGGCTACCTCCCTGAGAATCCTTCCTTTTATGACCACCTGACCGCGCAGGAATTCCTGCACTATACCGGCTGGCTCTGCGGTCTCGATCCGGCCGTTCGCCGCCGGCGAAGCCGGGAATTGCTCGAACAGGTTGAACTGGCGGAGTCCGCAGGGATTGCGGTGCGTAAGTTTTCGAAGGGCATGGTGCAGCGACTCGGGATTGCCCAGGCGCTCGTCAACGACCCGGAAGTGGTCTTCTTTGACGAGCCCATGTCCGGTCTTGACCCTCTGGGCCGCCGCCAAGTGCGTGACCTAATCCTATCGCTCCGGCGCCAAGGAAAGACCGTTTTCTTTTCCACTCACATTCTCTCCGACGCCGAAGCGCTGTGTGACCGCGTGGCGATCCTCAATCGCGGCCGGCTGCAGGGGTTGGGCAGTTTGCGCGAGATTCTGGGAACCGGCGTGGCCTCGACCGAACTGGTTCTCGAGGATCCAGCGCCGGGCGTGCTCATGGCTCTAGCCCCTTTCACCACCGCCACGGTGCGCACGGGGGACCGGGTGCGTCTTGAACTCAGGGCGGATTCGAACACGGCGGCCGTCCTTGAGGCGGCGTTGCGCGCAGGAGCTCGCATCGTTTCGCTCAATCCCGTCAAGACCTCGCTGGAGGACTACTTCGTGGCCAAAGTCGAGGGGTCGTCGTCGGGCCGGTCGGCGGGCCCTACCACAAGCACTTCCGGCGTGCCTGTGAACGCGACAGGGGCCGAGCCGGATTTGGACCCTGACATCCGAGCAGCTCAAGTGGAGTCGGGGCGCCGATGAGCCGCGTGGCCGCCATTGCGGTGCACACCTTCAAGGAATGCGTCCGTGAAAAGGTGCTCTACAACCTGGTAGTGTTCGCGCTTCTGCTGACGGGAGCGGGGATTCTCTTCGGCAGTATCTCGGTCGGCGTCAATGAGATCCTGCTGGTCAACCTCGGTCTCAGCGCCATTTCGGTCTTCGGGTTGATGATCGCGATCTTTATCGGCATCAGCTTGGTGTGGAAGGAGATCGAGCGCCGCACCATCTATAATGTGCTCTCCAAACCCGTCGCGCGCGTCGAGTTCATCCTGGGCAAGTATCTGGGCCTGGTGCTGACGCTTGTGGTCAACACGGCCATTATGACCGCGGGTTTCTACTTGGCTCTCTATTGGGAGAAGCGCCGGCTCGGCGCCGAAGACCTGGCGCCACTCGAGGCCATTTACTTTATCCTACTGCAACTGGCGCTGGTGGTCGGAGTGGCGTTGCTCTTTTCCACCGTTTCCACGCCGATGCTCTCGGCGGTGTTCACCTTCAGCCTCTATGTAATCGGCAATCTTCTCAGCGACCTGCGAGGCTTTGGAGATCAGTCGGGAAGTGCGTTGGTGAGGATCCTGCTGCACGGACTTTCGGTCGTCTTGCCGGATTTCGGCACCTTCAGCGCCATTAGCCAGACCGCGCATGGTCAGTTGATCCCAGGCTTCCGGCTGTTCGCGAACTCGCTCTACGCGTTGCTTTACACCACGGTTCTGGTGTCGGCCGCCATCCTGGTTTTCGAGGAGCGCGAATTTCGCTGAGCTGGTCAGGTCTCACGTATGTTGGCAGCGACTGAGCTTTCAGATTCTCGTCGTTTGAACCCGCGTCGGTTCGCGTTGCTGGTTCTCGTCTTGGCCTGGGCGGGCTCAGGGGTGATTCGCAGCACGATCGACCGCCAGGCGGACGCGGCGACCCAGAACCCTATCGTTTACGTCACGTCGGGCGAGACGCTGCGGCGTCTAAGTTTAGGCTACGAGGGACTGCTGGCCGATATCTACTGGACCCGCGTGGTGCAGTACTTCGGCCGGGAACGCCTGGCAGGAAATAGCACATTCGATTTCTTGGGTCCGCTCCTGCGGGTAGCCACCACGCTCGATCCGCACCTGCTGATCGCCTACCGTTTCGGGGCGGTCTTTCTGGCCGAGAAGCCTCCAGCGGGCGCGGGGCGGCCCGAAGAGGCCCTGGCCCTGATTCGGCGCGGCATCGTGGCAAACCCGTCGTACTGGAGGCTATGGCAGGACTTGGGCTTCATTTACTACTGGGACCTCAAGGACTACCCCCACGCTGCGCTTGCCTTTCAGGCGGGCAGCCGGCAGCCGGGCGCCGACCTCTGGATGAAGACGTTGGCAGCTTCGGTGGCCGCTCAGGGCGGGGAGCTGGAGACCTCACGGCTGCTCTGGACCCAGGTTTACCGTGAGGGTGGAAACGACAGCATTCGCCGAAGTGCCGCCGAGCACCTGGCAGCGATTGCGGCCACGATGGAGATCGAGCAGCTTGAGCGGGCCCTGGCCCTTTTCCAGCAGCGGGCTGGCCGGCGGGCGGCCTTTTTCGACGAGCTTTATCGGGCCGGACTGCTGACCCGGAAACCGGTCGATCCGACCGGCGTGCCCTATGTACTAGGAACGGATGGGAAGGCGGCGCTCGGGCCTGACAGCAAAATCGATCTTAGCCTGGCGCGATGACCCTGGTGCCCGGAGACAGAATCGCGAGCGGTTACCATGCTGGAGCCATTTGAATTCATCTTCTGGGAGGCGTTGAAGGTCTTCGCCTTGGTGGTGATGGCGCTCCTGGCGGGCAAAGCGGCCCGGTCTTTCGCCGGGCCGGAGCGCCGGCCCGGCCTGCGTGGCTTGGCTCTTTACGGCGCAATCCTGATGCTGGTGGCCTTCGGGGCACGGGCCTTGGGCGAGGACATCGGGGCCGAGGTTTACGGCTGGGCCAGCGCGAAGAACCTTGACCGCCAACAGTATTTGCTCGCCTATAGCAACGCGGCGCGCGCGGTCGAACTGCGACCCGGTAATCTGCGCAACTGGCAACTGTTGGCTAAGGCCAAGTTCGCCGGGCGCCAGTTCAATTCGCTCCTGCGCGACGAGCCGGTGTTCCAGGCCCTCAGCCCGCAGGACCTCGACGAGGACGACCTTATGCGTTTCGCCTATTGCCGATACTTCGTCGGCGACTACCAGCAGGTAATTTCCCTGGCAGACCAGTTCATCCGCCGCAATCCCGGCTATCCAAAGGCATATGTGCTCGCGGGCTTGGCGGAGACCGGTTTGCGGCAGTATCCGGAGGCGGAACATAGCCTCTTGACAGCCCTTAAGCTCTTGCCCACCCAGGGCGACGCGGTGGAGGGCTTGGCCCACGTTTATTTTCTCAGCGGCGATACGGGAGCGGCCGTGGCGGTGTTGGATGCCACCGCCCATTACAGCTTTCCCCCCGACCAGAGACGGCAGTTCGAGGCTTTGAAGGCGCTTTATGAACAGTAAGCAGAAGATCAGCTTAGGCTTGCGGCTTGAAGACGCCGTGGCGCTCACCTTCTTTCTCATCAATCTCGCCTTTCGGCTCATTTTCAGCGAGCTGCGCGGGGCGACGGTGAGCCCAGCCGACGTGCTTGTGATCATTCCAGCCGTGGCCGTGCTGATGGCCAAGGAGTTGGCGCACTATTTCATTACCGGCGGCGAGCGCGGCGGACAGGAGAGCGACCTCGCCGCCTTCTTGCGTCCCTATTGGGAGATCGTCCGGGACTGGGTGCCGTTCCTCATCATTCTCCTGATGTACTATTCTCTTTGGGGCGATGCCACGCACTTGCTGGTGACCACCGACCGCGACTCCACCTTGATCGCCATCGACCAGCGCCTGTTCGGGTTCCAGGCCAGCGTCGCTTTGCAGCGTTTTGTGACCCCTGCGCTGACTTCGTGGATGCAGTTTGCCTACGTCTTCCATCTGTTCAATATCCCCATTGTGGCCTGCTTCATCTACGCCTTCCGGCCGCGCGCCCGCTTTCGCGAGATGATGTGCGGTCTGCTGGTGGTGAGTTTCCTCGGCCTGGCAGGCTACATTCTTGTGCCGGCGATCGGCCCCATGTACACGCTACACAGCCAGTACACGGTCTCGCTCAGCACGCCCCTCGCCGCCCTGAACCGGGAGATGGAGTTCATGGATTTCGCCCGCATCCGCCGCGACGTGTTCCCCAGCCTCCACGTGGCCATCTCTTTCGTGGTATGGCTTTATGCCTGGCGCAATTCGAAGCGGCTGTTCTGGATCCTCTCGCCCTTGATCCTGAGCCTGTGGGTTTCCACCGTCTACCTCCGCTACCACTATCTGATCGACTGCGTGGCGGGTTTCATCCTGGCGCCGCTCAGCTTCGCACTCGCGAACTGGCTCTTTGTGCGTTTTGGAGACCTGCGCGTATCCCTGCCTTTACCCGCCGCCTGGGCGCAGTGGGTCCGGCGAGCGGGGCTCCCGGCGGGACGCGCCGGTTGATGGAGCGCCATGGAAAAGCCGTCCCGGCGGGAAATACTGTCGAAAGTCTTCGGGCTGGCTAGTGCGCCGGGGATCGAGTCGCTGCGAGCGACTCGGGAATTAACTTCAGGGCGGGCAACCGAGGTTGAGGACGCCGGAACTGTCAATCTCGGTCTCGATCAGACCACGTCGGGCCTCGATCGCAGCCGTACTCTTCTCATTGGCGCGCTCGCCGCCTTCGCCACCCTGCCTTATCTCAACATTCTGCTCAACGGTTTCGTTTACGATGACCATACTCAGGTCACGAATAATCCTTACCTGCAGAATCTCCATTACCTGAAGGAAATCTTCACCACCACGGTCTGGTCCTACGTGGGCGTCCAAGGCGTAACCAACTACTACAGGCCCATGATGACCCTGGGATATCTGGCCTGCTACCGGATTTTTGGACCGCTCGCTTACGGCTTTCATCTTGCCAGTCTCTTGTTGCACGTTCTCATCGTCTGTCTGCTCTTTGTACTCACCGAGCGCCTCACCGGTGATCGCGTGTGGGCCTTCAGCGCCGCGGCGCTGTTCGCCCTGCATCCCATTCACGTCGAGTCGGTGGCCTGGATTGCCGCGGTCACAGACCTCGAGCTCACCTTCTTTTACCTCATCACCTTTATCCTCTTTCTTGGTGTGGCACGCCCGGGCGGAAAGCGGTCCGAAGGAACCCTGGCCGCCATGGTGGTGGCGTTTATCCTGGCCTTGCTCTCCAAGGAACAGGCGCTGACTCTTCCGGCGCTCGCAACGGTCTATGAGCACTTCTATCGCGCCGACCGCTGTGACACGCGCGCGTCCCAAAAGCTGGCCCGCGACGGCCCGCTGTGGCTGATGGCGCTCGCCTATCTGTTGTTCCGCATTCGCTTCCTCGGTGCCCTGGCTCCCGTCAACCAGATGCGCTCCATCGCGCCGCAGCATGTCATTTTCTCAGCGCTGGCCCTGATCGGCCAGTATGCAGGCAAACTCCTGTGGCCCGTTCGCCTGTGCGCTTTTTACGTGTTTCATCGTGGCACCGGTCTCACGGAGCCTCGCGTGGTCGCAGGCCTCCTGACCCTCGCCGCGCTGGCCGTGCTCTTCCTGGTCTTGTGGCGAAGCCGCGAGCCTCGTCTGCATTTCGCCTCCTTCGGTATCATTTGGTTTTTGGCCACGCTGGCTCCGGTGCTGAATGTGCACTGGATGGCCGCCAACGTCTTTGCCGAACGCTACCTGTACCTCCCTTCGGTGGGATTCTGCTGGCTGGCTGGACTTGCTGCCTCCAGCCTGTGGCGCCGCGCCGCCGCGCGCCCGGGTTGGCGAAGGACGCTGGCGCTGGCCGGCATTGCCCTCGCGCTGCTCTGTGCCGCGCGCATTGTCATTCGCAACCGAGACTGGAGTAATGACATCGTGCTTTACGGCAGCACTCTCGACTTCTCTCCGGACGCCTATCCCATCCTGAACAACCTCGGCACCGTTTACTGGCAGGACGGCGAGGTGGACAAGGCCGAGGCGGCCTGGCGCCGCGCCCTGGCGCTCAACGGTGAAAATGCGATTGTGCTGAACAATCTGGGTCTCGTTGCCAGCCGGCGAAAGCAGTATCACCAGGCGGTGGACTTCTTCCAGCGAGCGATGAAGCTGAAGCCGAACTACACGGATCCTCACCTCAATCTGGGCACCACGTATCAGGAGATGAAACTTGACGGCCCGGCTGAGATTCAGCTCCGTGCCGCGGTGGCCCTTTCGCCGCTCAATGCCCACGCCCGCAATGAGCTCGGCCAGCTCCTCGTGGCGGAAAGCCGCTGGACCGAGGCGGAGGAGGAGTTCCGCGCCTCCGCGCGCAGTGAGCCCAATGCTCTAGCCTACGATGTTTTGGGTGATCTCGAGCTCCGGCGGGGCGACTCGCAGGCGGCGGAGCGCGATTTTCGGGCGGCGCTCGCCCTGGACGAATTCGACAGCAAGGCGCATTTCGGTCTCGGCCGGCTCTACGCCGCCGCCGGCCGCAAGGCCGAGGCCTTGGGCCAGTACCAGGCTGGGCTCGGCAGCGACCCTACCAACGTCGAGGTGCAGGCTGCGGTGCGCGAGCTGCGGCGCGCGGGCTCCGCCAGCGGCCCGTAGGACAATATCTGGGCAGGCGGGAAGGGTTGCGCAGGTTCAGGGCGCCACAGTGAAGGTGAAGGCTGCACCGCCTTCGATCTTGGTGCCGGGCGCGGGACTCTGGCTGAGGATGGTGCCGTTGGGGGCTGTCGTCACACCCGGCGCTGCGGCCTCACCGGGGGCGCCACCGGCCGGCGCCGGAACCGGAGCGGGCGCCGGGGCCTTCACTTCGCCCACCGAAAATCCGGCGCGCGCCAACTCTGAGCGCGCCTGGCCGATCGTCATGCCAACGAAGCTTGGGCAGACAAACTCCGGCGAAGGGTCGCCGAGCGAGACCAGCAGGTTGACAGCCGGGCTGCGAGCGGGCTGGGCGGACGGTAGTGGGTCCTGCGCCACCACGGAGTCCGCGAGGGCGCCGGACCAGTGCACAGAGGCGATGTCGCCCAGCGTGAGGCCGCGCTGGACGGCGGTCACTTGGGCAGCGCGCACACTGTCGCCCACCAGCCTCGGCACGGTGACACTCGGCGTGCCCAGGCTGACAAGCACATGAATGTCCTGTCCTGTTTTGGTGCTGGCTCCGGCGGCCGGCTCTTGCGAAACAATGTGATTCTCCGCGTACTTGCTGTTGAAGAGATGGTCCTCCACCTTGACACCCAACCCCATGCCGCCGGCCAAGCGCTGCGCCTGTTCCATCGGTAGGCCGACGAGATTCGGCGCCTTTTCCTCACCGCTGTGGATCGTGATCCGGATGGTCGTGATGGCACTCAAAAGTGCCACGGCCATCAGAACCGTCAAGAGCACAAAAAGGCGGAAGATACTTCGGACACGCGAGATAAATCCCATTCGCAAGCCTCTCAGGTTATTCTAACAGAGCCATGCGCGTGGAATTGTTCATCACGTGTCTTGCCGACCAGTTTTACCCCGGCGTGGGCGAGGCGGCCGTCAAAGTCCTGCGGCGGCTTGGGGTGGACGTTTCGTTCAATGCCGCTCAGACCTGCTGCGGCCAGCCGGCCTTCAACACGGGCTACCGCGAAGAAGCCCGCGCGGTGGCGGCGAGAACGCTCGATCTGTTCGTCTCCTCCGGCGGTGCGGACTATGTGGTGAGCCCGTCAGGCTCTTGCACGTCCATGATGCGCGTGTTCTACACCGAGCTCTTCGAGCATGACCCGGCGCGTCTCAGCCAGGCGCGGGAGCTGGCCGGGCGCGTTTTCGAGTTCTCCGAGTTCCTGGTGAAGATCTTGAAGGTTGACGACGTGGGGGCAAGTTTTCCGCACCGCATCGCTTATCATGATTCCTGCCATCTGCTGCGGGAACTCGGGGTCTCCGAGGAGCCTCGCCGCCTCTTGCGCGCAGTGCGAGGCGCCGCGCTGGTTGAGCTCGGCGACCACCGCCTGTGTTGCGGATTCGGCGGAACCTTCTCCGTCAAGTTTCCTGAAGTTTCAGTGGCCATGGGCGAAGACAAATTGAAGGTGGCTACGGCGGCCGGCGCTGAATATCTGGTGGCGAATGACTCCGGTTGCCTCATGCACCTCGCTGGCCTGATTCATCGCCAAGGCCTCGCAGTCAAGACGATGCACCTCGCCGAGGTGCTGGCCAGCCGCTAGGCGTCGGGTAAAGACATGAGTGAAACGGGCGTCGAAAGCAATTCGATCCACGAGCTCGGACAGAAAGTGCTGGAAAGCGCTCACCTCACCGAGGCGTACCGCAGTTCCACCCTGCGCCTGTTCACGCATCGTCTGGAGGCCATCGGCCAAGTCCCTGGATTTGAGCCCTTGCGTGAGCGGGCGCGATTACTCAAGCGCGAAGTCATCACCCACCTTGACTACTACCTGGACCAGTTCGCCACCCGCTTGGAGGGTCAGGGCGGCCAGGTGCACTGGGCCGCCGATGCCGGGGAGGCCTGCTCCATCGTGATCGAGGTAGCGCGCCGCGCGGGGGCCCGGGACGTGGTGAAGGGCAAGAGCATGGTGAGTGAAGAGATCGAGCTCAATCACTCCCTGGAGGCGGCGGGGATTCGAGCTGTCGAGACCGATCTGGGCGAGTACATCCTTCAGCTTGCCCACGAGCGACCGGCCCACATCGTGGCTCCCGCCATGCACAAGACCCGCGCCGACGTCGCCGACCTCTTCGAGCGCGAAGTGGATCCCAAGCGGGCCGAAGCTCCCGAGGAGCTCACGGCCATCGCGCGCCGCGCCTTGCGGGCCATGTTCGCCAAAGCGGGTCTGGGCGTGAGCGGCGCCAACTTCGCCGTGGCCGAGACCGGCAGCGTGGTGGTGCTCGAAAACGAGGGTAACATCCGCTTTTCAACCACCGCGCCGCGTGTCCACGTTGCCCTGGTAGGCGTGGAAAAGCTGATCCCGCGTTTCCAGGATCTGGCTGTTTTCCTGCGTCTGCTGGCCCGATCGGGCACGGGCCAGAAGGTGACAACCTACACCTCGATTCTGACCGGGCCGCGCCGGCCTGGAGAAGACGGTCCCGACGAGATGCACGTGGTGCTGATCGATAATGGCCGCCTGCGCATTTTGGCTGACGAGAAGATGCGCGAGGCCCTCTATTGCATTCGCTGCGGCGCCTGCCTTAACGCCTGCCCGGTATACCGGAAGATCGGCGGCCACGCCTACGGCTGGGTATACAGCGGTCCCATCGGCGCGCTCATTACGCCGGAATTCGTCGGCCTCAATAACGCCCGTGAGCTGCCGTTCGCGTCGTCGCTGTGTGGCGCCTGCCGCGAGGTGTGCCCGGTGAAGATAAACATCCCGGACCTGTTGCTTCACCTCCGTGCTCAAGCCCAGGAGACGAGCGAAGCTCCGAAGCCGCCCGGTTCGCCGGTTCGAGAGCGCACGGCCATGCGTTTCTGGGCCTGGATTATGACGAGCCCCAGTCGCTACACTTGGAGCGCCCGCCTGGCCCGATGGGGCCAGGTTCTTTTCGCTCGCGGCGGCTGGATTCGCAGCTTTTCCACCTTTCCTGTCTCCCGCTGGACCGAGCGGCGCGATCTGCCGGCGCTCGCCTCCAAGCCGTTTCGGGAGCGCTGGAGGGATCTAAACCCCGATGGAGAGTCTAAATGAAACTCGCGACCTATGAAGGAATAAACGGCCTTGCACTGGGTGTGGTTGACGGCGACTGGGTAGTGGACGTTGCCGAGGCGCTCGAATGGGGCGGCCTGCTCCCCAAGCCGGAGGCAGCCTTGCGCGCGGCCATTGAGAAGCTCGAAGCGGCTGACGGCCCGCCTCTCGACATGATTGATCTCATTAGCCGGGGCCCGGATTACCTGGCGGCTCTCGGCGTAGTCACTTCGGCGGCCGCCTCAGCAGCGGGGTCCGAACCTGGACTGAGGACGCCACTCGAAAAGGCCCGTCTGCGCGCACCCATTGCGCGTCCGCACAAGATCACCTGCGTGGGCTTGAACTACGCCGATCACGCTCTGGAGCAAGGCATCCAGGCGCCGGAAATGCCGGTCTTCTTCCTGAAGTCGGCCAATACCATCATCGGTCCGGGCGACCCCATCAGGCTCCCTCCCAACACGGAGCAGCCCGACTACGAAGCCGAGCTGGCGGTGGTGATCGGCAAGGGCGGAGGCCGGATTCCGCTGGAGCGGGCCTGGGAGCACGTGGGGGGTTACACGCTCCTGGACGACGTGACCGCGCGTGACATGCAGCACGGTGACAAGCAGTGGTTCCGCGGCAAGAGCTGCGATACCTTCGCGCCCACGGGTCCGTGGATCGTGACCGCCGACGAGATCCCGGACCCTCACCGGCTGGCCATCTCGCTGACCCTCAACGGCGAGACCATGCAAGACTCCAACACTTCGAATCTGATTCACAAGATTGACTTCCTGATCAGTTATCTGTCGCAGTCGCTCACCTGGGAAGCCGGCGACCTGATCTCCACCGGCACCCCGCCGGGCGTGGGCGTCTTTCGCAAGCCGCCCGTTTTTATCAAGGCGGGCGACGAAATCACAGTGCGGGTGGAGGGCATTGGCGCCCTCACCAACCCGGTGGTGGGACCTTAGATCGGCATCGAAACGCCTTGACAACCCACTGGAATATATGCAGAATAGCGAATAGCTGACGGGCCCGGTTGGAAAGAAGGCAGGGTCTGCAGACCTTCCGACTAGGCCACGTATCTAGGCTAAAGCAGCGAAAAAGGGTACCCCCCCACCCCACATACACCAAAGCCAAGAGGTGCCTTATAATTAGAATCAGCGAGATGCATGAAAACTGGGGGCTAGACCAAAGCCAAGAAGTCCTATAGAATCAACAAAAGTGGGGCTACACCCAAAGCCAAAAGAATCAATTTGGATTTCTCTTCGAGAATTGAGATAAACAACTTGGAGTCATGGAGATCCAGGCAGATCGGGCGCTAAGAACACTAAAGCGCCAAAGCCAAACGCACGTGGGTGCGAGTTGGCAGGTCAAGCTACGGCGGATCAACAGGTTATGGGCAGCAGAGGCGGCCATCGAGGTTAAGCGCCAAAGCCAAATCAAAGTGAGATGCCAAGCTCCAGGCCGTTCGGCTCGCACTCGAGTCTGATCTACGCTTTCAGCAGGTGCGCTGGTCCAAATCCACCAGCCGGGTGGTTGATATCGGCCACTCGGGTTGCTTCCCGCGTCCTATCTTCAAGATTCTCTGGGCACTTGTGAAGCCGTAGAATGGCTGGCCGGTTGCATCAGTGTTTTGGGTGCTCTCTGGTAAAGGGCAGGGAGGGTTCGATGAAAACGCTGATAGTATTCGTCATGGCGCTCGGCTTGGCCAGCACGGGTTTTGCCCAGGGCCGAGGCGGCGGACGGGGTGGAGCCGGTGGCGGCGGAGGAGGACGAGGCGGCGGGGGCTTTGCTGGCCGGGGCTTCGGCGCGCAAGGCTTTGGTGGACGGGGCTTCGGTGGGCCAAGCATGGGCGGGCGAGGCTTTAGCGGAGCGAGAGGATTTTACGGTGGATACCGTCCGGGTTATGGCTACGGCCGCTACGGTTACGGCTACGGCCGTTATGGCTACGGCCGTTACGGCTACGGCCGTTACGGCTACGGCTATCCCGGGTTTGGATTTGGCTTTTCCTTTGGCTGGCCCTATGCGTACGGCTATGGGTGGCCCGGCTATTCTTATGGGCCCTACTGTGGTCCCTACTACCCGTGCTATCCGCCTGCATACTATTCGGGTCCGGCAGTAGGGGTAGGTGTGGCCATCGGGGGTTACGGGTGGCGCAGCTTCAGCCCGCGTTGATCTTGGACAAGCAGCTTCAAATTGTTCAGATCAAGAATCTTGAAGAAATTTCTATTGACAGGCCACGCGCCTCGGTGTAGGCTGGGTTCTTACAATTGAATACTTGATTCAGTAACCCTGAATCTCATCAAGAGTGGCTGAGGGAAAGGCCCGTTGACGCCACGGCAACCGGTTCCGCGCAATGCGGGACGACAGGTGCCAACTCCTACCCGATGATCGGGAGAGATGAGAGGGGCGAGTAATTTTGAGCCTCCCTAATCTCGCCGGGGGGCTTTTCAGTTTCAAAGCCTTCCTCGACGGTCAGTTTTCTCCACCGATTCATTCTTCTCGGCCCACAGCGACCGGCCGGTCTTGAGATGAGATCCAGGGACTCATGAAGGAGGCAAAACGTGAGCTATCTCTTACACTTGAAGTGCCGGGAATGTAGCCGGACTTACACTGACACGCCAATCGCCGCCTGCGAGGAATGTTGGGCGCCGCTGGAAGCGGTATACGACTACGCCCGCTTATGGGCTGACCTGCGGCGCGACGAACTGACGGCGCGTCCGGCGAACATGTGGCGCTACCGCGAGCTACTGCCGCTCCGGGGCGACCCGAGCGTGGGCCGCGAGACTGGCTTCACTCCGCTGGTGACTGCGCCCCGGCTCGCCCGAGCGCTTGGGGCTCGCGAAGTCTATATCAAGAACGATGCCGTGAACCATCCCACGCTCTCCTTCAAGGACCGTGTGGTGGCCGTGGCGCTCAGCAAGGCGCGGGAGTTCGGATTCGAGACGGTGGGATGCTCTTCCACCGGCAACCTTGCCAACGCCGTGGCCGCCCAGGCGGCAGCGGGTGGCTTCAAGGCGTTCATTTTCGTTCCCGCCGACCTCGAAAACGAGAAGATTGTAGCCACACAAGTGTATGGCGCCACGCTCGTCAAAATCGAGGGCAACTATGACCAGGTGAATCGTCTGTGCGCCGAAATCGCCCAGAAGCACGAATGGGGATTGGTGAACGTCAACCTGCGGTCCTACTACGCCGAAGGATCGAAAACAGTCGGCTACGAGATCGCGGAGCAACTCGGCTGGCGGCTGCCCCAGAATATCGTGGTGCCGATGGCCGGCGGCGCGCTGATCACCAAGATCGCCAAGGCATTCGGGGAGCTCACCCAGCTCGGCTGGGTCGAGCCGCAGTCCGATCGCAGAACAGCGCGCTTTTTCGGGGCCCAGGCCTCCGGTTGCTCGCCGATAACGACGGCGGCCCGGCTTGGTACAAGCGAAATCCAGCCGCAGAAGCCGCGTACGATCGCCAAATCGCTGGCCATTGGCAATCCCGCCGACGGGCCCTACGCGGTAAGAACCATTTTGAACTCGGGTGGAGCGGGCGAGGACGTGAGTGACGACGAGATCGTGGAAGGCATCCGGCTGCTGGCCGAAACCGAAGGCGTCTTCACCGAGACCGCGGGGGGCGTCACGGTGGCTGTAGCCCGCAAGCTGCTGAATAACAAGCAGATTGATCCTGGTGAATCGCTGGTGTTGGTGATCACGGGCAATGGCCTGAAGACCATCGGCGCGGTGAGCGGGAGCCTTGGCGAGTGCGTCACCATCCGGCCGAAGCTGGAGGAGTTCGAGGAGCGGTGCCTGGCGCTGGCAACCGCCGCCGCGTGAGAACGGCCATAACGTACTTCCTTCTTGACGTTTAGGCGTTCCGCAGGAAAATTCGACTCATGGCAGACAGCATCGCGGTTCGGGTTCCAGCCACCAGCGCCAATCTCGGCTGTCTTTTCGACTGCGGAGCTTTGGCGCTTGGCCTCTACCTCGACGTTCGTGTGGGAGTGCGTACCGATCACAACGTCACGGTAAGGTATCGAGGGGAAACACCGAAACGAGTAGCGAGTGACGAGACCAATCTGGTGGTCCGCACCATCCGCGAAACCCTGGGGCTGTGGGGCGTCCAGAGCGGATTTGACTTGGAGATTGAGAACCAGATTCCGGTGGGTGTGGGTCTTGGGTCAAGCGCCGCGGCGATCGTGGCCGCACTCGCAGCTTCCCGCTGGCTGGGCGATCATCCCCTCGTCGATGAGGCAATAATCTCCCTCGCCGGGCGCCACGAGGGCCATCCCGACAACGTGGCTGCGGCCTGGGAAGGGGGATTTACCCTGGCTGTCCAGGCAGGAGACAAGGTGGTCGCTTACTCCTGCGCTGTTCCCGACTCTCTCCAGTTTGCTCTGGTCGTGCCCGACTACGCCGTGCCTACCGAGAAGGCTCGCGCTGTTCTGCCGGATTCGTATCGTCGCGCCGATGCTGTGCACAACCTGCAGCGGGCGGCGGCGGTGGTAGCCGAGTTTTTCTCCGGCCGGGTGGGCTTGTGCCAGGATCTCTTCAACGACCGCTGGCATCAGCCTTATCGCGCGGGCCTCATGCCTGGTCTCGATGAAGCGCTGCATTTCACGCACCCGGACGTGCTCGGGGTGTGCTTGAGCGGAGCCGGCCCTTCGATCCTCGCATTGGTGCGAGGTAACGCCCTGGCCGTAGGCCAGGCTCTTCAGAAATTGCTTGCTCGACACGGCGTCCAATCGCGGCCCTTTGCACTCGCAGCCGACAACCGAGGCGCTAAGGGTTGGAGCCAGCCGTGCTGCGGGTGATTCCCCGGCTGTCGCCGGGATATCCTTGACTTTTTGATAATCTAACGCTTGAAGCGTCCCATGACGTCGGCCTGTGCGAGAACGTGACCTTTCATAGCGTCCTCCACTTGGTCTTTCGGGGCCCCGGCGCGCAGGTCCAGCCTCTTGTCGAGGGCGTAGAGCCGGAAAAAATAGCGATGGTACTTACCGGGCGGTGGACACGGTCCGCTGTAGCCGGTCTGCTCAAAGTCGTTACTGCCCTGTCGCCCGCCTTCGGGATCGCGAGTATGCGGAACGCCCTCTGGTAAATGGCGCAGGCTCGACGGCAGGTCGTAGATTACCCAGTGCGTGAAGACGCCACCGGGTGCGTCGGGATCATCGGTGATCAGAACGAAGCTCTGGGTTCCGGCGGGCGGGTCGCTCCAAGTGAGCGCGGGCGAGAGGTTTTGGCCACTGCAGGTGAAGCGAGCTGAAATATCCCCATTGGCCTGAAAGGATAATGGTGTGAGGCTGAACCCTGAGTCGGCTGGGAGCAAGGGCCGCACGTCGCGCGGCGCGATTCCGTTAGCCATTGCAGCCAACCCGGCGAACCCCGCGACCAAGAACAAGCTCCTCGGCTGAACGGTCACCACACCGCCTCCGGACGGATCATGATAGCACGGGCGCGAAGGCCGGCTTGCTCTTCTGCGGAGCGGCATACTAAGCTGAGCCTATGAAAGCCTCGCCTCGCGCACGTCACTTCGCCATTCTCCTGTTCGCCTTGGCGGTAGCCTGCTGTCCGGACGGTCTCTCGGCGGCCTGGGCTGACGACATACCCGACATCTCCGGCGAGTATCACTTCCTGGCGCCCGAGGACACGTTGGGGATTCTTGAAGAGGAAGGCAGGCTGAAAGGCTACGTCGACGTCGCCCAGGGCGAAGATGAGTCCGACACGGTACTGAGCTACCAGATCACGCTCGGCACGCGCAAGGGTGATCACGTGGAGTTCAAGACCGGCAAGATCCACGAGCGCTACTATCGCTTCACGGGTACGGTGGAGCGTGGGAGCGGACACGGCGAGGCTGACCCGGACTTTCTGCGGCTGGTGGGAGACCTGGAGATCATCAAGGTGGATTCTGCGACGCAGCAGGAACAGACCGAAAGCCGCCGCGCGGTCTTCAAGTGGAAAGGGAAGTCGGAACGGGACAACGAGCAGTGACGCGAAGTCAAAACCCGGCGGCCATCTCGTCGGCGAACTGCCTTCCCCGCAGATTCCAGAACCAATTCTTTGAGCATACGACCAATTTACCAAACGGCCTGACCCCGTCTGGTTGCAACACTTCCAGCTGTGACGCGTCACGCGTCTTGTAACACATGAGTTGGCTGAGAGGTTGTTGGTTGGCTTGTTCAGCGATCTTATGAGCTACCTGAGAGTTGGGGCCGACGGGCTTGACAAACAGGATTTGACGAGGGTTCAGATACATCCGGTCGGGCGTGAAGCTCCTTACCTCGCTTTACCAGAACATTGTTCACCTGCTTGGTGTCCGGATTTGTCTGGCTGAGAATGTAATAGACCTGCGTCAAGACGGGCGCCGGACCTCCGTAGCCCTGCAGCTTGCCAAAGTAGACGGAGCCGTTCGTTAAAGGTAGAGCCATTATTGCCGAAGGTTCCTTCGCCCTGGACGGTGCTTTGATTGGTCAAGGTCGAAGCGGCGGTCGCGTACAGGTTGGTGCCGCCGCCGTTCAGCAGGATGCTGCCCTTATTGTTGATCGTACCAAGCACCGTGGTCTGGCTGTTTCCCTCACCGGTATAGGTGCTGCCCGCGCTCACCGTCACCGCGCCCGCGGCGGTGCTCCCGTCCAGCGTGACGCCCGATTGGAAGGACCCCAAAGTGCCGCCGCTGGTCGTATTCAGGGTCCCACCCTGGATGTCTGTACCGCTATAGAGTTGAACTTGGGCTGCGCTGCCCGTGGCCGTAATGTTCCCACCGGCGTTGTTGACCGTCGTGTTCTGTAGCTGCAGCAGGCCGCTGTTGGTGGCTTCCATCAAGCCTGCGTTGGTGATTCCTCCCGCGGCTGGAATGTACGGCGCGAGGCTCAGCGGACCGGCGGTGGAGTTCGCATCGATGATTCCGCCGGAACTGTTGACCAAAGTCAAGGCCGAGCCGGAAGCTCCGATGCTTCCCTCTCCCTGAATGGTGCTTTGGTTGGTCAAAGTGGCGGCGCCATTATTCGCGTACAGGTCGGTGGCGCCGCCCCCGCTGACAGTATTGGAGAGCGTCAGCGTGCCCGCGCCTGACAGCGTCATGCTGTTGTCAATGAACATGTAGGTGTTCGTCCCACCGCCCCCGTTGATCAGGATCTGGCCTGCATTGATCATCTGAGTCCCGAACACGGAGAGCTGGGTGTTGCCGTTGAAACCGAGCGTGTTGCCCTTGGCAAGCTGCAGGCTGGCAATGGAAGCGTTGGCTTCCAAAGTGACTGTGCTCGTGCCATAGGTGATGCAAACGCTGTCCGGGTTGCTGTTGGGAACCCCAACAGGGCTCCAGTTCGCGCCCGTGTTCCAATCACTGTTTCCGGCCACGTTCCAGGTCGACAGCGTGCCGGTCAGAGTACACTGACCAAAAGCTGCCGCGGAGCAGAGGCACACCATCAGGATTGCAGCGAAGGCGGCGATCAGCATCCGCTCCCCAGTTGCTCGGCTGCGGATTTCACTCTCGCGTGTAACGTTCATCGTACTCTCCCGTCTGGAAATCTGCGGTGGCCGCGGACGCCCCGCCCACTAAGGCGCACCTCGCGAAGGCGTTCCGGGGTCCCGTCCCGCCTGCCACGGTCTTCCAGCAGATGTCCTGTGCCTTTAGAGGCTTGAACTTGCCTCCCCCCTTCGATCTAACCAACACCGCCTTCAGGGCAACTTGAAACTCGAACTAGACTGCCGCCGGCCTTGGCGTACACGATATAATTGATGGGTTAATATTGGTGTTGTAACTTAAAACCCTTAGCAATCTGGAGATACGATGCTTGGGCCGGAGTCGCCCGCGAGCCCTCGCGCCGCTGGTCTGCACATGCAGAGCTCGATTTCAACACCCTTCTCGGAGGTTTCTTTCCTTTGGAAACAGAGTTACGAACGGGACGGTCGAGGCGCTGTACGACTGGGACTGGGAGGCCTCTGAACGTGAGTTCAAGAAGGCTTTGGGCTTAGACCCTAACTATTCGCCCGCCCACCACTGGTACGCCAACCTTTACCTCATACCGCAGGTGCGGTACGAGGAAGCTATCGCCGAGATGAGCTGGCAGCTACACTGGCCCCGTCTCGCTGATCATCAACACCGACCTTGGCTTCACGTATTTCGTTGCTGGTCAATATGATAAGGCTTTCGGGCAGTATAGGAAAACACTCGATCTTTCCCCGGACTTTTTGCCCGTTCGTTTCCGCTTGGCGCAATACTATCTGAAGAAACGGATGTTCGATCAGGTTGCTGCGGAAATGGAGGATGCGGCGCGGGTGGATGGCTCCCCAGACGGGGCCACTGTAGATGTGGCGCGGGCTTACGCCACCGGGGGCTTTCCCATGGTCCGGCGGCGGCAACTCGAAGCCATGGCCAGCAGCGACCTGCCTCAGGCTGCCGACGAGGGTAAAGCTCAAATCTATGCTGAGCTTGGAGATAGAGAACATGCCCTGCACCTCTTAGAACAGGCGCTCCCAAAGCGCGAACCCGCCCTGATCTACTTGGGAGCCGATCCCTCCTTCGATAGCCTGCGCGGCGATCCACGCTTCGAAGCCATCAAGCGTCAGATCGGGCTGCCGCGATAAGCTGTTGGAGTCCCTCTCATGTTTTTTGCAGCACACCCGGTATGGTCACCACTCGCGGGCCTCGGGTTATCCTTCTCGACGCATGTGAAGATACGTTGTAAGCCCTCGACGGTCAGGTTGGCTACCGAATTTCCGTCAGGACTGTAAGAGCCGCTCAGGGCACTTCCTCACTTGCTTGTGGGTGAAGTAATCGCCACGCCTGGGGCGGCCTCGCCGAGCCTGACGACCTCGAGGAAGCGGCCTTCTTCCGGGCCTTGGCTGACTTCAAAGAGTCTTCCTGCCTTCACTTTACTCAGTAATGCTCCGCGCTCGACGAGGGCATGAGCTCCAGCTGCCTCTCACGGGCCCGGACCGGCGAGACTGAACTCACGCCGGGCATCCGCGTTTCTTCCTAGTGCTTCGTAAGCGTGGCCCAGGTGGTAGTGCGCTTTGGCGAAATCCGGCTGAAGCTTAACAGCTTGTTCGAGCGCGGCCGCGGCCTGGTCAAAATGCTTCTCGTAAAGGTAAAGCTCCCCCAAGGCTTCGTAGGCCTTGGCGTAATCTGGTTTGATCTCGACCGCTCTCTGAAATTGCGCCATGGCCTCGTCGATACGGTCTCTCTTGAGATCGAGCGCGCCCAGGTCAAAGGCGGCGGAGAAATTTGTGGGATCGAGTTCGAGAGAGTGCTGAAGGGAGGCCGCCGCCGCGTCCAGGTCGCCAAGCTCCACCTGGGTAAGTCCCAGATAGTAGGTGGCCAGCGCGAACTTGGGGTCGACCGCGATGGCGGCCTGAAACTTCGCGACCGCTGCCCGGTAGTCCTTCAAGCGATAGTAGTCGAGGGCCTGAAGATACCGGATAGGCAGTGAGGCCGGTTCTGTCTTCTCCGCCTCGCGCAGCTTGTCCAGCGACTCCTGATAGCGTCCGTGCTGGCCGTCGGACATGGCAGCGGAGAACAATTCATACACTTCGATGCGGTCTTTAGGGTCGGGCGGGGGCTTGCCCTGGGGATCAATATAGCCGCCGCTGCCGATGGCAACATAGCCCAAGGCTCTCAGCCGCTCGAGCAGGATTGGGTCCGTAAGCTCCTTCGTTTGTCGGGAGTTGCTGGCAGGCGTGTACCGGCTCTCCAAGCTCAGGAGCTTGGCCCGGAGCTCGTGCGCCACTACGGGCCGCTTGCTTGCCAGATTCTTCGTCTCGCCGGGGTCGACGCGCGTGTCATAGGCCTCGGGCCGGGGCGCATCGATGTACTTGAGATTCTGGCTGAGGACCGCGCGCAACTCGCTCCAGCGAAAATGGAGGAGCGGCAGGTAAGTTTCGGCGTACAAATCCCTCACGGACTCCGGAGAAGGCACCGGACGGCCCTGCATCTCGGCAAGCTGGCTCCGCCCCTGAACGCTCGGGGGAATTGCGATCTTCAGAGCCTGTAAGACAGTCGGCATGACGTCAATCAGGGAGGCGTTGGTTTCCACCACGCTCGGGGCAATACCCGGAACCTTCACGATCAGAGGCACTTGCAGGGTCGAATTGTAGACGAAGAATCCGTGGGTCTTCTCGCCGTGCTCACCCAGACCCTCGCCGTGGTCGCCACAGACCACGATGACGGTATTGTCGAAGAGCCGTCTTCCCCTCAGAAATACCAACAGTCGGCCCACCTGTGCATCCGCAAACGCGATCTCGCCGTCGTAGGGCTGCTCCCTGAATTTGGTTGCGTAGGGCTCGGGCGGCGTGTAGGGAAAATGCGGGTCGTAGAGGTGCAGCCAAAGGAAAAAAGGCTTCCGGTCGGCGCCCGCCACTTTGACGTCATCCCGAAGCCAGCCGAGCGCCAGGTCCGTGGTCTGGTCGCCGGGGCGCTCCACTAGGTCTAGGTTGGCCTCGTCAAGGCGATTGAAATCGAAGTGCGCGTAATAAGTGTCAAAACCCGCGTTAAGGCCGAAGCGGGAATCCAGCACGGCGGCGCTCACGAATGCCCCCGTGCGGTAGCCGTCGTTGTAGAGCACCTTCGCCAGCGTGACCGCGTCTGCCGGCAACTTATTACCACTGAAGTCGTGGATCCCAGTCGCCATGGGGTAGCTTGCGGTCATGATGGCCGTGTGGGCGGGCAAGGTGATCGGGACCGGCGTGTAGGCATGAGCGAAGCGCGCGGCTGAGGCCGCGAGCGCGTCCAGATTGGGGGTCTCACCTCTCTTGTAGCCGTAGCAGCCCAGGTGGTCCGCACGCAGGGTGTCAATGGTAACCAGGACGACGTCAGGCTTAGCTTTGGCAGAAACCTGAGGCGGCGCAGCTCCCTGAGCGAGGCTGGCACACAACACCATCCAGCACGCGCACGTGGTGCCGCCTCTAAGCGCGGTGTTGATCTTAGTGGATATGGCGGTCTTGTTCATTCTCTAATCTTTCCAAAGCTCTCCAAAGCGGCCGGCGCGAAAGATCATTCTCGCATGTCTCGGCCCCGGTCGGCCTAAGCATGCTATGGTAAAAAACGAAGATGAAGCTGCAGTCGGACTGGTTAGCAGAACGCTGCTGAGGGAAGTCAAGCCGCTGAGGCTAACGCTGAAATGGAGAGAAGGGGTGCGATTGCTGCAAGTCGCTTGGATGAGGTGCCTTAGATGGACCGCCAGATTGTCGAGTTTGTTCGGGTCATCGTACTCGCCTTTGTGGCATTATTCCCGGTCGTGAACCCGGTGGGCGGCGCGCCGATTTTTCTCAGCCTTACCGGGCGCTACCCGCCGTCTGCTCAGAAGGTTCTGGCACGGAAAATCGCGGTCTATGGATTCGCGCTGCTCGCCGTGTCGTTGGTGCTGGGCAGCGAAATCCTTGCGTTCTTCGGCATCACCCTCTACGTCGTCCAGATCGCAGGTGGCTTGGTGGTTGCGTTCACGGGCTGGACTCTGCTAAATCAGCCGGAAACAGATGCCGATTCAACCGAGAAGCAGACGCCGGCCACGCTGGAAGACGCCCTGGCGCATGCCTTCTTCCCCCTGACACTTCCCATCACCGTGGGGCCCGGATCTCTTTCTATAGCCGTGACGATCGGCGCTCATCTGAGAAGCCAGGCTGGGCCAGGTTTCATTCACGGATACCCGCGGCACCTGTTGGCAGCGCTGGGCGGCATGTTTCTCGTGTGCCTCTTGGTTGTACCGTGTTACGGGAACGCAGACGTCTTGGAGCAAAAGCTCGGCAAGTCGGGCACCAACATTCTGGTGCGCCTGTCGGCCTTTATTGTCCTCGCCATCGGCATACAGATTGTTTGGAGTGGCCTGAGTTCGGGCCTGCCGCAACTGCTCACACATCCAGCCCTGCATTAGCGTTTGGTGCGCCCGCGAGAAGCAGCCTGAAGGCGAGGAAGGAAGCCGTTTTAGCCGGTTCGAGTGAGCTGCCGCGGAAAAATTGCAAAGGACGGCGGGACGCAGGCGGCAAGTTTGGTAGCCATTCTGATCGATAACTCCCGTCAATATCGATTTGGTTTAGCTCGCGCCGCGTTATACAATAAATAGGGTTTGCAATCTTCACTTAAGTGCCAGTCCGGAACCGCCGATAATGGCAATAGTCGTGCGGCGTCTCGAGGATTCGCGGTGCTTCGGCACGCGGTGTGTTCGTGATCGGGCCACTTAGAGTCAAGGCTGGAGGCGGAGGAAGGACATCGTGCACGTGGCTTCAATCGAGGAGGCTGGATGCGTGTGAGGCTTGGAACCACCCTCGCGGTCGCGATGCTGGGTTGGGCGCTCACGACCGGCGCCGGATGGTCACAACAGACGGATCAGCAGGCGAACTCGCAGACGCAAACGGGGCAGCAGGGGGGCACCGCACCGCAGACGGGTCCGACCAAGGCGACGCCGGGCGCTCCCCCCGCTCAGCCCTTGCCTCCGTTGAGCCCGTCCGGAACCCAGGGGCAGGCCGGGGGAACGGGACCGGCAGAGGAAACGCCGCCGGCTGACACGCGTCCGCTGGCGGGTGCTCAGGAGATTACGCCGTCGCTGCCGGGAGAAGGGCGAAGCTACATTCTGCCCAGCTTCTCCGTCTATGAGGCAGGGGACACGAATGCGCAGTTGCAATCCGGCAGTGGCGCCGGTTTTGAAGTTGCGACCATTCCCGAGGGCTCGATCGAGTTGAACAAGGTTGGAAGCGCCAACCAGATCGGCCTGACCTACGCCGGGGGCGGCCTGATTTACAATACGGACCTCAGCCAGAGCGCTACCTTTCAGTATCTCGGCCTTTCCGACACCTATAGCACTCGACGCTGGAAGCTACTGCTGGCGGACCGAGTCAGCTACCTGCCGCAGGCGTCCGAGGGCTTTGGCGGCATCGGATTGGCCGGGTCATTTAATACCGCGCAATCGCTCGGTCTCGGAACCGGATTCGGGGCATTGAACCCGATGGTGGTGCCAGGGCAATCTATTCTTACGACGACCGCGGGGGCCACCACCAACGTGGGCGTGGCCCAGGCGCAATACTCCGTCTCGCCACGCTCGTCGATTTCGGCCTTCGGATCCTACGGCATCTTCGACTACTCACAGCCGGGCCTGGCGGGCGGAAACGAACGAATGTTTTCGGTGTCCTACGATCACAACCTGACCTCGGTGGACACCGTGAGCGTGTCTTACTCTTTTATTGCCAACCGCTTTAGCGCGGGCACGGTTAAGATCAATGAGAACCTCTGGCGGCTCGGGTACGGGCGCCGAATTACCGACCGGCTCAGTTTGACGCTTCTGGCGGGGCCCGAGTTTATTTCTTCCGCGGTTCAGGCCATCCCTGGGGTGAACCAGCAGTGGAGTTACGTGGTGCAAGGGTCATTCCGTTACCAGCTTCCACGAACGGGACTGAGTCTCTCTTACCTGCATTATACGACTCCGGGATCCGGAGTGTATTATGGCGCTCAGACCGACACCTTGAACGGCGGAGTCAACCGGGAGTTGTCCAGGAAATGGACCGTTAGCCTTTACGGGAATTACTCGCGCAACGCACAGCTGGGATCCTTTTCGGTGAACCCGAACGTTGGGAATCCAGGTGTGGTCAATTACGAGACCGGTACTTTCCGGCTGAGCCGCATCTTTGGCCGCTATACGCGCGGATTCCTGGTCTATACGCTGGAGCATCAGCAGTCCGCCACGGCGGTGTCCGGAGCCGCCGGGCGGGTGATCATCCGGCAGATCTTCGGCATCGGCGTGGAGTTGCATCCGCGGCCTTTGGCGCTGTAGGGACGCAAATGTACAAGAAATTTTTTGGACTCCGCGAGAATCCGTTCAACGTTAATCCGGACCCCCGGTACCTGTTCCTGACCGAACATACCGAGGAGGCGCTGGCCTCCCTCACATACGGGATCCAGCATCGGCGCGGATTCATTCTGCTCACGGGTGAGGTGGGCACTGGCAAGACCACCCTGGTAAACAAGCTGCTCGGCTGGCTGCACCGGCAGGGCGTCGCTACGGCGTTTCTGTTTAACCCGCGCCTGAGCGTCGCGGAGTTTTTTGATTTCATGATGGCGGACTTCGGCATCCCCTGTGACGCGCGCCAGAAGAGCCAGGTGTTGATGCGCCTGAACCACTGGCTGCTGGAGAAGTATAGGAACCATGAGACGGCTGTGATGATCGTCGACGAGGCGCAGGACCTCTCGCTACGGATGCTGGAGGAGATTCGGCTGCTCACAAATCTCGAGACCTCAACCGAGAAACTCCTGCAGATCGTGCTCTCCGGGCAGCCAGAACTCGAGGAGAAACTCCGCCTGCCGGAAGTCCGCCAGCTTCGGCAGCGGATTACGCTGCGCTGCAAGACGTATCCACTCACGTCCGACGAAACCCGCGGTTACCTGGCGCGGCGGCTAAGTATTGCGGGAGCGGACAGCCAGGTGATCTTCGCGCCCGAGGCGATCGAGGTGATCCAGCAGTACTCGCGTGGCATACCGCGGGTGATCAACCTGCTCTGCGAGCATTCCTTGATCAGCGCCTTTGCCGAACAGGTACGGCCTGTCCCCCCGGAGATCGTCGAGGCGGTGGCGCGCGAGTTTGAGCTCGACCAGATTGAACCCACGGCGCCGCCCCAGCTTCTGCGGGCTGACGACCGCCAGTTGCGGGAAACTTTGCAGGGCATGGCAACCTTGATGGACCGTCTGCGCCGGCCTTAGAATAGCGCATCGAAAGGAACTTTGCATGAGTCGAATTCACGAAGCACTGAAGAAGGCAGAACTCGAGCGGGGTGAGGCCCCCAAGGCGCCCGTCGCCGGGCGGCCCGAGCCCGCGTTGGCCGACGAACTGATGGCGCCGCTCGCCCCGGCTGCCGCTGAACCCTTGCGGACACGGGCCAGCGAGATAGTAGGCGCTGCTTTCGAGCCCCTTACTCTCGACGCCCTTCGTCAGCAGCACCCCGCCTCTGAGTGGAGGCCGAACTCTAGGGCCGTTCTTTTTGCCGATCCCGCCGGTGCCCTGCACCCTTCCGGGGCAGAGGAATTTCGCACGCTACGTTCGCGGCTTTACCATATCCGTGAAAAGCAGCCGTTGCAGACGGTGCTGGTCACGAGCGCGCTGCCTAGCGAGGGCAAGACATTTGTGACTCTCAATTTGGCACGGGCTATCGCCCGTCAGCAGCAGCGCAGCGTGCTGGTGATCGACGCCGATTTGCGCATCTCGCGAGTACACGAGGGCGTAGGAGCATCTCCGGCACCAGGCCTGTCCGACTATTTGAAAGGTGAAGTAGATGCCCTCGAGATTATTCAGCGAGGTCCCGAAGATAACTTCTTCATCATCGCCGGGGGCTCGCCCAATCCCAATCCCGTGGAACTGCTCGGAACGGGGCGCTTGCGGGCTTTGATCAACCGTTTTACGCCGGTGTTTGATTGGATTATCCTCGATTCGCCACCGGCGGTGTTCCTTTCCGATGCGAGCCTTCTGGCCAAGGTTTGCGACGGCGTACTTGTGGTGGTGCAGTCCGGCGTCACGCCTTTCGACACGGCGCAGAAGGCTTGCCGGGAGTTTGCGGAAAACCAGCTGGTGGGTGTGGTTCTCAATCGCGTTCCTTCCGGCTCGAGTTACGGGTACGAGTATTACTACGGGCAGAGCCACGGTGCCGGGCAGCAGAGTGCGAAGAACGGGAAGAGCCGACACTAAAAGAGCCGCGACTACGAATAAAGGGGCTCAGGACGTGTCCGTAGCCCACGCCTCCGGGGCTCGCGGGCCTTGGAGCGCCGTCGCTCCCCGTCCTTGGCGTATCCCAGGACTAGTTAACGCCTTTCTCCCTGACATCTGGCCATCGCGACGCGCTGTCGGGGTGGACCCGGCTCGTCGTGCCGGAAGGAGTTGCGCCTCTTCTCGCGGTGCCGTTCCAGCGCCAGTTGAACCAGACGATCGATCAGCTCCGGATAAAGAATCCCGCTAGCTTCCCACAGCTTGGGGTACATACTGATCGGTGTAAAGCCGGGAATGGTGTTGATTTCGTTCACGAAGAGCTTGCCGCGGGCGCGGTCGAGCAGGAAGTCCACTCGGGCCATGCCCGCGCCATCAATTGCGAGAAAGGCGCGCACGGCTAAGTCCTGAACCCGCCGGGTCCGGCGCCGTCCCAGCTTTGCGGGGATCACCAGCTCCGACCCTTTCTTCACATACTTGGCCTCGTAGTCGTAAAACTCGTTAACCGGAACGACCTCGCCGGGCAGAGACGCCATGGGATGGTCATTGCCGAGCACGGAGCATTCAATCTCACGCGCGTCGAGTCCCTTTTCAACTACGATCTTGCGGTCGAAGCGCGCCGCTAGATCGATAGCGGCCGTGATCTCTCCGGACCCGTGAACCTTACTGATCCCCACGGAGGAACCGAGGTTCGCGGGCTTCACGAAGAGCGGATAGCCGATCTCGCGAGCGATTCGGCGGCGCCAGACACCGGGATGCTTTTCCCAGTCGTTCCTCAGCACCAGGATCCACTCCACCACTGGCAAGCCGGCGTCGCGGAAGAGCCGCTTCATTGCGTCCTTGTCCATACCGGCGGCCGAGGCAAGAACCCCCGCGCCCACGTAAGGAATATCCGCCAGCTCAAGCAGTCCCTGCACCGTGCCGTCTTCACCAAAGGTGCCGTGAAGAATGGGGAAGATCACGTCCAGGCGTTGATCCGCCACGTCAGGCGTCGAAGCACGATTCTCGACCGGCAGGAGGCCGGGCCGGCTGGGATCGGCTGACGCGGTCACCACCTGACCTTGCTCGAGGACGGCGGCCAGCGCGCGTTCAGGCGCGCTTGCAAACTGCTGAGGTGTCGACCCCACCCGCCACTGGCCCTTACGCGTGATTCCAATTGGAACTATCTCGTACTTTCTCGGATCGAGCGCCTTGAGCACCGACGCCGCCGAGATCAGCGAGACTTCGTGCTCACCGGAACGGCCGCCAAATAGGATGCCGAGTCGAATTCGTTTACTCAAGATGGAGTTCCTTCGGGCCGAGAATGGGATTGGCCGAGGGCCAAGGCGGTCACGCAACGCAAGCAGACTACAGGATCTTCTTCCCCAGCGCCGAGCTGGCCAAGCCCACGCTGAGGACGGCGGTGCGGTTCAGCGTGTCGAGAATCGGATTCACCTCCACGATCTCGAGCGCTAGCATCTTCTTGCTGTCGGCGATGATCTCCATGGCCAGGTGGGTCTCGCGAAAAGTGATTCCCCCCGGCACCGCTGTCCCTACCCCCGGCGCTTCGTCCGGGTCTACCACGTCAAGGTCGAACGAAACCACGAAGCCCTCGGTGTCGCGCGTCGCAAGTTCAAGGCTCTGCTGCATGACGGTGCGCATCCCGAGCTCATCGATGTCCCGCATCGTGAAAACGTTAACGCCGGAGGCGCGAATTAGGCGGCGTTCCCTGGAGTCGACGTCGCGCACTCCAACCAGGACGCAGTCCTTTGCACGCACTTTGGGAGCAAAGTCGAAGATGTGGGTGAGAGCTTCGGAACCGATCCCGAGCACGGCCGCAAAGGGCATGCCGTGAACGTTGCCGCTCGGACTGCTTTCCGGTGTGTTCATGTCGCCGTGAGCGTCGATCCAGAGAAGGCCCATCGACTGCTCGCGGTCCCGGTAAAACTTGGAGACGCCTGACACAGTTCCGATGGCCATCGAGTGGTCGCCCCCAAGCGACAAGGGAAAGCATCCGTCCTCCAGCGTCTGGCAGACGCGAGTCGCCACTTCCTGGCAGGTTTCCGAGATTTCGTTGAGATACTTGGCCCGCCGGTCGCCGAAGGGCTGTTCCTCGGCCAGCTTTACGTGGACATTTCCCGCATCTTCCACCTGATGCCCCAGGGCCTTCAGGGCTGAATTAAGGCCGGCCGCGCGAATGGCCGACGGCCCCATGTCAACGCCGCGGCGCTCCTGGCCAAGGTCGAGCGGCACCCCCAGAATGCGGATCTTCACGGTCTTAACCTGAGAAGCGGTTCTGGATCTCGACGGGCTACGGTTTCAGCCGGTACAACATGCGCGGAAAAGGAATCGTCTCCCGCACGTGATCCAACCCGCAGATCCAAGCCACCACGCGCTCGATTCCCATGCCGAAGCCTGCGTGCGGCACGTTGCCGTAGCGGCGCAGGTCGAGATACCACTCGAAGTTCTCCTGCGGCAAGTTCTCCCTAGCAATCCGTTTCATCAGCTCCTCATAGTCGGCCAGGCGCTCGCCGCCGCCCACGATTTCGCCGTAGCCTTCGGGCGCGAGCATGTCCACGCCCAGGGCCAATTCGGGCCGTTTCGGGTCAGGAGCCATGTAAAACGCCTTGACGGCGGCCGGATAGTGCGTCACCAACACGGGACGATCGAACTGCTCGCTGAGAATCGTTTCGTCCGTGCCTCCGAAGTCGCCACCCCACCTGATTTCACTGCCCTTCTCCTCGAGGATCTTCACCGCCTCATCATAGGTCAGGCGGGGAAAGGGAAGCTTCACCGCTTCGAGCTTGCTGACGTCGCGTTCCAGTGTCTTCAACTCGGTTCGGCGTTTTTCCAGCACGCAGTTCGCAATATAAGCCACCAATTCCTCGGCCAGCACGCAGACTTCTTCGAGATGGGCAAAAGCCACCTCGGGCTCCACCATCCAGAATTCGGTCAGGTGCCGGCGGGTCTTGGATTTCTCCGCCCGGAAGGTCGGGCCGAAACAATAGGTCTTGCCCACGGCCATGGCAGCGGCCTCGTTGTAGAGCTGGCCGGACTGCGTCAAGTAAGCCTTGTCGTCGAAGTATCCGACTTCGAACAAGGTGGTGGTGCCCTCACAGGCGGCCGGCGTGAAGATGGGCGTGTCCACCAGGGTGAAGCCGCGATGGTCGAAGAAATCGCGCGTGACCTTGATGATTTCGTGGCGTACGCCCAGAATCGCCCGCTGACGCGCCGAGCGGAGCCATAGATGGCGGTGATCCATGAGAAATTCAACCCCGTGCTCCTTGGGCGTGATGGGATAAGGTTGCTCGCTGGGCACGCGCTGGATCACCTCGATACCGGAAACATCAAGTTCGAAGCCGCCCGGCGCGCGCTGGTCGGCACGGGCTTTGCCGGCAACTCGCACGGATGACTCCTGAGTCAGGCCTTTGACGCGCTCGAAGACCTCGAGCGGCACGGCCGACTTTACCACCACACCTTGAATCACGCCCGTGCCGTCGCGGAAGAGTGGAAACAGCAGCTTGCCGCTCTCGCGGAGGTTGTAGAGCCAGCCCTGAATGATCACGTCCCGGCCGGCGTGATTTGAAATGTCGCGGATCTCAACCACAGGGAGTTCCATATTGTTTTCTCAGCGACGCTTCTGCGAATTCTGCGAGAGAGGTGTTAACACTTGCCACCCGGCGGCGGGAAAGACTCTGTGGCCTCCGGGCTCCGTGCCGATGCTTGCTACTCCCGCCGTTCTCCTCCAAGTTCTTCGAGCTTTTGAACCACCTCACGGACGCGCGGCAGGCTGGTAGCTTCCGGCCCGCGATCCTGCAACTCCAAAAAGGCACAAAGACCACCGCTCTTGGCGGCCGAGGCGTCCGACAGATCCTGAATCAGACTCGGCCAGACGGTCCCGCCCTCAAACGGCATCAAATGCTCGTCCCTCTCGCCGTGGTTATCATGGAGATGAGCCGAAGCCACGCGCTCGCGCAACGTTCGAAGGCCCTCAAGCGGGTCACCGCTCAGATGGGCGTGGCCAACGTCGAAGCAGACTCCAACGTCGTCCAGGTGCGTGTAGGAGAGGAACTGAATCAGGCGTGAGGGCTTGCCCAGTTCCGCCGCCGTGTTCTCCAGCAGCAGGCTCACTCCGCGCTCTTTGGCGAAGACGCGAAGGTGCTCGAGCGAGGTGAAAGCGGCGTCGTACCTCTCCAGTGTGTATTCGTCCGTATCGAGCCCCAGGTGCAGCACCAGGAAACGGAAGGGGAGGCGCTCTGCCACTTCCAGGGTGTGTTTGATTTCGTCCATGGAGTCGATGCGCAGCCGGCGCTCCGTGTAGGCAATGGAGATGGCGAGGCCGCCTCGGCGGCCTCCGCCGGGCTCAGAAAAGAGCGGCGCATGTACGGAGTGAAGCGCCACCCCCAAGTCGCCGAACCACTGGGCCACGTCGCGAACGTGATGAACGTCGCGGTAGTCCAGATGTTCCGGCGCAGCAAAGATTTCGATCTCGCGGAAGCCGGCCTGCAAAATGCGGTCGAGCAGGCGTGAACTCAGACGCTCGGCCGCAAACAGTCGGGTTGAGAGGCCGTACTCCATCAGTAGCCGACCGCCCTTCCGCCACTCCGCGGATCGGAGGCGCCAAAGCGCCAGCCGGTGCGCGGGTCTACTTCGATAGCCTCGCAGTCTCCCAAGCTGCCCACTCGTTTCAGCTTGTAACCGGCCTCAGTCAGGCGCGCCGCCGTGTCCTCCGAAATCGTGTCTTCCAGCAGCACCTGGTCGGGCATCCACTGGTCATGGAAACGGGGAAGGTCAACCGCCTGCTGAATATCGAGGTGGAAGACGAGCGCGTTCAGCAGTACTTCGAGCACCGTGTTAATGATGGTGCCCCCTCCCGGCGAGCCCAGCACCAGGCGAAGGTCGGGTTGACCGCCAGAACCGCTCGCAGACGAGTCCTCGAGAACAATCGTGGGCGTCATGGAGGAAAGAGGGCGCTTGTGGGGTGCAATGGCGTTGGCTTCGCCCTGAATCAGGCCGAACAAGTTGGGCGATCCGGGCTTGGCGGCGAAATCGTCCATTTCATCGTTAAGCAGAAACCCGGCGCCTTCCACCGTGAGGCCCGAGCCGTAGCCGGCGTTGAGAGTGTAAGTGTTCGACACCGCGTTGCCCTCAGCGTCCACCACCGAGTAATGCGTGGTGGTGCCGGGCTCGGCTGCGGCGGGCTCTCCGGCTCGCACTGGGGCGTCCGGCCTGGAGGCCAGCATCTCCTGGCGCAAGCGAGCGGCGTAGTCCTTGTTGGTGAGGCCGGCCACCGGGACCTTCACGAAATCCGCATCGCCCAGGTACTCGGCCCGGTCGGCATAGGCGCGGCGCTGCGCCTCGATGATCAGGTGCATGGACGCATACGAATCGGGCGCTCCCAGGTCGAGCGGCTCCAGAATGTTGAGCATTTCCAGGAGCCCTATTCCGCCCGAGCTCGGCGGCGGCGCGGTCAGGATGGTGTATCCCCGGAAATGCCCCACCAGCGGCTGCCGGATCTTGGCTTGATACTCGGCCAGGTCGGCCAGCGTGATCAAGCCGTGATTCTTCTCCATGCTGACCGCGATCTCGCGGGCAATCGGGCCGTGGTAAAAGGCGTCCGGACCGTGTTCGGCGATCTCCCGCAGCGTCGCTGCCAGCTCCGGCTGCTTGAAGATCTCGCCGGCCTCGTAAAACTTGCCATCGCGCAGGAAGATGCGGCGCGACTCATCGTACTTGCCCAGCTTCGCGCTTTCCCCACGCAGGTCCTGCGCCAGGGTGTAGCTGACTTCGAACCCCTCGGAGGCGAGACGGATAGCGGGATCCATCACGTGGCGCAGTCCGAGCTTGCCGTATTTCCCCTCGGCGAGAGCCAGTCCAGCCACCGTGCCGGGCACGCCCGAAGCCAGCGCTCCCTCCAGGCTCGCGCCCGGAATGGGATTGCCCGAAGCGTCCAGGTACATGTTATGAGAAGCCGCGCCCGGAGCTTCCTCGCGGTAGTCAACGAAAGCCGTCTCACCCGAAGCCAGACGCAGCAGCATGAACCCGCCTCCGCCGATGTTGCCGGCAAAGGGATGCGTGACCGCCAGCGCGAAACCAACCGCCACCGCGGCATCCACGGCATTGCCCCCGGCGCGAAGGATCTCCACCCCGGCTTCGGAAGCGTTGGGCTCGCTCGACGCCACCATCCCGTGCCGTCCGGCCACCGGCTCCAGGGCGAGCCCGGCCGTGGAGGCCACCGCCAGCCCGACAAGAGTCACGGGGAGGAGACTAGAAAGGCGGGTTTTGTCTTGCCTGAACATGGGGCGACGGCCGCAGCCCGTGAATTTGATCCAAATCAATAACGGATGCGGGAAACCTCGCAGCGATCCTTTTTCACCAACCTGCTGGCTAAACGGGCGGGGATAGCCGAACTCCAAATCTAGGGTAAAAACCGCATGGGGTCAAGCTGACCCTGGATTCGCGTCGCGAATTGCATCCAAGGGGGTCGCCGGCGACAATTTCAACAGGAAAACATGATATTAAACATATTTTGATCGCGTGCTCTGATGCAGCGACGTTGCACCGCAAGAACCTGGGAGGGCAATGATGAGAGCGGAAAACGCAATATTCGGTTCCCCAACGCGCCGGCAGGTGATCACCGGTGCCGCCATCATTTTCGGCAGTCTTGCTCTGGGCTCAGCCAAGCCACGGGCGGAAACCGAGGGGGAGATCTCTTATTCGGCCGAATCCATTCATCAAGAGACCGTTTTCAAAGGGAACAGGAAGCGTGTATACGAAGCACTCATCGACACCAAACAGTTCGACAAGATCATACAACTCAGCGGAGTCATGCAGTCCATGCCTCCCGGAGGCAAGCCCACCCAGATCAGTCGTGAATTGGGAGGCGCCTTCACACTCTTCGGAGGGTACATCACGGGGCGACAAATCGAACTCATACCGGACCAGCGAATTGTCCAAGCCTGGCGAGCGGGCAGCTGGAATCCGGGCGTCTACTCGATTGCGAAATTCGAGCTCGTGGAGCAAGGCGCCGGGACCAAAATCATCTTTGACCACGCGGGCTTTCCCGCGGGCCGGGGTGAAAGCTTGGCGGCGGGATGGAAAGCCCACTATTGGGAGCCGCTCGAGAAATTCCTCGCAGAGCAAGGGTAGCGCGTCTATAACGGCGTCGGCGTAGTCAAGCACAATTTAGAGACACGACCCCTGCCGCGTGCGGGCGCGGGGTCAAGGGCGGTCCGGCGCTCTTGTTCTTGGCCGGACCGTTCATCGCAGACCCTTGAGGCCGCGACCGCACTCCTAGACTTGAACCACGACGAAGCGGAGTTCGTAGAACGAAGCTTCGTC
>DATDGR010000263.1:0-3937 GCA_036521995.1 Terriglobia bacterium | reverse complement strand
ACACCAAGTCCCTTGTACAAAAACCCCTCTCCACCGCCGCCTACCTGCTTGAAAACGGAATTCTGGGGTCCGCCCGTCCCTGGACCTACACCAAAGACCAAATAGCCCTGGCCCCGATACGGAGGATTTACGTCCTGGGCCGAGTCCTGCGCCGACGCCAAGGCCGGCACCATCAGGAACAGCGCTGCTGTCGCCATAAGTGTTTTCATCTTTCACCTCCCTGGCCAGGATCATCTCCGGGAGCAATGATCGTCGCCACGACTCTAGCGCTACGGCTTGCGAGCCGTTCCCGCACTCCCGAAGCGGAATGTTATGCCGAAGGACAGTTGTAGATTGTTTTCCGCGGCGTTGGGAAAGGCGTTGGGAAAGAACGCGTGCACGTAGTCCGCCTGGATCGGGCGAAGCCAAAAGATGCGAGAGACCTTCACATCCACGCCTCCGCCGATGGCAATCGTGAAGGCGTCTCGCCCTACCTCCTCGGACGTAACTTCACAGGAAGAAGTGCATATCCGGTCGCGCGTCAGCCCCAACAGAGCGTGTGCGAACGGGCTCACACGCGAGTTGGCGTTGTACGCGACGTGTGGCCCGAACAGTAGCCGAAAATAGTCCGTCGGGGCAATATCCTGGAACTTGCTGAGGTCCATTTCCAGGCCGAGGAAACGATTGACATTGCCAGTTGCGGCTACTTCGACGCCGCTGTTGTGGTAGAGACCGCCCCCGGCCATGGGCGAGGCTTCGACGTGTTGCCACAGTTTGGAACCACCAATAAAGATTTCAGCCGCCGGCGCAGCATCCTGCCCGTCACCGTTAACCGGTGCGGCGGCCGCGAGCTCTGCACAGAGCAATGCAACGAAGAATTGCCCTCTCATAGATTTCCCTCCAGAAGCTCCCGCGCATACATCTCCCTAGTCGCCGCAGCCCCGACGTTGGCTACCAACGAAAGGTCACGGTACCCGAGAACTATGCTGAAGCCCGTTTGTTCGCGCGCGGCTTCGGAAATGTCGCAGAAGAATGAGAATGAGTCCGATGATACCGAGCGAGGTCAAGCCTCCCCAGAAACGAAACTGCTCGTCCGGCGATAGGACGAGGTGAAAGCGGAGAAGCATCTGAGTGGAATTCAGAAAGGCGCGGAGGTCCCGGGCCTGGGTCCTGTCGCCGTTCAGGATGGCGCCTTGGAAAATGTACCAGTAAGGACGATAGGTGAGATAGAGTGCCGAGGAGGAGAGCAACAAGCCCACCGCGCTGATCATTGCAACCAGCGTGGCCGCGGGCTTAGCGGTCTGGGCAGCGGGCCCCGCGCCCCGGCGACTTCCTGCGATCAGGATCGATGCGGTCACCACCAAAAGCCCGGAAAAGATCAGCATCATCAGCCCCGCCACCAGCAATACCGAGGCATTCCGTTTGCAGATATCCCAGCCGAAGATCCATCCCCCAAGCTGTCCGCGCGCCTGGCTGGGCTCGTCGAATTTTGCCGTCAGGTAGCTGAAAAGCGCGGCTTCCGACGGGCTCCCTTCCTTCCGGGATAGCGCTTGGAGCCGCTTGTAGGCCATGGCCTGAAGGCTGGTGCCGGCTCCGTGTTCGACACTGGTGTGTCCCTGAGAATCGATCATCTGGCCGAAGTGAGCCACGGCCCAATATTTATCGCGCGCACCCTTGCGGTCACCTTTGGCTTCGAGATCCTCCCCGGACTGAATCAAGGAAGATGCAAACTGCCGGGAACCGCTCGCCGTATAGGTCGGTAGGCTGTCCTCCTCTTCAAACAGCACGTCCTCCGGGTCATAGAACCCATATCGGGGCACCACGCTTCGGTCCAGTTCCTCGACACGGTCCAGGTAATCATCAAACTTTGGGGACTGGAACGCGGCGGTCATGGCGCTTCGCCATTCCGGGTCCTTCTCGCCTCCTTGCGTGTTGAAGTCCTCACGGTCCACGTGGCTGATATCGACGCTCTCCGCGGTGATCAAGGGGAAAAGGGCATTCTGCGGGTCCCAGCGCTCAAGCAGGGGAATCCACTCGCTGATCTCGCGAAGGCCAGGGTGACGCACTGCCACTACCGCGTAGACCCAAAGAAGATTCGGGTCGAGTCCGACGGCTTCCTGCGCCAACCGGGCACCGGCGCCGGCATTCCTCAGTCGAACCGCGCAGAAAGCCAACCCCTCGGCGTCGCGGCGCTGCTCTGCCCGCCTGGCGAGCGCCACCAACCGGGGCTGGTCATCGCTTGCGTTCAGGAATGCCCTGGTCCATGGCGAGATCGCGACGCGAAGGGCCTGACGAAACGGCGGGGCGGCGAAGAACAGCAGCGCGCCCAGAATACATCCGCCGCCTGTGATCAACACCGCGTTCCGCACGGAAACATCCTTGGCGAAAAGCCCGGGACCGGGCGGGAGGCCCTGCCCATGGCGGCTCGGGATAAGGAGAGCGGCGAGGGCGCGTTTCGCGAGAACACTCGCACCACCTAGCGCCCACGCTGTCGCCGCCCAATGCCCTTCCACGTGGTTGAGTTCGCCGCGCATCGCCCGGCCCCAGTCGCGCGTGTCCGCCGGCGCGATGCGAATCGCTGACTCCAGAAGCACGGTCGCAAGTCGACGAAGATGCGTTACCAGCATCACCCTAACCCTCTGCTCAGCGTGGGCTGCTGCAGCAAGCAGTCTGGCCGAGGCTCGGCAAGCCTCACCCGGGCGAATTCCAATCCATTCGGCGTCAAGCGGTATGTGTGCCGCGGCGGTACGCCGTCTTCTGTCGCCAACCAGCGAGCTTCGAGCAATGCGTGCTTTTCAAGCCGCATGAGAATAGGGTAGAGCGTGCCTGACTTCAGCCCGGTTTCACGGCTCAGCTCATAGCCGTACCGCCAGCCCGTTGGGCGCTCGACGAACCTTTCCAGCACGAGGAGAGTCTCCGAAGATATGCGGGGAGTCTTCATCGCATAAAGTCTACATATATAGAGCAGAGGCTGTCAAGCCCTTTCTACACCCCGCAATCGGCCGGTTTTGAGATTAAAGGCGGCTTTCAGAACCGCCTACCTGCTTGACATCGCAGAGCCGCTTGTCGATACTTAATCCTTATTAACAGTATGTGATAAGGTGTCCTCGCGAGGAGTCTCATGCCCTTACGCCGATCCCCCTGTCTCACCCCGGAATCCCTGGCCGCCTGGACGGTCAACGCTCTCCAGTCCACCGGACCGCGCACTCCGCGGCGGCCCTCAGACCCCCGATCCCAGGCCAACAGCCCGGAGCCCCCGGATCCCGCCCGACAGCCCCCAGAATCGCGGCTTCCACACCGGTTGGCCCGTGGGTTTTCCGAAATTGGGGTATTCAGTTGACTCCAGTACGTCAATATGTTGTGGTAGTCGGCTGTGGAGGATTACCCTGCTACCTTGGACGAATTGGAGACCAGATTCGGAACCGAGCAGGCCTGTCGGGACTATTGGGTGAAGCTCCGTTGGCCGGAGGGTTTCGCCTGCCCACGCTGCCGTGGGACCTCCGCTTGGACGACCAAGCGCAACCTCCTGGTCTGCGCAGGATGCCAGTACCAAGCATCGCTGACGGCGGGGACGATCTTCCAGGATACGCGCAAACCGCTGACCCTTTGGTTTCGAGCGATCTGGTGGGTGACGGCGCAAAAGAACGGAGCCAGTGCCCTGGGGCTGCAGCGCATCTTGGGTCTGGGGAGCTACTTCACCGCCTGGACTTGGCTGCACAAGCTTCGTCGGGCCATGGTACGACCAGGCCGTAATCGGCTCTTGGGTCGAGTGGAAGTGGACGAGACCTACATCGGCGGGTTGGAGGAGGGGAAGCGTGGTCGCCGGACAGGGACTAAGGCTTTGGTTGCGGTGGCTTGCGAAGAAGACGGCGAAGCCATGGGCCGCATCCGGTTGCGGCGGATCCTTGATGCCTCGGCCACCAGCTTGCAGGCGTTCATCCGGGAGACGATCGAGCCC
>DATDGR010000262.1:0-13434 GCA_036521995.1 Terriglobia bacterium | reverse complement strand
CGCCGCCGAGGCAAACTATTCTTCCGGCTTGTCCAGCAGGCGGTGGCCGTAGAACCAGCCACTTACGCATCCATCGTTCGAAACACCGAGGCGAAACCACAACCGGTAGGGGTTACCTGAGTCAAGTGGATACCCAGATTCCGTAATTTCTGGTGCGGCATTTTCCGAACGCGCTACGGCATGTGCACGTGCGGAATGCCTGCGCTCGGGGAGGCGCCACCCTAAAGCCTGCCCTCGCGATTTTTACAAAGTTTTGACGTTGCCGCGACGCTCCCGTGACGAGCGCCGCGATTGGCTCGATTAGCCTATTCGTGGCGGTCTCCGGGTCGGCTTGATGCACGCCGATCTGTCCGCTCGGGTTTCGATTCTCCTCCCGGACGCACGGATTGGGCTCGTATCGAGCCGCTGCCCTGAGGGGCCGCCCGATTCGAGAGGATGCTCGCAGGTTCGAATTTCGAAGCGAGGCTAAGAAAGGAGACCATAATGAAGAAATTGAAAGCCAGGCGCGGCGTGAGGAAGGCAGCGTGGTACATAGCATTGGCAGCTCTTTGTCTTTTGGCGCGCAGGGCACCTGCGGTCGCGCAGGGGTCTGATCTCTCTGGCGTGAGCGATGCAGGCACGGCACCGAGCGCCTCTTCACACCCAGCGCAGGAGACATTATCCGCGCAGACCTTCGCCACAATACACAGTTTCGACGGCACGGACGGCGAACTGCCCTATGCGGCGATGAGCCAAGCCACCGATGGAAACCTGTATGGGACAACGTACTATGGCGGCGCCAGCAGCTCGGGGAACGTCTTCAAGATCACCACAGCCGGCACGCTGACGACGCCTTACAGCTTTTGCTCCGAAAGCGATTGCGCAGATGGCGAATACACTTATGCGGCCCCGGTGCAGGGCACCGACGGAAACTTCTACGGGACAACGTACTTGGGCGGAGCCAACGACCAAGGCACGATCTTCAAGCTCTCCCCAAGTGGCGCGCTTACGACGCTGCACAGTTTCGATGGCACGGACGGCGCCGAGCCGTTAGCAGGAGTGGTCCAGGCGGGCAATGGGGCCTTTTACGGGGCAACCTACCTGGGCGGGTCTAAGGGCGATGGTACGGTGTTCAAAGTCACCTCAAGCGGCACTTTCACCATGCTGCACAGCTTCTGCTCCCAAACCGGTTGCGCGGACGGGGAAAACCCCTTCGCGGTGTTGATCCTGGGCACAGATGGAAACCTTTACGGCACGACGCTCGCAGGCGGATCTCACGGCGATGGGACAGTGTTCAAAATCACTCCAAGCGGCACCCTCACCGTGCTGCACAGCTTCTGCTCGCAAAGTGGCTGCCCTGACGGCGAGTTTCCCCAAACCGGGATGGTCCAGGGCACCAACGGGAACTTTTACGGAACCACAATCCTCGGCGGGGCCTACGGCAACGGCACGATCTTCAAGATCACGCCGTCCGGCACACTCACCACCCTATACAACGTCTGCTCCCAGAGCGGCTGCCCTGACGGCAATTATCTCTACGCAGGGCTGACCCAGGCTACTGATGGGAACCTCTACGGAATAATGCAGATCGGTGGGGCCCATGGGTATGGGACCATCTTCAAAATGACGCCCAGTGGCATGATGACCACCCTTTACAGCTTTTGCTCCCAAAGCGGTTGCAGCGACGGCGAATATCCGGCAGGGGGGCTGGTGCAAGACACCAATGGGAACCTGTACGGGACAACGGCCGATGGTGGGACCGCCGGCGATGGCACGGTGTTCAGCCTGTCTGTAAGTCTCGGCCCGTTCGTAGAAACACAGCCTGCTTCCGCCAAGGTGGGAGCGGCCGTCAACATTCTGGGCACGAATCTGACCGGCGCCACCAGCGTCAGCTTTAACAGCACCGCGGCAGTCTTCAAGGTGGTGTCGAGTTCCGAGATCACCACCACCGTACCCGCGGGCGCCACCACCGGTAAAGTCCAGGTGGTAACGCCCAGCGGCACGCTTTCGAGCAACGTGAACTTCCGGGTAGCGCCATAGGCCGGGCACAGCGAAGCTGTGCGGTCGACTCATGAAACGGCGCCGCCAGCTCCTCCGAGCCGCGCCTCGCTTCACATCTTCTCTAAACGATCACCTGCCGCCCGCGTGAGCCGCAACGGGCGAGACCGGCTTATTTCGCCCTCACTCCTGAGCTCGCAGAACTGGTGTTCTGCGCCAGTCGGCCTCGGGATGCTGTATGCTGGCATCGAAATCCCGCTAGCCGATGGTTCAGACTGATGGCTGATTCGCACCTTGTTGATCACAAGCGCGCTCCCTGGCGAGACCAGTGGGGCCAGGTGATCTTCGCTCACGATACGACCGCCGGCCGGCTCTTTGACGTCATCCTTCTCACGCTGATTCTGCTCAGTGTTCTCAGCGTGCTTCTGGAGAGCGTACGTTCGATCGGCGAAAGTTATGGATTCTATCTCAGAGTCGCGGAGTGGATCTTCACCTCGCTGTTTACCCTCGAGTATGGCGCTCGTCTCGTCTCCGCCCGGGATGCCAAGCGCTATGCCAGGAGCTTTTTCGGCATCGTCGATCTGCTCGCCATCGCCCCGATTTACCTGAGTCTTCTGTTTGGAGTGGCGCACTCCTTCACGGTCGTGCGTTCTCTTCGCCTGCTGCGTGTCTTTCGCATTTTGAAACTCACCGAATACATCGGCGAAGCCGCCGCCCTGCGGGTCGCTCTCCGGGAGAGTCTTCGCAAGATACTCATCTTTCTTTTTGCGGTGCTGGCCATCGTCATCATTATGGGCGCCATGATGTATGAAATCGAGGGCGAGGCGAACGGCTTCACCAGCATTCCGACGGCAATGTATTGGGCGATCGTCACGGTGACCACCGTGGGCTATGGAGATATCTCGCCCAATACGGTAATCGGGCGCATCCTGGCCTCTATGCTGATGATCGTGGGCTATGGAATTATCGCTGTACCTACCGGAATCGTGACCTTCGAATTTGCGCGGGCCTCGACGTCCGGGCCCGTCCGAGTCTGTTCCGCGTGTGGCCTGCAGCCCCACGATCGGGATGCGCTCTATTGCAAGCGTTGCGGCCACCGGCTGGGCCGGGCTGGGCCGGAGGGGACCTCTGCGATCGATTCATGAAACGGCGGCGGCCGCCAGCTCCCCCGGCTTGTGGGCGAGCTCCATATCGCCGAAGAAAATCGCCGGCCTGGTAGCACGGCCCGCGATTAGTGAAGGACTCGCCTTCAATGGACGGGCGGAACCGGGTGCCGCGAAGGCAGTTTCGGTAGCGGCTGTGGGTTGTCGGAGCTTGGGTGCCGCGGAGGCAGCTTCGGTAGCGGCTGTGGATCGCCGGTGTTTGGGTGCCTCGGGGGCAATCTCGGTAGCGACCGTCCTGTCTCCGCTTTTGGCATGGTATCCTCCTCGCCTTTGAATTTGAACACGCCCCTTCTTACCTTCCGCTCAGCTCGAAGCGAAATTTCCTAACCGGAAAATCTTGGCTGACTCTTGGGCGGGCACGTGTCTCGCCAAAATTGGATCCGGCCATTCAAGTGTCTTTCCTTGAAGTGGTTGCGCTTCAGGTCCTGCCCTCTGGGCGACGGTCTCGCGGGAACTATGTAAGTACCGGTCGAGTAAGAATTACCCGGCCGACCCAACGTTGGCTTCATACCGACATTCAGGATTTTTGGCCGCGCCGGTTGATCGCGAGCCCAAAATACCGCAAGCTGATGATGCCCGCAGACTCCGGAGAGAGCGTGATAGCAGCCACGATTCCCCAAAGCGAACGGACGCAAGACACTAGCCCGCTCGCTGCCGCCGGCGCACGCACATCCGGGCCGGCGATTCCTGGTCCACTCGATCAGGACGTTCCGGCCGGCGACCAGAGGGTCTTTCGCTGGATGGACTTACTGTGGCTCGCGCTCGTAGGCTTTCTCGCCGTCCTGAGCCCGGTCTTCGAGATTCATAAGCAGCTTACGCTGCTCGCCATCGGCTTGTTTCAGATCTTCGACCGCCGCCTGCTGGCTTCGCTCCCGCCGGCGCGCCGTAACGTTTACAGCGTGGCCATCAAGATCCTGCTCGCCACCCTGCTCATCGGTCACACCGGCACCCTTCCGATGGAGAGCCCTTACTGGCTGATCTATTACGTGCCGGTGGTTTCGGCAGCCACAGCTTTCGAGGCCAAGGGGACGCTCTTGTGGACGGCAGTGGCGGCGGCCGCCTACTGTTCGTATCTCTATCCGGCCCTGAAGGAATTTGAGCTCACGCCCGAGGGCGCGACCGAGATTGCTATCCGGGTGCTCTTTCTTTTTCTGGCGGCTGTCATCGTGAACCGGTTCGTGACCGAAAGTCGCCGTCAGTCGGAGCGCTACCGTAAGCTGGCTGAAACCCTGGCCGAGACCAACCGGCTCCTCGAGCAGGCGCAGGCCGAAGTGCGGCGTTCCGAGCGCCTGGCCGCGCTCGGCCAACTCACGGCCGGCGTGGCGCATGAGATTCGCAACCCGCTGGGCGTGATCAAGGGCTCGGCGGAGATGCTGGCTCAAAAGCTCTCGCCTTCGGATGCGCTCGCCGGCGAGCTGGCGGGCTACATCTCAAGCGAAGTGGACCGCCTCAACGGAATTGTGAGCCGCTTTCTGGACTTCGCCCGTCCGATGCCTATTGACCGGAAGCCCGCCGATATCCTGACGATTGTCGATCGTTCTCTCAAGGCGGCTCGAGACGGCTTGGGAGGCGCTCAGGTGGAGGTGGAACAGCGTTATGCCCCTAATCTCACGGCCGTTCGCGTGGATGCGGAGCTCTGCGAGCAGGTGTTTACCAATCTGGCGGTGAACGCCTACCAGGCGATGGGCGAAAAGGGCGGCAGGCTCCGGGTGAGCGTCCGGCCGGCTAACTCCGGCCTTCGGGCCGGCATCGAAGTTGAGTTTGAGGACACTGGACCTGGCGTGCCCGCCGATCTGCGCGAGCAGATCTTCAACCCCTTTTTTACAACCAAGAGGGATGGGATAGGACTGGGTTTGTCGATCGTGTCCAAGATTATCGATGAGCACGGAGGCTGGATTCGGCTGGTGAGCCAGCCGGGAGAAGGCGCCCGCTTCCGCGTCTTTCTTCCGTCTGAATGATGTCCGGCCCAAGGTCGACCTGCGGCCGATGGAATCGAACATGCCAACCATCCTGATTATCGAAGACGAAGCAAAGATGTCTCGCCTGCTGTCGCTCTCGCTGGCCGAGCAAGGCTACTCGGCGCAGGTGGCATCCGACGCCGAGAGCGGGCTCAAGATCCTCAGGCAAGAGCCGGTGGACCTGGTGATCACCGATTTGAAATTGCCGGGCATGAACGGGCTCGAGTTCCTACAGGCCGTGAAGCGGACCCACGCCGAGCTTCCGGTGGTGGTGATGACCGCCTACGGGTCGGTCAACACGGCCGTGGAGGCGATGAAGTCGGGCGCCAGCGACTACGTCCTGAAGCCGTTCTCGCTCGACGAGATGAAGCTGATCGTGGGCAAGGAGCTGGACGTTCATCGCCTGCGGCAGGAGAATCGCTCGCTGCGGGAGGCCCTCGGCCAGCGTTACGAATTCAAAAACATCGTGGCGGGCAGCACGCGCATGCAGGAAGTGCTGGCGACAGTGGTGCGGGTGGCGCCTACAACTTCCACGGTGCTGCTGGGCGGCGAAAGCGGCGTAGGCAAGGACCTGATTGCGCGCGCCATTCACGAGCACTCGCGGCGCGCGGCGGGCCCGTTCCTCAAGATAAACTCCACGGCGATCCCGGAAAACCTGCTGGAGAGCGAGCTCTTTGGTTACGAGAAGGGAGCCTTCACCGGGGCGGCCACCTCGAAGCCTGGAAAATTCGAGTTCGCGGACAAGGGAACCTTGTTTCTTGACGAGATCGGCGACGTGCCGCCGGCCACACAGGTGAAGCTGCTGCGCGTGTTGCAGGAGCGTGAATTCGAGCGCTTGGGCGGAACTCGAACCGTGAAGGTTGACGTGCGCCTGGTGGCGGCGACGAATCGCGACCTGCGGGCCGCACTCGAGCAAGGCACGTTTCGAGAGGACCTCTATTACCGCCTCAACGTGGTCCCCATAGACATCCCGCCCTTGCGTGCGCACAAGGAGGACATCCCCGCTCTGGTGGACCACTTCATCCGGCGGTTCGGGCCCGAGGCCGGCAAAACGATTCGGGGCATCACGCCCGATGCCCTCAAGTTGCTCATGGACTTTCACTGGCCGGGCAACGTTCGCGAACTCCAGAACATCATCGAGCGGGCGATTGCGCTCTCGGCTGGAGACACGATTGCTTCGGCTGACATCCGGTTGGATCTGGGCACGCTGCCTACGAACTCGGCGGCCGCGGGCATGGGAGATCACTCGGTTCCTTTCCCACCCGAAGGCGTCACCCTCGACCAATTTGAGAACGAGATCATTCGCGAAGCGCTGCGCCGCGCCAACGGCAACAAGAGCCAGGCGGCCCGCCTGCTGGGGCTATCGCGGAATGCACTGCGCTACCGGCTGTCGACCATGGGAGTCGCCGATGATCTCGAGCCCGGCAAAGCTGAGATTGAAGACGAGGGGCTCAATGGAAAACACTAGCGCCCTCGACCGCGCACCCGCGCCATGCAGTCGATTTCGACCTTCATCCCGGCCTTGGGAAGCTGGCAACCTACCGTGGTACGCGCGGGAGGATTCTCCGGGAAGAACTCGACAAAGACCTCGTTCATGGCGGCAAAATCGTTGAGATCAGCAAGGAAGACGCCCATCCGGACGGCGTCTTGAAGCGAACTGCCAGCAGCCTCGAGAATCGCCCGAATGTTCTGCAACACCCGTCGCGTCTGGGAGCGAATATCGCCGAGCTCCATTTCGTTGGTCGCCGGATTAACGGGACCCTGCCCAGCGACGAAAACCAGGCCGTCTACCATGATGCCCTGAGAATAAACGCCGAGCGGCCGCGGCGCCTCCGACGTGCGAATCACCTTCCGCATGAACTAGTCCTCCCGTGAGTGTCGTTTTCAGATTGCGCCGATGGGCGCGCGCACGCTTTTGATCCTACACAATCCGCCAACCTCTTGCCTACGGACCCTCGGTCTACTCGGGCCACGCGCCCAGCAGCCGGCGCAGGATCACCATCTGGCCGAGGTGATAAGCGTTGTGGTCCGCCACCAGCAGGGCTTCGCGCAGGACTGTCTGGTCTTCTCCGTGCGCGATCTTGGCATGAAGATTGGTGCTGGGATTCGCGACCAGACGCTCCATCGCCTTGAGGTCGCGGCGAAATGCGGCCAGGCTGCGATCCCACGCTCCAGGGTCCGGCGGCACTTCCAATGGCGGCCAATAGCCGCCGGGCCAGGGTGGCGAGACGTGCCGGGGATCACGGCTGAACTCCAGGATGTCCCATTGCGCGATGCGCATATGTTCCAGGATTTGCCAAGCGCTGAAGGGCAGACCTGCGGGCTTCTTCCCTTGTAATTCGGCAGGGAAATCGCCGACGGCCTTCTCAAAGTCGACATGGGCGCCGCCGCCCCGAAGCAAGTAGAGCACGTGCTCGCGAACCGCTTTGTCCTGTGCGCTCCCCGGACGAGACCCGACGGTCCTGACGGCCGGCGCACTCTTCTTTGCCTTGGTCGTGCCTGTGCCACTGACTCTGCGACTGGGCATGTGATCTCTCCTGATCCAACGTCTACGGCTGGGTGGTCGTGCGCCGGATTTGGTAGGCCACAATGGGCGCGTGTGAACTGCAGTCGACGACACGAAGGGTGCCAGCTGAATCTTCAAAGACAAGTCCGCCAAGTGCGGCGCCACGGTAAGCACCCCAGCCTGACGGAACGTCACACTGGACAATCGCCGAAGGATTTTGCCGCGGAGCGGCCGCGGCACGCCTCAGGCCAAAGGCCGCAAGTCCAGCGACGACGGCGACGACCAAACCAATCCCTAGCGCGCGACAGGCGCGTTGTCTGATGCGCATCTCAACCTCCTTCACGAACACCATTCAGGATGACGGGTTCACCCCTTCTGTTTTTTCCCTGATTTGCTGCCCGGCTCCAACGACCGTGCCAGGCGCACCGAGTCAAATCCGAACTTGTTCCGGACCTCGTCTGCGGCGCGCGCCAGCCGGTCGAGGCGCTCGTGTGCGGGCGCCGCCAGCAGATTCTGCTGGAAAGTTCCACGTTCAAGATTTGAGGCCCTCACACCCAGCAGGCGCACCTTCTGGCTTGCCCGAAAGGTCTTCTCAAAGAGACGGAGGACGTGCTCGAAGACGACGGCGTCAAGCTGGGTAGGCTCGGCCAGGGTCACGTCCCGAGTCACTGTGCGAAAAGGCGCAAAGCGAATCTTCAGGCCGATCGTACGGGCATAGAAGGCGTGTTCGCGCAGCCGCCGCGCCACGCGCTGAGATAGCAGTGAAAGCGTCCGTTCGAGCTCGACGGCGTCGCTGGTGTCGCGGTCAAAGGTCGTCTCATGGCTGATCTGTCTGGTCTCCTCACTGTAGCGGTAGGCCTCAATATCCTTCCCAATGGACTTCATGTGAAGCCACTCGCCGTACTTGCCGAATCTCTGGCGCAGGCGATCGAGTCCGAACACCTGAATATCGCCGATCGTCCAGATGCCGAGCGACGCCAGTTCCGGCTCTGTTACCTTTCCGATCCCGGGCATCCGGCGCACCGGCAGAGGCCCAAGAAACGCGGATTCCCGGCCCGGAAAAACGCAGAGCAAACCGTGGGGCTTGGCCTGATCCGAAGCGATCTTGGCCACGACGTGGGAGGTCGCCGTACCCACCGAGCAATTGAGCCCCGTCCTTTCCTTGACCTCGCGAATCAGCCGGTCGGCCGCGCACAGCGCCGGGCCGTGGAGCCGCTCCGAGCCCGTAAGGTCAAGATAGGCCTCGTCGATCGAGACCATCTGCACCACGGGCGTGAACTCAGCAAAGATTCCGTGGAGGCGCTTTGAATACTGCGCGTACTTGGTGTAATTGCCGCGCAAAAAGACGGCGTGAGGACAGAGCTTTTTGGCGCTGCCGATCGGTTGCGCCGAGTGGACGCCGAACTTGCGCGCTTCGTAGCTGGCGGCCGTGACCACGCCGCGGCCGTCGGGGTCCGCGCCCACAATCACCGCCTTGCCGCGCAGAGAAGGATTCTCGATCTCCTCTACGGAGACGTAGAAGGCGTCCATGTCGACGTGCAAAATCTGCCGGACCGGAGCCGTGTCCATGAGCCTTCCATCTCAGTTGCCAGTGCTTACTTCAGTTCCGGCAACTGCTTGCGCGCCATCACCACCCGGGGAATGCCGGCAAGGTCAGGCCGGACCTCAGTGCAGGTCCAGCCCTGTTTGAGTAAATCCAAAACCCTGTCCGCCTGATTGTACCCGACCTCGACCGCCACGCATCCACGGGGCTTCAGAACCTCGAACGCCTGCGGGAAAAGTCGATGATAAACCCCATCGCCTTGCCCGGCACCACACCAGGCGAGCCGTGGCTCGAACTCGCGCACCTCGCGCTGGACCGAGTTGATCTCGTCACTGCCGACATAGGGCGGGTTCGAAACGACGAAGTCAAAGCCGGCCGCTTCGCCATCATCCGTCCCGGCATGATCTCTCACGGCCGCGAGCAGATCCATCTGCACAAATTGTACTCGGTGCGAGAGACCGAGACGCTCTGCGTTGCGCCGTGCCACCTCGAGTGCCGGTCGCGAGACATCAGTGCCGAAAATCTGCGCCCCGGGAAGCTCCGAAGCCAGCGCCAACGCGATACAGCCCGATCCTGTGCCCACGTCGATGATCCCTGCAGTCGCTTCGCGTCTTCCAGCCCGGGCGGTTTGCAAGAGGTCCAGCACCGCTTCCACCAGGTGCTCGGTTTCAGGCCGCGGAATCAGCACGTCGGGGGTGACTTCGAAATCGAGACCCCAGAACTCCTGGTGGCCGGTGATGTACTGGGTGGGCTTGCCCGTGGCGCGCTCGGCAATCAGCTCGGAGTAGCGAGCGAAGGTCTCCGGGGAAAGATCAAGCTCGGGATGGCCGTAAAGATACCCGCGATCGCGGCCGAGAAGGTACATCAGCAGAAGCTCGGCGGCAAGCCTGGCGGAAGGAACATCGCGGTTCTCAAGGGCGGCGCCGCCGCCGCGGAGCGCTTGATGGAGTTGCATGGAAGGCGCGGGCGGGCCTGATAAGAGGCTAGCTGTATAAGCTACACTTCAAAAGCGCTTTGAGATCCAGGGTGAAGCCCGTCAGCCGATCGATCACCAGCGGGTGGTCCCCGTCGAAGTACCGGGGCGGGCGGCCAGGCTCAATCAGCTCCGCCGAGCGTCTTTCCGGGTCGATCCACACCTGGATCACGCCGCTCTCCTGGTAGTCCCTGCGCTCGAGACCGATCTGGGAGGCGGTGTCACCCGGAGAATAGACCTCAAAGGCCACGTCGGGCGGAAAGGTCCCGGGCGCCACCTGGATCTTCCTGGCCGGGTATCGCTCGGCGCCGACGAGAGCCGCATCGGGGCAGCGCCAGTTATCCGAAGCCATGGTAAAGGCCGCCTCGGAGGCAAGAGAAATCCATTCCCGATGCTGTTTGCAGTACGTGCCCAGCTGAAGTATCAGATTGGAAATCACGGCCGCATGTTCGTGTCCGGTGGGCGACACGAATTGTACCTCGCCATCCACCAGCTCCCACCGCTGCCACTCTTCACCGGCGGCGAGAAACTCCGCCCAGCTCATCTTGGTCCTTATCGTTGTGGACTGTTGGGTTTCAGCCATCAGAATTCCGCTCAGGCAGCGGCGCTGTCACCCTTCAGCCGCTCGGCGCGATAGTACGCCGTCAGCGCCTCGATGATGTCGTCAATCCTGCCGTCCATCACGCGGTCGAGCTGATGGATCGTCAGGCCGATCCGGTGGTCGGTGACGCGGTTTTGCGGAAAGTTATAGGTGCGAATCTTCTCGCTGCGATCGCCCGTGCCCACCATCTGCCGCCTTTCGGCCGTGATCTGCTGCTGCTGCTTCTGCAACTCCATTTCATAAAGCCGCGACCGAAGCACCCGGAGCGCCTTGGCGCGATTCTTAATCTGTGACTTCTCGTCCTGGCAGGAAACCACCAGGCTGGTAGGAATATGAGTGATCCGAACCGCCGAATAGGTGGTATTCACCGACTGCCCGCCGGGCCCGGAAGAACAAAAGGTGTCAATGCGGATGTCCTTGGGATCAATCTGGACTTCCACTTCGTCGGCTTCGGGCAGCACGGCCACGGTCACTGCCGAGGTGTGGATGCGGCCCTGCTGCTCGGTGGCGGGCACGCGCTGCACGCGGTGGACGCCACTCTCATATTTGAGCTGGCTGTAAACCTTCTTGCCCTCGACCAGGGCGATCACTTCCTTCAGGCCGCCCACGCCAGAATCACTGACCGCTAACACCTCCACCCGCCAGCCCTGGGATTCGGCATAGCGAGAGTAGAGGCGGAAGAGCTCCTGGGCAAACAGGGTAGCCTCGTCGCCGCCGGTGCCGGCGCGGATCTCCAGCACCACGTTCTTGTCGTCGTTGGGGTCGCGGGGCAGCAGCAGGGTCTTGACCTCTTCTTCCACCTGCTGGCGGCGGTTCTCGAGCTGACTGAGCTCCTCCTCGGCCATTTCCTTCATGGCCGGGTCGGCGGAGGACTCCGCCAGAAGCGCGTTCGTTTCCGCCAGCGACTTATCGAGCCCCTTCCATTCCCGGTATTTCTCGACGATCTCAGAGAGATCGGACTGGGCCTTGGCGGTCTTGTGGTAAAGGGCCGGATCGCCCAGCACGGCCGGGTCGCCAAGCTGTTGCGTCAGCGCTTCATATTTCCGCTCGATTTCAGCCAGTTTATTCAGGAAGTTCATGCCCGTTTCCAGCCAGAAAGTCCCGTTTTCCGGCATCCAAGCCCGCGCGAGAGCCCATTTTTGAGCATAACCGACTTCCCATCAACAAGATGCTGGGTTTCCTCAATTCCCAAAATAGTAAGTCACATATTCTAAATGAGATGTTGGGTTCGTTCGTTCATTTTTCGATTTTTTTTCATCACTAAGCGATCACCAGCTCGCCGCCCCGCGCCTTCTCCAGGGCCATGGCGCTCTCCAGCGCCTTGACGGCGGTCTCAAGCTGGCTGTCGTCGGGCTCGAGTGTGGTGATCCGCTGCAGCCACAGGCCCGGTTGCGAAGCCCAGTGCCAGAGTCTGCCCTTTGATTTGGCCGCGAAGCGAATGAACTCATAGGATACGCCGGCAATCAGCGGCAGCAGCGCCAGGCGGCCGATCAGCTTTCCGGCGAAGGAGTGGAACGGCAGCACCATATAGAAGACCATAGCGATGACCATAACCACCAGCAGAAAGCTAGTCCCACAGCGAGGGTGAAAACGCGTGGCCGAGCGGGCGGTGTCCACATCCATCCGCCCCGTCTTTTCGAACGCCCACACCACCTTGTGCTCGGCGCCGTGATACTCGAATACCCGGCGGATGTCCTTGGATTGGGCCAGCAAAGCCAGAAAGACCAGGAAAAACCCGATGCGAATGCAGCCGTCCACAAAGTTGAAAACCACGAGGTTACCCACGATCGCGTAGTGGGACTGCAGCTTGGTCGCCATGTACAAAGGCAGTAACTTGTATAGAGCGATGAAGAATCCCAGAGACAAAATGATGTTCAAGGCCATCAGCCAACGGCTCATTTCCGGCTTGTTTCCTGGTTTCGCGGCCTCGCTGGGCGCCTGCGCGCTCTCAATGGCGTGTTCGGCCGAGTATTTCAGGGCCCGGATCCCGAGCGCCATGGCCTGCCCCAGCGTCCCAAGCCCGCGCAGGATGGGATACCGCAGCCACGGATGCTTTTCAGACGGCCGGTCAAGGTAATCCTCGCCAACCGCGATGGACCCATCCGGGCAGCGCACTGCCACTGCGTAGGAGTGGGGCGAACGCATCATCACCCCTTCGATGACCGCTTGCCCCCCCACCAGGACTTCTTCAGGGCTCTGCAGAAGCGGCAGCACCATAAGGTGCACAAACCTCCAGCCGAGAATGTCTAAGGCTTCCACAAAATGCTTCTTTTTCATCAACTTCCTCGACGCGTCTGCACGAGCCCAATCTTCGTCCGGCCGTCTTCCCACACAGTGGGTTACGACAATCGCGGGCTACTCCGTTTAGATGCGCGGCACACCTATCGGGACAAGAATAGCGGGGGAAGAACCGAGTGTCAAACCTGTTAAAGCCTGAAACGCCACTTGTGGCGCCGCGGCCGGACCGCTGTCGAGGAGGTTAGGTGCGAGGCTCAACGCTTTACGCGCGCCTTGAAAGTCCTGGCCGGGAGCTGGCAAGTCTTCACGTAAAATTAACAGAAAAGAAGTCAAAGGGTGCGCGACATGGAAGTTGGAATTAAGCGGCATTAGCCTCCCGGCGGTCCTCCCAGTACTGCTCAAAGCGGCCGTTGAGGTGGGAGCAGCGCAAGGCCAGGATGGCGTTGGCTCCCCAGACGGTCCAGAACATTCCCGA
>DATDGR010000261.1:0-1671 GCA_036521995.1 Terriglobia bacterium | reverse complement strand
GCCCGTAGACCACTCGGTGCTCAAGAAGACCCTTTACACCGCCACCTTCGTCTTCATGTTTCGAACCAATGTTCCTAATGCCCTGATCCCGATAAACCCCTTGGGCTTGACGATCACGTACTTCCGCGAGGATGAAGCTTTCAAGTGAATCGACAGGAGGAAGCAATGCCGCTGATTCAACCCAAACCAGCACCACCCGAGAAGCAGACCGTTGCCCTGCGGCTCGAAATCTCAACGCTTGACCGGCTGAAACGCTACGCAGCATTCCTCGGCACACGCGACCTCTCGCACGTGGTCACTGGCAGTCTCGAGAAGGTCTTTCATGCCGACAGGGAGTACAAGGCATGGCTCAAGGCTCATCCCGACTCTTCAACTCAGTCGAGAGCACGTCGCAATTCAAACCACCAGACGGCGAGTGCGGCTCTCTCAGGCGCAGCGGCGGCGCCCATTGTGGACGCCGTGCAGGCGGCGGGAGCTTAGGAGCCAGCGATGGAGACCTGGAATCAAGTTCGGGGTGGTCCCGACACGCTGCTTCGCAGCGGCGGAAGGAGGGTCTGGCTTCGCCAGACCCTGACAGGCCACCCCTTGGCAGGGACCCAACGGGAATCCTTCGGATTCCCGAAGGAACCCGCTGAAGACGCGCGGGTTATAGGTTCGCGGATTCCCGTTGGGTCCGGCGGTTTCCAAAAGGAAACGTCCGGATTCCAAATGGATGCCATTGATCGCAAGGCGGTTATGCGACCATGCCAAAAATCGACCACACCAAGAAGCTCACCGGCTCGGTGACGATCAAACTCACGAAGGCCGACTTCGACCGGCTGCAAATGCTCGCCGACGATCAGCAGTTGCCGCTTGCCGAATGGTCTCGAGACAGGCTCGTGGAGGCGCTCAACGGCTCAGCCAACCTGAGATTCACATTGTTGGCCGAGGTCGCGGCTACGCAGAACATAACCATCAGCCTGCTTTACGCCTACGCCCGCGACGGCCAGCTTCCCGAGGCCAAGGTGCGCGAGATTCTCGACCGCGCTCGCAAGGACAAGTTCGCCCAAGCCACTGAGCTCGTGCGCCAGGCGGCGACTGCTCTCGGTACCGCCGCGCGCCCCGCGCTGCCGAGCGAAGACAAATCAGCGAAGCGACCGCTATGAACGCTACCGCTCCACATCCCGGCTTCGACCGTGCCTGGCCGCGCCACCGGCCCGTGTTCACTATGCTCGCGCTGCTTGGGGCCGTGCTCGCGAGTATCGCTACGTTCTCCTGGCAGTTTAAGACCCACTGGACGCCGCTTCAGCGCTACTACCTGGCGAGCTATATTCGTACCGCCCATCTGGCTGCACCCGGCGCTCGGTACGTGCGGCCTAACGGTAGCTACCGCGTCCTGCTGATCGACTATCCGCACACCGTGCGCCTGGCCCTTGACAGCGAAGTTGCGCCCGTGACGATCGCCGGCGATGCCACTTTTCGTTTATCCCGGGCTGCCATTGCCGGCGGCGCCCGTTCCCTCCATTGGCAGTTTCTGCGCCTCGACGACCAGTGGCTCCACAGCTACCTCGCGCGCTGGATCTACGGCGGCCGGTCCCTCTGTCAACTCTGCCGCGACTCCTGGTATGCCAGTCTGCTCGCCGTGGTCCTGTTCGGGCCTTTGGGGATTCGGAAGGACCTCCGGGAGGCCAG
>DATDGR010000260.1:0-8361 GCA_036521995.1 Terriglobia bacterium | reverse complement strand
GTCCACTCCAGTAGTCGGCGGCCGGCTTCGGATTCCATGTAGGCCGTCAACTCCTGGCCGGAAGCGAATTTATCAATGAGCTTGGTATGGACCTCCTCGTGAACCCTGAAGCTCTTGTTCCAGCGGCGGTTTTCCAGGACGAGCCGCAGCACCCAGAGCACGGCCAGCAGCATACAGATGAAGACGCTGAAGGGAATGAAGTAGGAAAGAAACTCGTCGGTCTCGTTCCGCTGGTTCTCGAATCTCCAGTTCGTGGGACTGATAAAGGCCCGAGGGTCCGCCTTCACCAAGGCATGGCTCTCCAGGAAGGCTTGAAGCTCCGGATGCTCGTGGATGTAATTTGGATCGCTGATTTGGTGTGGTTCCCGGACTACGTCACTCTCGATCTCAGGATGCGCGTCCAGGAAACGATCCAGGGCGCCGCGCTCACTGTCGATCTCCGCCGGGCCGGGCTGCTCTGTCTGGCTGGCTTGGCCGGTTGCCGGAAGGGCTCTCTGCGCGGCGCGGGCCAGCCCCGCCCCTGCTCCGAAGCACCACAGGAGCGAGGCTGCCAGGCATCCTGCCACCCCATGGATTTTGCGCTGGTTGAAGGTTGTTGTCATTTGATTCGATCCCTCTCGTTTTCTCGCGGTCCCTCCCGTGTTGCTGTCAGACCGGGATGCCGTCAGGGAGGCCGTCATGCCGGCTCCACCTCCTATAACGTGGAGCAAGGGGTTTAGTTAACAGGCGAGCCGGGTTGTTCACAGCTCGTGGACAGCTTCCCGGCGGCGCAACCCACATCGACGGGGTCAACGATCGAACTGTCGCTTATGGCTTTCCGGCAAAAGCAGGGCCAGCAGGCTGCCCGTAAGCAGGCCGAGACTGAGAATGCCGAAAGCGTAGAACAGGCTTCCGGTGCGCTTGTTCATGTAGCCGACCACTAAAGGGCCGAAGTACCCTCCCAAATTGCCAATGGCGTTCACCAGCCCCATGGCTGATCCCGCCACCCTTCGCGGCAGAGTCTCGGTGGGAATGGCCCAGAAGGGGCCAAGCGCCCCGTACGAACCGGCGCCCACTAGAGCTATGAAGGCGAAGGAAACGGCGGCCGAATATTGGCTGGCCAGGACGCCGGCGCCGAGCGCCAGGCCGCTCGAGGCCAGGCCCACAGCTACGTGGTGTCGCCGTTCGCGATAGCGATCGGAGTGCTTTGAGATCAAGACCATGCCGATGCCTGTGACCACATAGGGCACGGCAAAGAGAACTCCCACCAGCTGGTGGCTGAGCTGCTTTGCTTTCTCCATGGCCGTCGGAAGCCAGAAGAGGTAGCCATAGTTTCCGCTGGTGAGCAGAATGTAAACCAGGCACATCAGCAGCACCTGTGGGCTGAAGAGGGCCCGCCACAGCGGCGCCTCCTCTGCGGAACCCCGAGCCAGAGCCTGTGCGGCCTCGGCCTGCTCGATCTCGGCGGCCTCATGGGCCAGCGTCTCCTGCAGGTACCGGCGCTCTTCAGCCGTGATCCAGGGCGCCTGATGCGGGTGGTCGTGAATGCGGGCCAGCCAAACCAGCAGCCAGACGAAGGGAAAGCAACCCTCGACCACCAGCAGCACGCGCCAGTTCCAGTGGCCCAGAATCCAGCCAGAGAGCGGCGAGGAAACCACCACCGCCACCGGCAGGCAGAGCATCCAGAAAGCGTTGGCGCGGGCCCGCTCGGCGCGCGGAAACCAATTGGACAGCAGCACCAGCACGGCCGGCCACACGCCGCCTTCAGCCACCCCCAGGAGCAGGCGCATCACCCAGAACTCGCGCGCGGTGGTCACTAGGCCCGTCCCTGCAGAGCAGGCTCCCCACATCACCAGGAGAATGGCCACGAACCACTTGGCGCTCCAACGGCGGGCGAGATAGCCGCCTGGGATTTGCAGGACCAGATATCCCCAGAAGAAGATCCCAGCCGCGCTCCCGGCCTGCCGGGGGTCCAGGCCGAGATCGTGGCTGATGGAGGGCAGGGCAAGGGAGATGTTCGTGCGATCGATGAAGGCGATGGTGTACATCACGAAGGCCACGAGAATCACGCGCAGCCAGCGCTTTTCAGGAACGGACGCAGCCTCTGTCATGGGGTCCTCAGCCATTGAGATTCGCCTTAGCCAGCCTAACAGAACTTGACCTCGCTCGATCCAAGCACTCAGCTTTCCCATCCTGTGCTGATTACGATTCTGGTATTGGGGGGGATTCTTCTGAAGGCGGATACGACTGTTCAGATCGGCAAGCGGCAGAGTGCCCGGTCCAGAGTGCTCGACTCCACGGAAGCCGGTCAGCCAGTTCCCAAAGGACGTGAAGAAACCGCTCCGTCTGACCGCTTAGCAAGTTCTCGTACCGGCGGGCCACTCCGACCGCGTGATCCAGCCGCCGCCTACCACTTCATCGCCATGGTAGAACACCGCCGCCTGGCCCGGCGTGATGGCACGCTGCGGCTCGGCGAACTCCACCAGGGCCTCGGCGTTTGAACGCACTTCCACGCGGGCGGGCGCAGGGATGTGCTTGTTGCGGATGCGCACGGCCGCTTCCACGCTTTCGCCCTCGCGGAGCGTGCGGATCCAATTGACCTCGCGCACCAGGCAGCGGCGCCGCAGAAGCTCTTCATTGCGGCCTACCACCACGCGGTTGCGGCTGCGGTCCAGCTCGATCACGTAGAGCGGCTCGCCCGCGGCGAAGCCTAGCCTCTTTCGCTGGCCTACAGTGAAGTTGTGCAGTCCCTGATGCTCCGCCAGGACCTCGCCCCCGGTGGAGACGATCTCGCCCTTGGGGCCGGGCGCCGCGGGTACTTGGGGCGCCTGCCCGCTCTGCTCGGCGAGATAGGCGTTGATGAAATCGCGATAGCTCCCCGAGGAGACGAAGCAGATCTCCTGGCTATCAGGCTTTTCGGCCACCGGCAGCTTGCGGGCGCGGGCCAGGCTGCGCACCTCGTCCTTGGTAAGGTCGCCTAGCGGAAAAAGCGACCGCGCGAGCTGATCCTGCGTGAGCCCGAACAAGAAATAAGACTGGTCCCGGGCGCGATCCACGGCTGTCAGAAGCTGGTAGCGGCCCGTCTCCAGATGCCGCCGCACGCGAGCGTAGTGGCCGGTGGCGACCCGCTCCGCGCCGATGGCCTCGGCGCTGCGAAAAAACTCCGCAAACTTGATGTGCGTGTTGCAGAGGCTGCAAGGAATAGGGGTCTCGCCCGCGAGATACCCTTGCACGAAGGGGCGCACCACGTCGGCTTCGAAGCGCTCTTCGAGATTCACCACGTAATAGGGAATGCCGAGATGGTTAGCCACGCGGCGGGCGTCGTAGACATCGTCCAGCGAGCAGCAGCGGCCGGAGCCGTGGCCCGGCGTCACCGCCGACTCCGCCAGACCCTGCAAGGCCGGCAGGCGGCGCTGATTCCAGAGCTGCATCGTCAGACCGACGAGAGGCGGCCGCGTTGAACCTGGACCACCGGATGACGAGGCTGGACGAGCCTCTATGCCGCGCCCACCGCCGCTGGCGTCTCTCTGTGAAATCGAACTGTCACCGGCGACCCGCTCCGCGAGCAGTGCGGCGGCCAGGGAACTATCGACGCCGCCGCTCATCGCCACCGCAATCGTCATAACGCTCCTGCCGCCGAGCCGACGGACGCATACCGCGGCGACAGCGCCCGCAGGCGCGCCACCTCGCGCGGAATCACTTCCAGCGCCGTGTCGATGTCGGCCTCGGTATTATAACGGCCCAGACTCAGCCGGATGCTGGAGCGCGCGTCGTCGCGCGACAGGCCGAGAGCCTGAAGCACGTGCGAGGGCTCGACGGAGCCTGAGGCGCAGGCCGAGCCGGTGGAGCAGGCGACACCGGCGAGATCGAGGGCCATCACCAGCGACTCGCCCTTGATTCCTTCAAAGCCCAGATTCAGCGTATTCGGCTGGCGCCGGCCCGGGTCGCCATTCACCCGTGCGTTCTCGACGCGGGCCAGAAGACCCGATTCCAGCCGGTCGCGCAGGGTCGCGAGGCGCAAAGCTTCGGCCGCCAGCCTCTGCCCGGCGAGTTCGGAGGCGGCGCCGAGTCCCACGATGCCCGGAACATTCTCGGTTCCCGGCCGGCGGTCGCGCTCGTGATGGCCCCCGTGCAGCAGCGGCTCCAGGCGCGTTCCCTTGCGGATGTAGAGAGCGCCCACGCCCTTAGGCCCATAGAGCTTGTGGGCGGAGAGCGAAAGCAGATCGAGACCGAGCGCCTCCACGTCCACCGGCACCTTGCCGACGGCCTGCACGGCGTCGGTGTGGAACACGATGTGGCGCTCGCGGGCCAGGTGCCCGATCTCAGCGAGCGGCTGCAGCGTGCCGATCTCGTTGTTGGCGAGCATCACGGTGATCAGGACCGTCTCGGGCCGGATGGCACGCTCGACATCGGCCGGGTCCACCACGCCACCCGACCCTGCCGGCACATATGTCACATCGACCTGCCGCCGTTCCAAGGCTCGAAGGCCATACAGCACGGCAGGATGCTCGATGGGTGTGCTGATCACGTGCTTCGGTCCCGCCAGCGACCTCGGCCGCGCCGCCTCCACCGCGCCGAAGACGGCGGCGTTGTCACTCTCGGTGCCGCCGCTGGTGAAGACGACCTCCGCCGGATGGGCGTTGATCAGCCGGGCCACGTGTTCGCGCGCCTGCTCCACAGCCTCGCGCGCCCGCTGGCCGAACCCGTGCACCGAGGAGGCGTTGCCGAACTCCTCGTGCAGGTAGGGGCGCATGGCCTCGGCCACTTCGGGCGCGACGGGCGTGGTGGCGTTGTTATCGAGATAAATCCTTGACACTGTTTGTCTTACGGCCTTTCCTGGGCCTGGCCGCACAAAAAAGCGGCTAAAACGGGCTAAAACGGGGCAAAAGCAGCCTCAAAATCGAAAGGCAAGGAGCCTAATTTCAGCGTAAGCGTTTTTTTATCAGTAATATGCTGGGATAATTTGGGGTAATCAATTAACTCCTTGCAGACCAACAACTTGCTGGGATTCCTTGGGATCCCCTGCGAGCACGTGTTGATTCTAAATGGCTTTTAGGCTTCGTTCGTAGCAAATCGAATTTTTTCCGAAGCCTGACCCCGCTCGGAGGCTGCGGGTCCCGTGCCGGGAACCAACAGGCAGGCCGCCCGTCGCCCCAATCCGTCCCTGCCACCGCTCTTGCCTGCACTCCGCCATACGTCACCCACGCTCGATTTACCTTCTTATATACACCAGCGCACAGCCAGGTGTCAACGTGTTCCGAATCGGCCTGCCGGGTGGCGCCGACATTGCTTTTCATGTCGGCGAGCCTCTTGGGGCGATCAGTACCGGCGGCCAAGCGCACGAGAAGCATCGATCGGCACCTACATAGAAAGCAATATAGGCGCCACCCGCGCGTCACGCGCGGCAGTGGGTTCCGGATCGGCATCGCTCAATGTGCGTGAAGTTCTTGGAGGTGCTGTCGCCGAACCTTGATCTTGCTTTCGTCCTTTCGGGCGGCTGCCAAGTCATAGGCAAGCTGCATCCGCAACCACGTTTCCGGCCTGCTGCCGAACGCCTTGGCAAGCCGGATCGCCATCTCCGGACTGATACCGGCCTTGCCGTTCACCACGTTGTTGAGGGCCTGCCGCGTGACGCCTAGAACCTTTGCGCCTTCGGTCACGGACAGGCCTAAGGGTTCAAGGCAAGCCGTTCGTATGCTGCGTCCGGGATGAGGCGGGTTCTTCATCGGCATGGTGTCTCCCCTTTCGTCATCTAGTGGTAATCAATCAGTTCAACGTCAAATGCATCAGCCCCTTGAAAGCTGAAAATAATGCGCCAGTTGGCCCGAACCGTCACTGACCAAGAGCCCTGCCAGCCACCCTTGAGCGGATGCAGGCGATAACCCGGCAGGTTAAGCTCCTGCGGCGCGTTGGCCTCATCGAGGCGGGCAAGAATGTCCTCAACCGCGTCCAGCAAATCCGGCCGTATCCCGCTGCGGTCGCCGCGTTCATAAAGCCGTTTGAGGCCACGATGCTTGAAGCTCCGAATCATCAGGCAGCGTAACTGTAAAGTATCACTTGTCAGTTGTCAACCTGAAACCCCGCTAGAAACCATTTTCGACCCCGCGGCGCCGCTAGAAACACGGGAAACGCGAAGTTTGAAGGTCACCCTTGTGCATCCGCCCTGGATTCCCCCGTGGTGGCGCCGACATTGCTTTTCATGTCGGCGAGCCTCTTGGGGCGATCAGTACCGGCGGCCAAATGCACCGGAAGCATCGATCGGCGCCCTACATAGAAGGCAATGTAGGCGCCACCCAGGTTGGACACTTCTTGAAACGAAGCGCCGGGAACTCAAGGCTTCCGCCACTCAATAAATCAATTTCAACGAGAACTGGATCTGCCGGGAAGTCCCGGCCGTCCTGCTGATGATTCCGAAGCCGCTGCCGCGCACGATGTTGGACGGCAGTCCGAAATTCACCAGGTTGAAGACATTGAAAAACTCGGCGCGAAATTCCAGGGTACCCATCTCCGCGCCGCCGCGGTGGCCGAACGGGGTGTCCTTGATCAAGGCCACGTCATAGTTCTGCAATCCCGGACCGCGGAAGGTGCTCCGCCCCAAGGTGCCAAATGTGCCCTGGTTCGGCCCGGTTCCGCCTGGAACGTTGATCGGGATGTCGAAGAAGGAGGGATTGTTAGCGCCGAGCCCGAAATAGTCCTCGCGCACGGTGCGGCTGGTGGAGAAGACCGGATGGGTGAGGAGGTCGGGGCGGTCGGTTCCCCCAGCTCCGTGTCCCGTCTGCTGAATTCCGGAATACACCGTAAAGGGCGGCCCGGTCATCAGGGTGGTGATGTTGAGGAACTGCCAGCCCGCCGTTAGCGGTCTGCCCAAAGGACGGAGAAGGCTTACGCGATCCAGGGGAAGCATCTGGATCAGGCTCAGGGTAAAGACATGAGTGACGTCGAAGGTGGAGGGCCCCTTCTCCGCGCCGGGATTCCAGGGGTTCTGCGGCAGGGTCTGAAGGACCACGCCGGCATTCGGAAACAGACCGCTCAGCACGGAGCTCGTGTCGTCAAGGGATTTGGAATAGGTGTAACTGGCCTGAAAACCGAGTCCCCAGCGCGTGGAGTTCTTGGCGAGGCTCGTCTGCAGCGCGTTATAACTGGAATACGAACCCGTGGCCATCAGGTACTCGGGCCCCAAACCCGCCGTGGGCTGGCCCGCCGGGTTGAACTGGGTAAACGGGGCGAAGGCCGGGGAGGCTCCACCGTAGCTGTTCGGCAGGGCAACGTCGGCAAGATGCACCCCCACGGTGGCGACATAGGCGACGCTGAGCTTGATATCCCGAAAATCATGATCCACACCCGCCGTGTAGGTTCCGATGTATCCGTTGCGGAAGCTCCTGGCCATGCCGATCATGGTGAGCAGTTGAACCTGATGGCCGGGCGTGAGAGCCGACAGATCGTTTTGAAAGCGCGTCAGATCAATCTGCGTATTGGGCGCCACCTCAGTGGTGTTTCCGTTCGGAACCACCAGTTGGCCCTGGGGCGTGTAGACGGGCGGCAGGTTCAACGGAACCACCGAATTCGAAAACGGCACCGGAATACCTCGCAAAGCGCTGATGAAAGGGCTGAAAGAGAAAGGGATGGCGCCGGTCAGGAAATTGTCCTGCCATAAGTTGGGGAGGATGGTGGTAATGGCGCCGGCCGCGTGCAGTACGGTGTGGCTCCCCATCCCGTAATCCACCGACAGGCGCGGCCCCAAGCCGCTCCAGTCCATGCCATAAGGAGGCTTGGGGGCGTAGAGGAGAATCTGTTGAGCATCCGCTTCCCAAAACGGCACCGGATTGCCGGCGGGTCCGATAATCTGCGGGGAAGATGTGCGATTCTTCGCCTCCTTGATGAAGCTGTTCACTTCATAACGCAAACCGTAATTGACCGTCAGATGAGAAGTGGCTTTCCAACCGTCCTGGAAGTAGAAGTTGTACGCCTCGCGGCGAACGGCCGCCTCATCAAACTTGTCGCCCTGGGCGGCCAGATTTGAAACCGCGCTGACGGTATAGGAATAGGGTGTGGCCGTCAGCAGGCCTGTGAGGGAGTCAGGCAACGGATCACCCGGCTCGATGTTGTGCTTGCCGCTGGCGGAGGTGATCAGCACGGGAGAATAGGCGGTTCCCCCGCCAAAATCATAAAGCCCGTTGATATTTGTACCGAAGACCGAGGCATCGAAATTGAAACGCATCTCTATTCCCCACCTGAAGGTGTGGCTGCCGTAGGTATCGGTCATGTCCTGCTTGAACTGAAAGAGGTTTCCGTACGCACCCACGATCGAGCCGTCCGCCGAATTGAAGGCCTCAAAGAGCCCGTCGCCGAAGGCCATCGCAGGCTGGGTGTGGTTGATGGAGG
>DATDGR010000259.1:0-3818 GCA_036521995.1 Terriglobia bacterium | reverse complement strand
CGGGTAGCCACCAAAGAAGAATTGGTTCAACGCATCCATCAGTATTTTGATCAGGTCAACGCTGACCCCGTCGTTTTCCGATGGACATACAAGATGGACGAGGTCACGATTGACTAGTTACTTACAGAACTATGGTCTAGTTTGCCCTGGCGATGCGCTGATACTCGGCCTCAGCTCCCTCCGGCACGAGCACCCAAAGGGTGTAGATCCCGAGCGCGGTGCCGAAGGGGAAAGAGATCAGCGACAGGCACCCGAGCACGATAGCCAACATGCGGCCCCAAGGCCTGCGCTCCAGTAATCCCCAGCCTGCGGCGAGTCCGGCCGCAGCGGTCAGCGAAAGAAAGGTTCCTAACCCTCCGAGGAACGGAGCCATGAAGAAACGGAGGTGCGGAGGCATAAACGGAAAGCCCATGCGGCCGAAGAACAGCATGCCGAGGGCCGGCAGCAGGCGGAACATGGAGACGACAATCCAAAGGATGCCCAGCGTCCGCAGATGGCAAGAAATCCGGGAGCGGCCCGCGCCCACCGGTAGATTCGTAGGCCCTGGACTCACCGGCCCAGCGGGTCCCATTGGCGGCGGTGGAGCCGCTGCCGCCGCATTTGCGCCCAGGGTCGCGCCTGCGCTCACCGGCCGCCCGCAGCGGTTGCAAAAGTTCTGCCCTTCCTGAATCTGCGCTCCGCATTGACCACAGTGCATTTGTCCCTCCTGGCAACCGCTCCTGCCTTATTCTACGCCGGAGGCCGTCGGAAGGTTCCCGGCGCGGCCACGCGCCTCGCATTTCGCCTACAATGTCTTTCTCCGGTTATCTCTCGGTACAAGGACGTACGCAGGTTGCGGGCTGGGACTTTCATCAATGTGTGGGATCGCGGGTTTCGTTCAATTCCGGCCTTCGAGTGCCGTCGAACTCGAAGCGCGAGCACGCCGCATGGCGGACCAGCTTATCCACCGCGGTCCCGACGACTCGGGTTTCTGGACCGACCCTCTTGCCGGCGCCGGGTTCGGATTCCGCCGCCTGTCCATCCTCGACCTCTCGCCGGCCGGCCATCAGCCCATGTGCTCGGCCTCGGGCCGGTACGTGATCATCTTCAACGGCGAGGTCTATAACTTCGGCGAGCTGCGAACCGAGCTCGAGACCCTGGGACACGGATTCCGAGGCCATTCCGACACCGAGGTGATGCTGGAGGCGATTGAACGTTGGGGCCTCGAGCCGGCCGTGCGGCGCTTTGTGGGTATGTTCGCCTTCGCGCTGTGGGATGGCCGCGAGCGTGCACTGCACTTGGTGCGGGACCGCCTCGGCATCAAGCCGCTCTACTACGGATTTTCCCAAGGCGTCCTGCTGTTCGCCTCGGAGCTGAAGGCCATCCGGGCTCACCCCGACTTCGCACCCGGGATCGACCGCGACGCGCTCACCTTGCTGATGCGCCACGGCTACATTCCCACTCCGTACTCCATCTATCGGGGCATCGCCAAGCTTCCCCCGGGGTCGACGATCAGCTTCGGGACGAGGGCCGGCGACTCTCCGTCGCTTGCCCGTCCGAAATTCTACTGGTCGCTGCGCCAGATCGCGGAACGCGGCGAGCGCGAGCCGCTTCAGGGTTCGGACGAGGAAGCTCGCGCTGAGCTCGACCGGCTGCTTAGAGAGTCTGTCCGGCTGCGGATGATCGCCGACGTGCCGCTGGGGGCCTTTCTGTCCGGCGGTATCGATTCTTCGACGGTCGTCGCCCTGATGCAGGCGGAGAGCATCCGGCGCGTGAAGACATTCACCATCGGCTTCGAGGATCGGGATTACGACGAGGCGGCACACGCCCGCCAGGTGGCCGCTCATCTCGGCACTGATCACACCGAGCTTCATCTTACGCCGGAGGAGACGCGCGCTGTTATCCCCAGGCTGCCCGCGATGTTCGACGAGCCGTTCGCCGATTCGTCGCAGATCCCAACGCACCTTGTATCCGTCCTGGCCCGGCGCGCCGTCACTGTGAGTCTCTCGGGCGACGGTGGTGATGAGCTGTTCGGGGGCTACACCCACTACATGCGCGCCCCGTGGGTGCGGCGGCGTCTCGGCTGGATCCCTTACCCGCTGCGCCGCGCGCTGGCTGCAGGACTCGGTTGGCCGGACGTATCGACCTACAACCGGTTGACCGGCGGCCGCAAGCAGTTCCTCTCTGAGCACAGCCGGCCGGGCACCGCAGGGGAGAAGGTCCACAAGCTGGGTCAGGCCTTGGCGGCGCGAGGGCCTTGGGAGCTCCACCAACACTTTTCTTCGCACTGGAAGCGTCCGGCTGATCTGGTGGTCGGCGGCGAGGAGCCTTCAACCATCTTCACCGACACATCGTGGCGGCCCGCACTGTCCGACTTCTCCGGGCACATGATGACGACCGATGCCCTCATGTACCTTCCGGACGACATTCTCACCAAAGTTGATCGGGCGAGCATGGCTGTGAGTCTCGAAGCTCGCGTGCCCATTCTGGACCATCGAGTGGTGGTGTTCGCCGCTCGCCTTCCCAGGCGGTTGAAGATTCGTCAGGGTCAGGGGAAATGGCTGTTGCGGCAAGTGCTCTACCGCTACGTGCCGCCAGGGCTGATTGAACGTCCCAAGCGGGGCTTCGCTGCGCCCATCGGTGTCTGGTTGCGTGGACCGCTGCGCCCGTGGGCGGAGACACTGCTGGCGGAGGACCGGCTAAGGCATGAAGGATACCTGCGGCCTGAGCCGGTGCGCGCGATCTGGAGGGAACATCTGGCGGGGGATCGCAACGCTCAGGAGCAGCTGTGGGACGTCCTGATGTTCCAGGCCTGGCTGGAACAGTGGAAGTGAGATTCCCGGCCTACAGAGTTGGGCCACCCGTTCTGCCTGCAACGGCTCCGTACACTTCCACAATCTGCCTGGCGATGTTCTGCTCACTGTAGCGCGCGATCCATTCGCGCCCCTGGGTCCGGGTTCCACGCCGGCAGACTTCAACGATACGCTTCGCGATGTCCTCAACGCGGCTTGGCACCAGATAACACCCTTTGGTCGGGCCGATGAGCTCAGCCACGTCGCCGATATCGACAGAAATCACCGGCAGGTTCACTGCCATCGCTTCTTTCACAGTGTTGGGTGACCCCTCGGAGTGCGACGCGAGCACGAGCGCATCGGCGGCGTTCAGATAGATGGGCATCTGACTGTGCGGGACGCCGCCCACCTGTAAAATCTCGAGCTCAGGCACGTCGCGCTGCGCCCGCCGGACAGCCTCTTCAATCAGGTCGAAACGCTTGTTAGCGACGGCCGGGCCATAGGGAAACAGCACGTATTTGCGCAGAGGATCGAGCTTGAGGCTCCGCCGCGCCTCGGCCGGATCGCTTGGTCTGAAGAGATCGAGATTGACGCCGTTTGGAATTACCTGCGCGGATTCGAGCCGCAAGCGGGCCTTCATCGGCTTGTTCTTGACGATGACCGCGGCCACGGCGCGCGCCAGGACGAAACTGGAGACCCGGAAGAATCGCCCCACGACGCCGACGCGGCCCCGGCGGTCGAACCGGCCGAGCACGTCGTCGCCCATGAAAGACACCACCACCGGCGCTCGCCACTGGAACCGGGCTATCCAGCCCGAGAGGCCGAAATGCGCATGAATCAGGTCGTACCGCCTGGCGGCCAGGCGCCGCCGCATTTCAAAGATGCCACGCAGGTAGTTCCCGAGCGACTCCCGGCCGTTCATAAAGACCGTGTCGTAGTCAACTCCGAGCGGCCGCAGGGACTCCATCTGCGCCTGCACGAAAACTCCCCACCCCGGATCAACTTCCGTGGGCCAGAGGTTCGTGACCACCAGAACCTGGTAGCGAC
>DATDGR010000258.1:0-5665 GCA_036521995.1 Terriglobia bacterium | reverse complement strand
CCACGCAAGAAGAATACAACTTGAGCGGTAGCTGTTCAAGTTATTTGTGCGCAACTCCTAAGAGCCACCGAATAGCCGACCTGCGCGTTTTCTGGCGCTCCAGCCACGGTGAACTCCGAGGTCTGAGTCATGGTGACCCATCCGGCCTTGGGCTCAACGAAAACGTAGACGGCGCCCCCGAGGCTAGGCCCGGCACCAATCGCTCCGGCGAGCACCGTATTGCCACTGATGGCTACGGACTGCCCCAGCGAGGCACCATAGCGTGCGTTAGAAGCCGTCAGCGTGGCTGTGGGAGCCATATTGGCCCAGCCGGCGGCTGGCTTTACAAAGAGGTAGACGGCGCCTTCAAGGTCGTAGGTCAACGGGGTAGTCGGAGCGCCGGCCACAATCGTGTTGCCGCTGATAGACACGGAAATGCCGAGGTCCCCGCCGGGTCGTCCGGACGCCGTCAACTCCGCCGTCTGAGTCATGCTCGTCCAGCCCTCGGCGGGCCGCACGAATACGTAGGCGGCTCGGGTATGCTGTGCGCCGGTCACGATCGTGTTGCCGCTCATGCTCACCGATCCGCCGAACTGGTCGTAGGTCGTCCCGTCGGATGCCGTTAACTTCGCGTCATACATCGACGTGGTCTTCCAGCCGCCAGACGGCTCGACATAGACATACGCCATGCCCGGGACGAGTTCGGCCGGCGCACCCACGGCGACCGTACCGTTGTCGATAGCCACTGCGCTGCCAAAGAAGTCATCATCCTCACCATCGAAAGCCGTCAGCTTGGCGGTCGCGATCATATCCTTCCATCCGCCGGGCGGCTCGACGTAGACATAGGCAGCGCCCTGGTCGACGTGCCCGTCGACGAGGACGAGCGGTGCCCCAACCACCACGGTGTTGCCGCTCATGGCGACGGACGCGCCCAGCTCGCCAGGCCTTTGACTGTCCGTAGTAGTTAACTTGGCGGTTTGAGTCATGTTGGCCCACCCGGTAGCAGGCTCCACGAAGACATACGCGGCGCCCCCCAAGGCGCTACCCGTTGGCGCGCCCGCCACAACGGTGTTGCCACTGATTGCAATCGAGGAGCCAAGCGCCTCCGAAGCCGCGCCATCCGAGGCCGTCAGTTCAGCAAGTTGCACGATGGGATCAATGGTAATGGGATAGCGCGCTCCAGCGTCGTCAGCTCTCAGCAGCAACCGCTGGCCTTGCAGCTCCAGCCATGCGCGAAGTTCCGTACCGTTGGCGTCGTAGGCCGTGAGGCCGGTGTAGCGCAGAACAGGGTGGCCATCTCTGGAGAGAGTTAACCCAGTGCTGTCCCTGACTGAGGTCTTGAGGCTGCCGGATAATTTGAGGGATATCGTCAGCAGTCCTTTGTCATTCGTCCTTAGTCCTTGGTCATTGGTACTTGGCTCTTTGTCCTTGGGGGGCAGCCTGGACAGTGTGAATCCCTGCTCTACGCCGAGCGGACCGTTCACGTACCACTCGATCAACGCTCCGCGCCGGTATTCCACGCGATTGCCGGTCGCGACCGGACTTACCGCAGGTGGGGCGGACCTGTTGTGCATGTCTTGTCCTTCGCGAGTTCCGGCAGAGAGCCGCAGATCCACAGAACGGGTCTCGACTCCACGGGCCACCTCTCGGGCCACCCGGTCGTACCCGAAGCCCGCGAGCGCAAGCCGCCAGACGGCTTGACCGCTGTGGACCGAGAGACCGCCGGACGTGAAATCGGCCCTCAGCCTTTGCCGCGGGTTGCGGGCCTCGAATCCTGAAGCCCGAACCCCGGCCAACCGCTGCACCTGGTAGGAAGGAAGATCGCGCCCGAGCGCGCCGGAGATTCGGGCTTGAGCCACCGGGGGCAAACTCGCGAGCGTAGCCGTCCGAGTTCGCGCCGTAGCTCGATGGGCCGACATGTGACCCGCCCTAGAGAATACGGCCAAAGCCAAGAGCAGGGAACCAGCTACGACGCCGCCTAAGAAGCGTGTGTTCCGCATTCTTGTCCTCCTGGTTTTTCGCTAGGCCCACGAATTGGCGCACGCGCGCTCGGGCGACTGCGGTTGATAGAAGTACACCTGGAACCTCTTTGAGTCAAGCTTGCTTTGTGGAGCGCGACCGACCAGCAAGCGCAGCCCTGTTTCCCTGTGTCTGAGGGCCAACCGCGGACCTTGGAAGCCAGGTCCCGCCCTACGCTTATTTCAGGAAACCCAAGTTGACGCGACCCCACAGACTGTGATATAAAAAGACTTGATGTCTCACGAGTAAACGACTCACACTCCCTTTGCGGGAGGTAGTCACTATGGCCTACCGGAAGCCAACGCTTCAGTTCTGCTGCCCAACCGAGAACGGCCCGGCGCCCCGCCAGGACCAACTTGCCGGACGCAGAGGTTTCATCGATAAGGGCTTCGTCATTGATGTAGCCTACTCTAACCGGCTACTCCACGCTGCCCGCCGCTGAAATGATGAAAAAAAGATTCCTTTTGCCAAAGCCAAGAAGTCTATTAGAATCAATAGATAAGCTCAAGATGGGGGGCTAGGCCAAAGCCAAGAAGTCTTTTGGAATCAACAGAAGTTGGGCTACACCCAAAGCCAAAGTGCGGCCCGACGTCTTCGCCCGCCGGTTTGAGATAAGAGCTTAAGAATCTGAGTGTTAACCGTGAAATCCGGCTGCGCCGGCATCCGCGCCCAAAGCCACCGGGTGTGTGAGGGCGGGGGCTGGCGGTGCCGGAGACCGAAGTCAATGAGGTTAACCATATTCGTTCCAGCGAGGTACGAGAGAAACGGCAGAGGCGAATCCAACCGTACCGCCCAACCCCCGTCGGCCAAAGCGGTGCCTATGATAAATTGAACCGACATGGAGTCTCCGGACAACAATCCCGGGCCAGCCGCGCCTGTGGCCATCGCGCCGCCGGTGGCAACGATGCCCGTGTCGGCCGCCACCGGAGTCCCGCCGAGCCGCCTGCCGGCGATGTTCCGATCGCTGCGCTGCCGGGACTTCGCGCTTTTCTGGACGGGCAATTTTCTTTCGAACATCGGTACCTGGATGCAGAATTTGGCCCTCGGCTGGCAGATTCTGCTCATCACCAACTCCCCTTTTCTGCTGGGCCTGAACGGGTTCCTGGGAATGGTGCCGTCGCTGATCTTCTCGCTGCCGGGCGGCGCCATCGCGGACCGGCTGAGCCGGCGCAAGCTGATGCTCGGGACGCAGAGCAGCATGGCGACGCTGGCGCTCGTCCTGGCCATTTTGACCTCGTTCCACGTGGTAAAGATCAACGAGATTCTCCTGATCAGCTTTCTCACCGGCCTGGCCGGGGCGCTGAACAGCCCGGCCTATCAGGCCCTGGTACCGGACCTGGTACCGCGCGAGGATATCGTCAACGCGGTGGGACTCAACTCAGCCCAGTTCAACATGTCCCGCGCCATCGGACCCACGCTGGCGGGCGTCACGCTCGGCACGGTGGGCGTGGCTGGCTGCTATTATCTGAATTCGCTGAGCTTTTTTGCCCTCATCGTAGCCCTGCTGATCCTCAAGCTTCCGCCGCGGCAGCGCGCCGATGCCAGCGGCGGAGTGCTGGGAGCCGTGGTTGACGGTCTGCGCTTCATCCATCAACATCGCCTGCTTATCATTCTGCTTTCGGTGCCTTCCTTTCTGAGCCTCTTCGGCCTGCCCTATATGGTGCTGATGCCGGTGTTCGCCCGCGACCTTCTGCACGTGGGCGCATCCGGGCTCGGATACCTGATGGCTGGAGCGGGGATTGGCGCGGTCGTGGCGGCGCTCACCCTGGCTGCCCAGCGTACGGCCGCGGGCCGTGGAGGATTGATCCTGACGAGCGCGGTGATCTTCTCCCTGGCCCTGATCCTGCTGGCTCATGCCCGCAGCTTCTGGTGGTCCTTCTTCCTGCTGGTGCTGCTGGGCGCCACCATGGTGGGAGCTTTGGCGTTGACGAACACAACGCTGCAAATGGTAAGCCCGCCCGAGTTGCGGGGCCGGATCATGAGCTTTTACGTCTTCACCCTGATGGGCTTCGCACCGCTCGGGAGCTTGTGGGTAGGCCACGTGGCCGAGTACCTGGGCACGCGTTTTGCCCTGACGCTCGGCGGGGGCGTCTGCTTCCTCTTCTTTTCCATTGTGCTCGCTTGCCTGCCACGCCTGCGCCGGGTGGCGGACCTGCCCTGGCCGGACCATGTGGCCCTCAGGCCGCCCCAGTCGGCGATGGCGGGAGCAAGGCAATGATCCGGCCGGCATCCCGACACAAGGCAGATCCTTCGCTGGCATGACCGCCCGCAAAAGACGCTTGTGATTCGCCTTTTATTCGCCTACAATGGCTTCCGGGCCGGTTTAGCGGCGCGTGGAGGTTCTTATGGCTTTGACCAAACGGCAGAAAGAGGTGCTCGATTTTCTGATCGGGTTCATCAATCGCAAGGGTTACGCCCCCAGTTTCGAAGAGATCGCACAATCGCTGGACCTGTCCTCGCTGGCCACCGTTCACAAGCACGTGGAGAATCTCGAGCGGAAGGGATTCATCAAGCGGGGCTACAATCAGAGCCGATCCATTGACGTGCTGGCCGTGCCGGGTGCGGTGCCGTTCGCCAAGACGGCGCACCGCCTGATGGGCAGTAAGGCGGGCGCCCGGGCCGGGCGAGCGGCGGGACCTGCGCCTTCCGAGCCGTCGTTCGCCGGACTCGAGTTCCCCCTGCTCGGCCGGATCGCGGCCGGCCAGCCCGTGGAGGCCGTCGCCAACCCGGAGACGCTTTCGCTCGGCGATTTCGCCGGCAACAAGGGCAACGTCTACGTGCTGCGCGTGAAAGGCGACTCCATGATCGACGACCACATCTGCGACGGAGACTATATCTTGGTGGAAGGGGCGAGCACGGCCCAGAACGGCGAGATCGTGGTGGCTCTGATCGAAGGGACAGACGCCACCCTGAAGCGCTTCTTCCGGCAGGACAGCAAGGTGCGGCTTCAACCCGCCAACGCCCAGATGGACCCCATCGTTCTGCCGGCCCGAGACGTGAAGATCCAGGGACGCGTGATCGGCGTCTTGCGAAAGTATTGAGGGCGGTGGTCGACACCTACTGGCGCTTGTCTCCCGCCCCAGTGTTGGATTCGGCTTGGCCTTGGACGGAAGCCGCCGGGGTCTCGCCTTTGACCTCCGCATTCGTCTTGCCCTTTGGGTGAGGGGTCGTAAGGTCCTTGTCCTTGGAGTACAGCTTATCGGCGGCGACAAGATAGGCGCCGAGCGTGATACCGCCGAAGATCAGGACAAGTATCACCAGGACGATCAGGGTTGCGCCGTGCATCGAAGCCGTTCTCCCAAGAGGGGTTGCGGTGAGCCGCCGAGAGCGTTCACTCGTACCGCAGGATTTCTACCGGCTTCAGCCGCGCCGCGCTCAGCGAGGGATAGAGGGTTGCCAGAAAGCTGATCGTCAGGGCGGCCAGGGTGATCCAAAGGCCGTCCCAGGGCCGCGGGTGGAAGGGAACGAAAGCGAGCGAATAGACATCAGCCTGAAGATGGATCAGCTTGTAGTGGTTGCCCGCCCACGAAGCCGAGTAGCCCAGCACCAGGCCGAGGAGCGTGCCCAGAGCCGCGATCAGCAGGCCGTGCAGCGTGAACACAGCCCACACCTGCCGCTGGCGAGCGCCCATGGACATCAGCACGGCGATCTCGCGATTTTTTTCCAT
>DATDGR010000257.1:0-5708 GCA_036521995.1 Terriglobia bacterium | reverse complement strand
CCGCTTCCCGATCTGCTCGTGCGTCAGACTGAAACGGTCCGCCAGGTTCTGGATGCCGTCGGCCTCTTCGAACGGAGTCAGGTCTTTGCGCTGTAGGTTTTCGATGAGCGCAATCTCGATGGTCTCTTCCTCACCGATGTCCTTCTCGATGCAGGGAACCTCGGCCAGCTGCGCCGCCCGCGCCGCCAGGTAGCGCCGCTCGCCGCTGATGATCAGATACTTTCCCGACTCGCGCAGCGGCCGCACCAGGAGCGGCTCCAGCACGCCTTTCTCTCGCACGGAATCCGTCAGACCACGCAGATCACCGCGGTCTTTCCGGGGCTGTTCGGCGTTCGGCTGCAGCAGGTCGATCGCAATCATGCGGCCGATGGCAGCCCCGCTGCGGGCCGAAATCTCTTCCACGTAGTGCGCGTCGTGACGCATCTTGACTACCAGCGGCAGACCACTTCGTTTAGTGGACACGTTGCAGAACCTCCCGCGCCAGGTGCTCATAGTCCTGCGCTCCCGATGAATCCGGGGCGAAGGTGAAAATCGTCTCCTTGTAAGCGGGGCTCTCTTCGAGTCGCACGCTCTTGCCGATCACTGCCTTGAAAACCTTGTCGCCAAATACCTGGCCGATCTGCCTCTGGATGTCGCGGGCCAGATTCGTGCGCCGGTCAAAGAGAGTGAGCACCACACCCAGCAGTTCGAGCGAGGGATTGGGACGCGCCCGGATGCGCTCCAGAGTCTCCAGCAGATCGTCCGTCCCTTCCATGGCGTAATAGCCAGCCTGGATGGGCACCAGCAGGTGCGTAGCGGCCACCAACGCATTCACGGTCAGGATGCCGAGAGCAGGCGGGCAGTCAATCACTACCAGGTCGAAGTCGGCGCGGCAAGCCGCCAGCGCGTCTTTCAGCCGGTAGGGCGCGTCGAACTGGCCGGCCAGCATCGCTTCGATCTTAGCCAGCGCCAGCTTGGCCGGCGCCAGGCTCAGATGGGCCGACGAGGTGGGCCTCACCACCTGGCCCAGGGCGACCTGGTGGTCCGCCAGCACTTCATAAACCGACTGCGAAATGTCAGCGGGATCCAAGAAGGTCAGGGTGGAGTTGGCCTGCGGATCGAGATCGATCAGCAGAGTCCGCTTCTTCTTGAGGGCGAAAGCGGCGGCCAGATTGATCGCCGTAGTGGTTTTGCCAACTCCGCCCTTCTGGTTCGCGATCGCGATGACCGCCACCTGCACGCTCCGCTCCGGCGCCCAGGCGCAATCCAAAAGCCACAACTGCGCCGGGTCTGGGTTCACATCTTATAACGTCCCATATCTTCGTCGCCCAGGTTCTCGAGCCACCTCCGCAGTTCCTCGCTCTGAAACTTGTCTGCCGTCGTGCCCGCCACCTTGGAGTTTTTCAGAACTTCGTCGTCCACATAGATCGGGCAATCGACACGCAGGGCGAGAGCGAGGGCGTCGCTAGGCCGCGAATCGACCGACATCGCCTGGCCGTCGCGCTCGAGCCAGATGAGAGCGTAAAAAGTATCATCCTTGAGCTCGCTGACCACTACCTTGCGTACCTGCGCCTCCAGACCCACCAGCAGGTTCTTAATGAGATCGTGCGTCATGGGGCGCGGCGTGGCTACCTTCTCAATCTCGAGCGCGATGGCGTTGGCCTCATAGATGCCCACCCAGATGGGCAGCACGGTGGGGCCACTCGCGTCCTTCAGGATCACAATGGGCATGTTGGTGGCCGGATCCATCATTAGGCCTCGGATTTTCATTTCAACTTCCATGGCAGCTCCTGATGTCCCCTTGAGCGTGAAAGCTCCGTTGCCAGTCACGCGCCGTGGCCGTTGCCACGGCCGCGCAGGTAAGCGTCGAAGCGGTCCAGGAAGGCCCTAAATTCTCGCTCCTGGGTCTCGAGGCGCCTATCCAGGTTGTCCAGCCGGGACTGATGCAACTCGATCTGCGCCTGACCGGCTCTGGCAAAGGCGTTGATCAGCCGCTCGGTCGCCTGTTGGCTTTTCCGCAGCTCTTCCATGCCGGCGTCGAAGTTGGCCTTGGCGGTAGCCAGGCTGGCCTCGAACTTAGCTTGCTGCTCAAGCAGAAACTGAATCGTCTTTTCTACGTCCATGATCGATCCCGTTCCGGCTAGCGGTCAGACACTCGCCCACCAGACTGTTCGGACCTGCAGCCGTCACCCGCACCTTCAAGTATCGCCCCAGCCAGTCGGGTTCGCCCGGGAAATTGACCACCCGGTTGCTGGTGGTGCGGCCCACCGCCTGGCTGAGCCTCGGTTGGTAGCCTTCCACCAGGACCTCGAACTCGCGGCCTACTAAGGCCTGGTTGCGCCGCAACTGGATCTGGCGCTGGCGCTCCTGAAGCTCCGTCAAGCGCCGGCCCTTCTCGCCCTCGGGCACGTCATCGGGCCAGCCGCCCGCCGGGGTGTTGGGGCGCGGCGAGTACTTGAAGGAGAACACCTGATCGTACTCCACGCTGTCGAGCAGGGACAGGGTCTCCTTGAAGTCAGCCTCGTTCTCGCCACAGAAGCCCACGATGATGTCCGTGGAAAGGCTCATCTCGCGGCGGGCGCGCCGGATGAGGTCGATCTTCTCCAGATATTCCGCGCGGGTATAGGTGCGCCGCATGCGCCTGAGCAACGTGTTCGAGCCGCACTGCACCGGCAGATGAATCTGATCGCAAAGCGCCGGGTGCGCATCAATAGCCTCGACGATGTCGGCTGTGAAATCGCGCGGGTGTGAAGTTGTGAAGCGCACACGCCGCACACCCGGAATCTCAGCCACGCGCCCGAGCAGCCCGGCAAAGCTCAGCCGGAGCGGAGAGGAGTCGCGCCAGGAATTTACGGTCTGGCCCAGCAACTGGATCTCGGTGTAGCCATCATCCACCAGGCGCCGGCAGTCTTCCAGGACGCGGTCTGCCGGCCGGCTGCGCTCCGGACCCCTCGTCGTGGGCACCACGCAATAGGAGCAAGCCTTGTCGCAGCCTTCGATGATGGTAAGATAGGCGCGAAACGGATTGTCGCGGCGCGTCAGCTCGGTTTCGAAGCACTCTTCCGTGTCGAGCCCGAGCCCCGTCACCCGGCGATTTCCGGCGCGAAGCTGCTCCAGGAGCGCAGGCAGTTTGGAGTAGCTGGCGGACCCGCAGACCAGGCCCACTTGCGGCGCGCGCTCAAACAACTTCTCGCCCTCCTGCTGGGCCACGCATCCGAGCACTCCGATCAGCTTGTCGCCGTGCGTCTTCCGGAAGGCGCCCAGGCGCGAAAACACCTTCTGGGCGGCTTTCTCGCGGATACTGCAGGTGTTGTACAGGATGATGTCAGCCTGCTCAGGATCATCGACCGGTTCGAGTCCGCGGCTCATCAGCACGCCCGCCACCTTCTCGGAGTCGTGCACGTTCATCTGGCAGCCGAAAGTCTCGATGTAGAAGGTGCGCCAGAGTTCGCCGGACGCGATAGCGACCTCGGAGGGCTCGCTTGAAGTTAGAGTCGGGTCCGGCAGAGGGGCGGGAAGAATCTGGACCAGGTCGTTTCCCATGCGTGATTCCGGCTTCAGGGCCAGTATAGCCGGAAAGAGCAAACTTTTCCTCCTGCGAGGGTCTGGAGTAGGCTTCCGATCCGCCATCGCGATGACCCCGCGCAGTCGCTAGTATATACGTCACGATTACCAGAAGGAGTCTATGATAGGCGAAGATACCAGGCGGTATCCGGAACCCTAATCAACTGATCTGACAACAGCTTGATTTTGACTTCGAATTGTGTCAGCCTCTCCGCCGTCTTCTGTTATGAGTGGGCAAGCGGCCGCGCAAGACTCTCGCGCCGCAGCCGCCCGATTGTCGCGACAGGGGCTTGACGAAGACCCCTTCGAGGGAGAACTTCAGAGGAGGACGAATGACCAAGAGAATCCTATGCTCAACAGCCCTGCTCGCCGCCCTGGCTGCGTGGGTTTGCTTGCCCGCAGCTGCGCAGGACGCCAGCGCGATGACGCCTGTCCCGGCCATGAGTTACAGAGTCCTGGAAGCGCCTTCGCCGGGAAAGTGGATAGCGCCCGCGCTTGTCCCTCACACTTCAACGCCACCGAGCTATTGCGATCCGTGCTTGTTCTACGAAGGTGATCTCAATCCGAGCGCCCAGAACGCAAATGGATTTGCCAACGAAAGGACGGTGCTGGTGGACTACGCCACCACCTACGCAGCGTTCCAGGTTCCGGCGGGAGAACACTGGCAGGTGACAGGACTGATCACGAACAACCAGACTGATGATTTTGGAATCCTCGACCCGAACCAGGCCCTCTGGTCGATATCGACCGGTCTGAGCGCCGGTAACCCCGGAACCGTCATCGCCTCTGGCGTCGCCACACCTAATGTGACGCCGACCGGCCGGAGTTTCCATGGTTTCTCCGAGTACACACTTGCGGTAGCGATTCCGAAGGTTGACCTCGACGCCGGTCAGTACTGGCTGTCGGTGGAGCCGCAGTGTACAAACGGCAGCGACTGGGCCTGCGTCCACCCGTTCTTTTACGCAGAGTTTTTCCTTTCCAACACGGACCTTACCAATGCCTACGGTCCGACGGCGCCGAAGTACAAGGGTTTCTTCAGCTCTGACTACTTCAACTATTATTACGCGCCCCTGTGCACCGTTAGTCCTGACGGCTGCGAATATAGCTCGGTAGGCGTTATCGGAACTGCGAAATAGCTGTTTGGCGAGGGAAGCCCACCTTAACGGGTCCGAAGTGAACGATGCGCCGCATCGGCTGCACGCTTGCGCCACCGCGGGTTACTTTTCGGCTGCGGCCCGCGCGCAGCCAGAGCGTCCCAAGGTGAGGTAGTAGTTCAACCCCATGTCATTCCCTCCTTGCCACTATTGCCGGATACCGCGGGACGACTCCTATGGAAATCTCCATCCGGGAGGCAAGAATCAGAAGTTCTCCAGAATGTCTGTCACCAGCGTGTGCGCAAAGTCGCGCGCTAGCCGGTCCAACGCCGGACCTTCTTCCTCGAAAAGCTGCGAATTCGTCTGGCTGATCTGATACTCCTCGCGGAACACGTACCTCGGATTCGAAAACAGGACCTTGTGGGTGTGCCTATCCACGACGCGCACATCCGCGCTCACCACCACTTGAAGGGCGGTGGCGGCGCCGGTGCTCAGATTAAAGGCGATCACGCCGGTTTCCACGTCCTTCACCGTACCTTCGATCACGGCGTCGGCGTCCTCTGGATTCGCGATTATCTGGTAGCCGGTGCGCTCGATTAGTTCTCGCGCGACGTCGGCGGAGAGCCTTTGCTCGATGCGGAATTCCTTGCTCTTGTTGGTAAAGACCGGCACCGCCAGGATTTTGACGTCGGGTGGCAGGCGATCCGCGCGGCCGGCGACATGATAACCGCAGGACAGTAGAAACGGCGCCATCGCTAAGGCCCAGAGAACAGGCGGCACCCGCCGCATCAACGCCATGAATCCCTCCGGCCTGGCCAGCAACTAGCTAGCCTAGCCGCGGCAGTGGACTCTCCCCCGCCGGGCTGCCAGGCGAACATCGCCCGCTCGCTCGCTTCCACGCGATCGTCCCTGGCCGGTGATCTTCTCGGCGATTTCGACCGCATTCCGTGCCGCCAAGCGCAGATTGTCCGCGGCCGCCCAGATCCATAGCCCTTTGACGCGGTTGCCGTCGGCCACGATCGAGTCAATCAGGACGTCGTCGACACCGGTCGCTTCCACCTGCGAGGAAAC
>DATDGR010000256.1:0-7306 GCA_036521995.1 Terriglobia bacterium | reverse complement strand
GTCGCTCAAACCTCTAACGGAACTTGGGGCACCCTCCCGATCTTTACTCCCCACATAGGTTCGCAGGGTTTGTTGATGAGCATTCGGATTGTAAAGCGAGTGGCGCATCCAAGCAATTTTCCTCTATCCTTGAACTGTGTCGTGTGGAAATGGATCGCAGGTTCGTAAGGGTTTCCATCCTTGAGGAAAACAGCCATTTCCTCCTTGAGCGCATCGAGTTGCTTGCAGGCCCTCTCGATTTTAAGAGAAATTCCGCTTATGTCGGGTAATGCCACAACAACAGCTTTACCACATTTTGTCAGCGAAGTATATTGTTACCAACGCAATGTCCAGATAGCCGTCGCCGTTAAAGTCCGCTACACCCAAGACCACCGGACTACTTAAGGTGGCCACATTGGAGCCGGCAAACGCAATTGTGGCGCTTGGCTGGGCGATAGGAAAGAGCACCGTGTTTGAAGCCTCGGCCGCGCCCGGATTGGTCACGGTCACGTAGGCGGTTCCCACCGTGGCGATGGCCGCCGCCGGAACGGTTGCCGTCAGCTTGCCCTGGTTATTCACCACCGTGAGCAACGGCGATCCGTTCCAGTTCACCGATGCTCCTCGGGCAAAGCCAGTGCCGTTGACGGTTAAGGTGAAGCTCTTGCCTCCAGGCACGGCCGAACCGGGCACCAAGGGCTCATTGACGAGTGGCACCGGGTTGCTCTGTCCCCGCGCTGCCACACTGGAAGCCGCCAGAAGCACCAACAAGAAACTCGCCACAATGCCGGGTGACCCGCCAATTTTCCGCATCAATTGCCTCCCTTGTCGCCCTACCAAGCACTGTGTGGTGCCGGAGTTGGTCGAATGCTTGGGGAGTATAACGTTTCTGCTCGCTTGGGGGCTCGGGGTTTATTCTGTGCGGGCGTTCAGGTTAACTCCCTTGGTAAGGGGCGGATCGCGAGGCAGCCACCCCCAGGCAACTGGAGGGTTGACGGATTCGCTCTTTTCTAGTATGGTTAATGCGTACATGGGAATAGTTCCAAGGAGAAGGGGCTCCATGACTGATCAGAGGCCGATGCCCCGAGGCTGCGGGAGGCTTCCCGATTATAGTAGCCTAGCCTCGTAGGCTTGAAAGGCGCTCGGCAAGAGGCAGACCGTCAAAAAAAGATTCCTTGTGCCAAAGCCAAGATGTCTTTTAGAATAAATAACATAGACTAAAGCCGGGGGGGCTAGACCAAAGCCAAGAAGTGCTTTAGAATCAACCAAACAAGGGCTACACCCAAAGCCAAAAGCGTCCCTCCGGATTTTGCAGCTATGATTCAAATAAGTCACTTCGAATCAATGAAATGCAGGCCGATGGGACGATGTGAAGCCGGAAGCGCCAAAGCCAAAACGGGGGCAAGGCCGAAATTGGCAGTGAACTCTCGGTCGATCAATAGTTTATGGACGCGCGCGGTCCTTTCATCGCGACCAGGCTCAAGGGCGCGACACCAGGCCGACCACAGTGATAAGATTGAAAAGCTCCGTTTCCTTCGGGCGGGCGCTGGTGCAGGCGAAATACCGCGGCGCACGGCATCACACACGGGGAGGCCAAAAGGTGAGGAAGTTCCTGACGATGCTATGGCTGGCGTTGAGCTTCGCAACGCCCGTCGCCTTGGCACAGGTGCAGAAGCCCCTGACCAAGACCCAGGTCGACGATCTGGTAACGAGTGGCCTGGACAGTGGAAGCATCGCCAAAGTCGTGTCGGAACGCGGCATCGACTTCCAGCCCACTGACCGGTACATCGATATCCTGCGGTCAGAAGGCGCCATGCAAGTACTGATCGATGCTCTTCGGGCCGCCACGCCGGCTCCGATGAGCAAGGCTCAGCTTCTGCACGCTCTGGCCGGGGGAACGCCCCAGGACGACCTGGCGGCCATGGTCGAACGGCGGGGAATCGACTTCAAACCCACGAGCGAGGACCTGGACACTTTGCGCATCGCGGGGGCTGGCGACAAGCTTTATCAGGCCGTGGTGCGGGCCCGGCAGAGCGTCTCACCTTCATCTCAAGACCCCGGCCTGAAGGGCGGCACCATCTACGCCGTGGGCGGGGATGTTTTGCCGCCGGTTCCTGTCTACCATCCCAATCCTGCGTACTCGGACGAAGCCCGCAGGGCCAAGTACTCCGGCGTTGTCCAACTCACGATTGTGGTGGACGCGAACGGCGACGTCACCGATGCCAAGCTGGATAAACCCATCGGCTATGGGCTGGATCAAAAGTCGATCGAAACTGTCAAGACCTGGAAGTTCAAGCCGGCCACGCGCAACGGGATGCCTGTGCCCGTGCGGTTGATAACCGAGGTGACTTTCCGGCTCTATTGAATGGTGAAGCCAGCGCGGATGCTGGGCCCTTCAACGCGCGCGGCAGGCAACGGGGATCGGGCCGCTCGGCGGTCCGGTTTACGTGAAGGGCGCAGATCAGTTTTCAGTGGCCTTTGAAGGCTTCGGCGCCTTGACCTGATCGCGGGTTCTTACCTGGAAGAGCTCATAGTCCGTGTAACGGTGCCGGTTGCGGTAGATCCGGCCGTTCCAGTGCACGGTCACCGAGACCTCCTGGGGCAGCCACAGGGCCTGCTCCTTAGCCTTGAAGCGGACTTCGGCGTAGTGCACATCCGTGGTCTGGTCATCGAGCCGGATCTCCGGCTCCGGCTTCAGCAGCATGGTCCGCATGCGCATAATCCTGAAGTTGCCTGGGTCCACCCAGGCCAGTCCCTGCACCAGGACCACGGCGGTGCGGTCACGCGACACGAATTCTTCCAGCATCCTGGCGCGGGCCGGACGCTCCGCGAAAGCGATCACCAAGGCGTCATGACCGTCGAGCGGCTGACGTCCGAGGAGCCGGAAATTGCAGCCGTCCTGCCAGTCTGGATAGAAGACCAGGGGAGTGGAAGCGAAGCCTTTGGTTACCATGAAGTCTTCGTCGGCTTTTCCGGGTATGGCGGGGCGGCCGTCCTTGTCGGTGCGGTATTCGTTCAGGCGCAGGCCGTTTTCGTCGGTTGCATTCACCATCAGATACTCGAAGCTCTGGTCCAAGGAACTGGCCGTTTTTGCGCCGGGATGGAGGCGCTCCATGTTGATCTCTTCGGTCGAACTGGTGTTGGGAAAGTCCTCGAAGAGCGATCGCACGTTTTCTCCGACCTTCTCCAGGATGGATTCGAGCGCACGTTGGTCGGCCGCTGGCGTGAGGCCTTTTAATTCCTGAAAGGAGCCGGTGAGGTCGGCCGGGCTGCGATCGACTAAGGTGGCGCCGCCGCCGGCCAGTTCGAGATCGATTCGCCTGGTCAGGTCAACCCACAGGGACCGCGGCCCCAGGGGTAATTGCTTCGGCTTGCGGCCGTCGAGATAGGCGTCCATCTGTTGCTGCGCCTTCTCCGGCTGACCCATCTCCACGAGAGCCTGGGCGCGGAGCAAGTGCAGGTCCGCACTGCCACCATGAGCGAGAGCTCTTTCAAAATAATGATCGCCCGCCTCGATCTTGCCCTGAAGCAAAAAAGCACGCCCAAGCTCCTGGAGCGCGAGCGCGTCATCGGGCCTGATCTCGAGCGCCTGGAGAAACGACAGTTCGGCCTTTCCGAATTCACCCCGCCACGTCTCGAGCACCCCGAGCGCGACGAACGGTTCCGCCATCCGGGCCTTGCCCTGGGCCGTCGCGGCGAGATGTGCTGCCTGGCTAAGTTCGGAGGTTGCGCTGCCCCAGCCGCCGGCTTCAAGGCCGGCCAGGCCCGCGAGTGTTCTTAGTTCAATGGAGGCAGGGTTGCGCCGGGCCAATCCGGCAAAGACGGAAGCGGCCTCCGCCGGCCTGCTCTGATCGAGCAGCCGCAGGCCCAGGTTGAATTGCTGGAGCCCGGCTCCGCCGAGCAAGGCTGCGGTCACCGGCGTTCGCAGCCGAGGCAGGAGCGCCGCGACGAGATCGTCCCACGATAGCAGGTGGGGGTCCTCAGGCTCCCTCTGCACAACGAGATCTACCGTGCCCGCAGCGCGGTCTGATTCAAGCTCGATCGTATCCTGAGCGTCAAGATAGCCTTCGCAGCTCGCGTTGAGCATCACCTCGGTTCGGCCCGGTCGACCCGAGCTGGCCAGGAAACTCACTTGAAAACTGCCGCGGTCGTCCGTCTTAACCTTTCGCAGAGGGTGCTTCTCGCCCGGCAGACTGATCTCGACCTCGGCGGCGGCCACGCCCTTCCCGTGAATGGTCAGCACGCGGCCGCTGATTTGCCAGTTCTGAGCCTTTGGACTTAGGGCAGAGGACGGTTTGCTGACTGAACCTTGCCCCCACAGACAGCTCGCCGCGAGGCTCAAGATCATAGCGGCGACCAGCCCGGCGCATTTTGCCCTCGCTCTCATCGCTTGATCGTCCGGCCCTCTCACTCTTGGTGCTTTTGGCCCAAAGAGAGACCGTTAGGTGCTGCGGCCGACTGAGAGGCTTGATCTGGCTTCGGGGCGATTGCCGTCGGGGAAGGCGCAAGCTCGGAAGCCAGATGGACAGGAGCATCCTCAGTGTTCGAGCCCAACGGAGGCCGCGGTGTCAGGACGGCATCATCGAGCGCTTCGTCCGCCGTGAGCGGCTCTCCGGTATTGTTCTCGGGTATTTGGATCTCGGGCCGCAACCGCTCGGCCTCCCGGTACTCCGTTAGAGCGTTGTCCAGATCCCCCTGCTGAAGCAGCAGCAGCGCCAGATCGTAATGCGCCCGGGCATCGCCGGGGTTGAGGCGTAAGGCCTGCTGGTATCCGGCTTTGGCGCCTTCCAGGTCATCCTTCTTTTCGAGGTAGGCTCCGAGATTAAGCCATGCGAGGGCGAGATCGGGTTTGAGGCGCACGGCCTCTTGGTAGGCTTGGACTGCCCCTGCCAAATCCCCTTGGGCGGCCAGCGCGTTCCCAAGATCGTAGTCGGCCTCAGGGTAGGCTGTCCTGAGCGCCCGAGACTGGGCGTACTCGGCGGTTGCGGCGTCGAAGTCTCCCAGCCGCTTGAGAGCGTTGCCCAGGTTGTGGTGGGCTTCGGCCAACTTGGGATTCAGGCGCAGAGCCTCCCGGTATCGGTTCAGGGCTGCTTCCGTCCGCCCCTGGGCAGCCAGAACAACTCCCAGATTGTTTTGCAGGATGGGCACGATGGGATCACTCGGCTCGAGTTTCAGAGCCTCCTGGTTCCGCGCCGCCGCCTTATCGGCATCGCCGCTGGCGGCCAGCGTCCACGCAAAATCAGCCAGAAGACGGGCGCTGTCCGGCTCCAATCGCACCGCCTCCTGAAACTGTCCGAGGGCGTCCTGAGTCTTGTGGCTCAGGGCGAAGAAGCGCCCGAACTCTTCATGGAACTCGGCGCTCGCCGGCTTCAGGCGCAGGACCTCCTGGTACTCCGCCAACGCATCGTTCAAGCGACCCTGGGCTTCCAGGGCCCGAGCCAGGTCGTGGTGAGTCTCAGCGTCTTCCGGCCGGAGGCGCAGAGCCTCCCGATACTCCCGCACCGCGGCGGCGAGGTCGCCCTTGGCGGCCCAGGCTGCGGCCAGATTGGCGTGAGTCCTGGGATCGTCCGGCCGCAGCCCAATCGCGGTTCCGTATTCGGCTATAGCAGCGTTGAGATCGCCCCCGCGGCCTTGGGCGTTGGCCAGGTTGTTGGAGGCCTCAGGGTCGCTCGGCGTGAGGCGTGCTGCGGACCGGTACTCAGCCGCCGCCTGTTCCCACTCGCCTTTCTCGCCTAAAATCAAGCCGAGGTCATAATGCGCGACCGGGTCATCGGCATTCAGCTTAAGCGCCTCCTGGTATTGGCTGGCGGCATTGTCAAGGTCGCCCTCAGCCTGCAGCACGCCGCCCAGCCAGTCCCGCGCGGTGGAGACGTCCGGCTTTAGGGTAAGAACAGCTTGAAACTCCCGCCGCGCCCCCTCGAAGTCACCCTCGCGATAGAGATCGCTACCTAGCTCGTAGTGTGCCTCCCAGTAGGTGGGTTTCGCGCTGAGGGCCGCGCGGTACTCGGTGCTGGCGGCGGAGTAGTCTCCGTGGCTACGCAAGGCGCCGGCCAAGCCGAAGTGTGCCTCGGCGTCATCGGGCTGGGCCGCCAGGGCTCGGCGGAATTGCTGCGCCGCCACATCATTCTGACCCGTGGATCTGAACGCGAAGCCAAGATCCCGATTGAGCTCAGGGAGGTCAGGCTGAAGAGTCAGAGCCTCTTCGTACTCTGCGATGGCGTCCCGCCACTGCGATTTGGCGGCCAAGGCGTGTCCGAGGCCATGGTGGGCTTCCGCGAGATCCGGCTCAAGGGCCGAGGCTTGCCGGTACTCGGCGATGGCGCCGTCATAATCCAACTTAACCGCCAGCAAGCCGGCCAGGCGGCTGTGAGCCTCCGCCGAGCGCGGGCTCAGGCGGGCCGCTTCCTGGTACTCGGCGATGGCGCCATTAACATCACCCTGCTCGGCCAGAGCGTCGCCCTGGCTGAGGTGTTTGGCAGCGCCCGGAGCTACGTGCGCTCCCGCATTGGGCGTCCCGGTGCGGTGCTGTGGGGAAGGTGCCGGGCGGTCGGCCGGCGACTGGGCCCAGCCAAGGCTCACGGCGACAAGCAGGACTGAAACACCAGGCAGCATGCGGTTGCTCCGCGGCTCCGGCGGATTCCGTCTTAAGCCCCCAAAACTGCGGGCCCACCCTCGCGGGCGGAGTTGCAACGTATCATAATCTGAATATGGTGGGAATTTCCAGTTAACGAATGGAGACACGTTAAAAGTTACTACTGAGGGGCACATTCGAAAGTTACATTCTTAAGTGGCTTGACAGGGTTAACCAGCTAGCCAATTGTGGGTGGTCGGAAACCCGTGCTAGGATACGTTTCGCGAAATAGGCCGCTAAATTTCCAAAGCCATGTTAAAGAGTTTCGCTCGACGAACCCCGCGCCCTCGTGGTGATGGGAAAGTGCTCGAACTGAAGCTGGCGCACAGCCCCGACTCCGACGACGCCTTCATGTTCTATGCCTTGGCTACCAGCAAGGTTCGGGCCGACAGCCTCAGATTCCTTCACGTGCTCGAAGACATCCAGAGTCTCAACGAGAAAGCGCGCGAAGCCGTCTACGACATCACTGCGGTCTCATTCCACGCTTACGCCTATCTGGCGGACAAATACGTCCTTCTGCCTTCAGGGGCGAGCTTCGGCGATGGATACGGTCCCATCGTGGTCGGTCATGGATCGCTTGGGCCCGACGGGCTCCGCGGCAAGCGGGTGGCCGTGCCCGGAAAGATGACCACCGCTTATCTGGCACTCCTTCTCTACGAGGATGAAATCGAACCGCTCGTGGCGCCTTTCGACCAGATC
>DATDGR010000255.1:0-5933 GCA_036521995.1 Terriglobia bacterium | reverse complement strand
CTGCAGGTTCAGGAGCGTCTGACCGTACAGATCGCCGAGACCATTCAGAAGGCCATCGAGCCGCTAGGCGTAGGGGTGGTGATCGAGGCGCGCCACCTGTGCGTGATGATGCGCGGGGTCGAGAAACAACATTCTTCGGCGGTAACGTCGCATATGCTGGGCAGCTTCCGCGCCTCGGACAAAACACGCGAGGAATTCCTCTCTCTGATCCGCAATGGCAAAAACGGTGGCTCGTTCTGATGTCTTCGGGATCTTCAGGAGCCAGAGTGGCCTTGATCACCGGAGGCGGCAGTGGGATCGGCTTGGCCATGGCACGCGTCTTCGCTGGGGCAGGTTACACCGTACTGATCACCGGCCGCGATCGGGACTACCAGCAGCTGAACAAATTCGGTCCGCACGCGGGACAACCCGGACATCGCGATGGTGTGCAGTAGAACACCGAGAAATTGATTGGGTATCCCGCTCCCTTTACGGGGAGTTCGAAGTATTTCCCAGGGGTTTGGTTTATACGATCTTTGCAGGGAAAGCCCCCGTGAGAGTCCAAGAATCACGAAGTTGGCCAGTAGACCCGTAACCCGCCATCAGGATGTGGGCCAATCGCCAAGCCTCCCAAAGACCGTAAACCGGCGGCCAACCCGCCTACTGCCACTCCTCCGACCGCGAGTCCTCCTAAGGCTACTAAGCCCAAAGCCAACCCGCCGACACTGACGACCCCAAATCCCAGGCCTCCGACTGCGATCACCCCTGCCGCAATCGCGCCGACAGCAATAATGCCTACCGCAAAGTCGCCTACCGCCACCAACCCTACGGCACGCCCGCGGTTTTGGTTGGACTGAGCGTCAGGGCCGAACGCAACCGAGATCACAGGAATGTTGCCGATCATCACGCTGGATTGATATCGCATGATTCGTATACGGACGCCCTCCAGACTTTGTTCCCGGTTTTCTGGCCGCTCAGAAGACGGTTTGTCCGACTGACGTTAACAGTGATTTTCACCCGAGTTTTCAGCCGGTCGACTGGGCGTGCCTAGACCGGGGATTGCGGCGAGCAAGAGCTCAACCACAACGAGGAAGCAGAAAGATACTATCGCTCGCGCCTGGTCCTGGCCGTTTGCGCCGCCGTTTAGCTAATATTCCTCGAACGCGTAATAGGTCTTACGGGCCGGCATAATCTTGACCAGAAGCATTCCCGCGATGAAGCCGCCCACGTGGGCCCAGACGGCCACCGGATTGGCCTGACCCGAGTAGGTCATCGAGGTGGCCGCGCCGCTCAGGAATTGCAGGACGAACCACCAGCCCAGCACCAGCCAGGCCGGGAGCTGCACGACAAATACAAAAAACCAAGTCAACACCCGCGCGGTTGGGAAAAGCAGGAAGTAGGCTCCCAGAACTCCGGCAATGGCCCCGCTGGCGCCCACCGTGGGAATCTTAGAGTGCATGTTGAAGACATAGTGGGTGAAGCTGGCGGCGAGGCCTGAAATCAAGTATGAAATCAGGTAACGGAAGTGGCCCAGGCGGTCTTCCACATTGTCACCGAAGAGGTATAGGAACCACATGTTGCCGATCAAGTGCAGCCAGCCTGCATGAAGGAACATGGAAGTGAAGGCCGGCAAGAAGGCCGCGATCCCCGGTGTTGAACCCACCAGCCACGAATCCACCCGGTAGGGAACGAAGCCAAAGCTCATTTCGAACCTTGCTTCGGGCCGCGGCGGCAAAGACAACTGATAGAGGAAGATGAGGACGTTGAGCGCGATCAGGAAATAGGTCACGTAGGGCGTTGTCGATCGCGGAGCATCGTCACGAAGAGGGATCATCTGAAGTGGCTTTCATTCATTATCATGCTTGATAAAGCGGAGATGCTCAAGTGGATGGCGTACTGATCGTCGATAAACCAGCGGGTCTTACCTCCCACGACGTGGTGGCCCGGGTGCGCCGCATCGCCCAAGAAAAGTCCGTCGGCCACCTGGGGACGCTTGATCCCATGGCCACCGGCGTCCTGCCACTGGTCCTGGGGCGCTTCACGCGACTGGCCCAGTTCTATAGCGCCGCAGACAAGCGCTACTCGGGAACCATACGCTTCGGATTGGCGACCGACACCTTTGACGCCGAAGGCGAGCCCCTGGGGGCGCAGCAGGAAGTTAATCTATCACTTGAAGAAGTCCGCGCCGCCGCGGCTACCTTCACGGGCGAACTCGAGCAGATGCCGCCGCCATTCTCGGCCAAAAAGTTCGCCGGCGTGCGGGCCTACAAACTTGCGCGCAAGGGCCAAGAGGTCCCGCTCGAGCCCAAGCGAGTGGAGGTCAAGGAGCTTGTCATCACCGGATGGGAGAGTCCGCGGGCGCAGTTCGCGGCCTGGGTAAGCTCCGGGACCTACTTGCGTAGCCTGGCCCACGACTTAGGCAAGGCTTTGGGGCCGGGCGCACATCTCGAATCTCTGGTCAGGACGGCGGTGCGCGAGTTCACGCTCGAGGAGACCCATAGCCTGGAAAAGCTGGAGCAAGCCGCCGCCGCGGGCGATCTCGACGAGATGCTCCTTCATCCGCGCCTGGTACTGCCGGAGTTTCCTGCCGTCACGGCGCCAGAAGAGAGTTTGGCGAAGATCAGGCACGGATCGGCGGTCAATCTGCCCGAGTTCAGCAAGGCAGCGACGGTGCGGGTTTTCGCCGGGCAAAGGGAACTGGTGGCCATTGCGCGGCGCATCGCAGGAACGCTCTTCCAACCGAAGATTGTCCTCACAGGAAACTAGCAACAACTTGCCCGAGACCCGGGATATCGGCTGGTCACTAACGTCTGATAACAGATATTATGTAAAATTCGAAGATAAGGTCCTCAAATAGGGTAGAAAAATGCCCCACCTCGAGGGGCGACCAACATCTTCCCCGCCGTCTCCCGCTGCGGCTTTTCGAGGCGTTACTGGGTGCTATCAGTACCCCAACTGGCGCTTCGTTTTGCGCGAGTCAGAGTGCGCGCCGACATGCTCCCGTCCTTGTTCATCGTGCCGCTGGCCGCGACGTTCTCGCCGACTACCGGCCGGATCGTAGTGCCGACCTTCATGGCTTCACTCAGGTCGACCTGAAGCGTCTTTCCGGTGCGCAGCGTAATTACGATTCTCCCCCCCTTTACGCTCTTTACCACTCCCCAATACGCCGCGCCGGGAGTGCTTGCTAGTTTGGCAATCAGCGGCGGCGTTTGTTTGATTTCGAGGAATCGGCCCGGGAACAGGCCGCGCCTCACTCTCCCCTTCAACCCGAAGATTTGCAGTTGCTTGTAGCTGGGGACGTAGACTCGGCCATTGGCGACGGTCGGAACCAGGTTCGCGTTGCCGGTAATGGTCAACGGATTCTTGGCTGTCCCGGTGTTCGGCCAGGTTCCGGCGGCGCCGCTTTGTCCCGGGCCGGGCCATAGCTGGGTGAGCGACGCTCCAGAAGCCGTTCCGTTGAACGCGACCAGGGTCAAGTGGTTATCGGTTCCCGACGGCCGCGCAATCGCCCAGATGATCGCCGTGTTCGCGGTGGTTCCGTTGGAGGAAACTGTTGTAAAGAACCCGCCATCCTGGGGCCCGCCCGGCAGCGACGGTGCGGATGCTTCGAGGGTCAGCGCCGGGGTCAGCGACGTGTTGACCTTCCAGCTCTTGGCCACAAGTCCTCCGCTGCTGACCACGCGCCCGATGCCATCCGATGCCTTGAAATACGAAGGACCGCACCAGCAGGCATCGACCACCACGAACTTGGGAATGTCCGGATTGTGAAATCCGCCCATTTTGTCCCGGTTGAGAATGAAGTTGCGGCCATCCTTGCCGGCGGCCACGGCTACGTGCGGCACCTTTCCGGGCTGGTCAGGCAGCACCAACACGCCGCCCGATCCGTAATCGGTATCGCCCACGTCGAGCGGGAAGACGTTCGACGGTGTGAAAAGATCCAGCACCTTCGATAGATCGCCCGGCATCTTCACGACGCTTTCCTGAACGTTGGTCGTGCCGGTGTAGGTGTTGGCCGTATTATCTGAATTCCCTGTCACGAAGAAGACGTCACCTCTGGCGTCCGCGGCCACGCCGTATCCCGACATCCAGATGGACGAGAGAAAGAACGACCCCGGCGAGGTCGCCAGCTGGTTGGTCAGCTCGTTCGCGGGCAATGCTGCCAGCGTGGAGGCGTTCCATCCCAGCACCCAGCCGCGCGATTGATCCGGGCTGAAGTCGCAGAAGCTCGCAAACGCCGCGTACACATTTCCATTCGACAGCAAAAGAGCCGCCCGCTGACGCTGAACCGCTGCGGTGAAAGTAAACGATCCGTTCGAGCCGGAAACCGGCACCGGCGAACCCGTCTTGTCGTTCAACGTGCCCAAGTCGAGCGCGTGGAGCCGGTAAACGGTCTTCCCCGAAACGGTGGTATAGGCAATCACGTAGAGCGTTCGCGACTGCAGATCGATGGTGGGCGTGCCATTGATGCCGACATGAGGTCCGTTGTTGTTGCATCCCAGCGGCGTGTCAATGGGCGTTCCCAGATTGCGCTGCTTCAGTATGCCGCCGGACCAGGAATCAATCGCGTAGACGGTATTGCCTTCGGTGGCAACATAGACCACGGTGTGAGCTTCCCCGTCGATCTCCTGGTTGGTAACCACCAGCGGCTGCGTGTCTACCTGATCATCTAGATCAGCCTTGGCGATGAAGCCGAAAGTCAAAGGCGTGACGTTGCTGGGCTTGAGCGTGTTTTCAGACTGGTTCCATCCCGTTCTTTGTGGATCGTTGTGATAGGTGACGGTGTTCGTGCATCCCACGATAATCGTGTTCGAAAGAACTACATTGGTGCCGATGTATTCGACCACCTGCACAGTGTCGCCCTGTGCGAAGGCATTGGGAGGCGCAAGATCCAACGGCACATCGCCCGGAGCCGCGCCGCCGTAACCAACCACTGATCCGTTTTTCAGTAAAACCAGCGTGGCGTTGATCGTGCTATTGCGGACAATGGCCGCCGCCTGGCCCGGACAGATCGGCCCCACCAATGTCGGCGCAGGAATGTTGTTGGTGGGGGTGTAGGGCGGTGTCTTGGGACCCTTTGAACAGAGATCCTGCTCGGCGGTTACGGCCGGCGCTGACTTGATGGTGGCCACTTCCATCCAGTTGGTCTCGGCCGTGGAGTATCCCGATCCGATCGGGCCGGGCTGAAATGCCTGCAATAACGATCCGATGTAGAGCCCGTGCGCGGTAATAGCGTCGTTGCCGATGATAGGAGTGTCGAGCGTCGGCGCGACGGCAGGAGGGTCACCCAGAACCGTGACCGCAGTGGAGGTCACGCTCGGCGTCCCTGTGCACGCGCTGACTTTCGCGCTCATTTTATGGCCCAGCACCAGGGCGGAAGTCCCTACCGGGTCCCAATCACCACCCCACAGGTTCGGAGTGGCGCCGGTTCCGGCGGTGGCGCCTGCGGTGTCGTCGCGCACCTCGACGGTGACGCCCGGCACGAGATTGTGTACGGGAACGACGTGCCCGCAGGCATAGATCTTGGGTTCGACCGTGGGTTTTGGCAAAGTCGTGGGCATCTTCCCAACGGTCATGATTGCCGATGGCTTGCTGTTGACACCGGTGACAGTCTGGATCGCGGTGATCTTATCGCCGGTGTTCAGTTGTGGAACCGGAACGTCGGCGAACCCGAACGTGCTGGGAAACGGCGCCCCAATAGGGCTGCCTGACCGAAAGACGGTGATGATCGCGCCAGGAACAAAGCTATCGACATAGACGCTCTTGGAGCACTCATTGGTCGGCTCCACGTGAGGCGGAGACAGCTCGGACTGCCCGCTGGGACCCTGGATAGGCCACTTGTCGTTGATGATCACCTTGTGATCCTGCCCAGCCGCGGAGCAGATTACGACTAGGACACAAGCTGCCGCGCGGACCGGAGCGCTAGCGAACACGTTGCTGAGCGCTACTCGGCCGCT
>DATDGR010000254.1:0-13367 GCA_036521995.1 Terriglobia bacterium | reverse complement strand
TAACGCTTACTTAACACCCCGTTTTTTTTTATTCTAACGGACTTTCCCGCTGTGGGGCGGTTTTCCACCGTTTTATATTGCTGACTCTAACCCACATCCCAGCTTTGGGGGGTGGGGGGGGTACGCGATTTCTGCCCGTCTGGGACAGCCGATTTCGGCGTTTTTTTGAAGCCGGCCGGGCTGGGAAACCCAACAGACCCCGTTCGCCGCACCCGCCAGCTGACTCAACTATGCACCTTCGGGAGCTGTTTGTCAAGGCCGCTGACCCCACCCTAGCGCCTCGGCTGCACATATGTATTCAGGGTTGGCTGGCGCATGTATGAACCGAGGTAGGGCAGACCGCGCTGGCCGGTCTGCGGCCTTTCTCACCGCAAAAGCCGCGGACCGAAAGGCGGATCCGCGCTACCCTTGCTCTCTTCAGGGCTTGACGGCCGTGACCCTGGCACCCAGCTCGCCACGGGCGAGACGCACGGCAATCTCGCTGCCCGGAGCCACCTGACCGGCATCGCGGATGATCCGGCCGGCGGCGTCGCGCGTGATGGAGTATCCCCGGTTGAGGATGGTAACCGGATTGCGCTCGGCAAGAATCGCCCGCACACGACTGAGCCGGTTTCGGTCATCACTCAGGTGGCGTCTCAGGGTGGCGTCAAGCCTGCCTCGCCGATCGTCAACGGCGGCGCGGCGCAGCTTCAGCACGCGGTCAAAGTCATAATGGACCACACCCGGCGCCGCACTCAAGAATTCGTGGCGAGCCGCCGTCAGGCGCCGCCGCATGGCAGCGCTCAGTAGGGAGGCCGCCTCGTCCACCCGCTGAGCGCGCCGCGCGATGCGACCGCCCAGCGCCTGGAAAACCCGGTGCGCGCCCAGTTCCTGTAGCCGATGCCGCGCGTCCGCCAGCCTGAGCCTGACGGACTGGCCAAGGTGACGCACGCGGCTCTCCACCTCCGCCTCGAAGTCCTGTTTGCGATGCACCACCAGTTCGGCCGCCGCCGAAGGCGTAGGTGCGCGCAGATCCGCCACAAAGTCGGCGATGGTGAAGTCTGTCTCGTGCCCCACCGCCGAGATCACCGGCAGCCTCGAGGCTGCGATGGCCCGGGCCACGGCCTCTTCGTTGAAGGCCCAGAGATCCTCGAGCGAGCCGCCGCCGCGCGCCACGATGATCACGTCCACGCCCCGATAGCCGTTGAGACGCTGGATGCCTTCGACGATTTCGGCGGCCGCACCCTCACCCTGCACTCGCACCGGATAGAGCATCACGTTGAGGTTGCGAAACCGCCGCCGGAGCACGCGCAGCATATCCCGAACCACGGCGCCGGAAGGCGAGGTGACGATCCCTACCGTGTGCGGCAAGACCGGCAGCGGCTTCTTGCGGCCGGCGTCGAACAGTCCCTCGGCCGCGAGCTTGGTCTTGAGTTGTTCGAAGGCGAGCTGCAAGGCTCCGAGGCCTGCCGGCTCGAGCAGCTCGACGATGAGCTGGTACTCACCGCGTGCCTCATACACGCTGAGCTGGCCGCGGGCGATCACGGAAAGTCCGTCCGCGGGCTTGAATTTCAGGTACCGCGCCTGGCTGCGAAAGCATACGGCGCGAAGCTGGGCGCGCGCGTCCTTGAGGGTGAAATAGAGGTGGCCGGAGCCGGCGGGACGGTAGTTTGAGATCTCGCCGCTCACCCAGACGTCGGGAAATTGATCCTCGAAGAGGGCGCGGATCTCTTCACTGATCTCGGAGACAGTGTAGATCTTGCGCCGCGGCTTGAAATCGAACAGGATTTGGTCCATGGAGCAGGCTTTAAAGGAACGTCACAAGTCCGTGCGCGTTGCCGGGCGCGTGTCATTCTGAACGAAGCGCAACGGAGTGAAGAATCCCTGTATTCGTCCTGAACAGACGAAAGAAATACCCGGATGCTTCGCTGCGCTCAGCATGACAGGCTGGTAGACTTGACGCGCATTCTTGACGCTATGTCATAGTCGGAGGCCGGCGGATCGAGACCGGCCAAAGATTCAAGGGCGGCGCAAAAATGAAATCAGCCAGAGCGCCAGAGTTGCGAGAACGCTGAGCAACAAGCACGTCACCATGGGAAAGTAGAACGAAAAGTGTTTGCTCTTATAAGCGACGTCTCCGGGGAGCCTGCCGAGACCCAGAAAGCCAGCGCGCGAGCCCACCATCAGCAGGAGTCCGAGCACCACCAACGCCACGCCTGCCATCACGATCAGTTTTCCGAGCTGAAGGAAACCCGAAGCTGCCATACCCGTCGAGACCATCGTCGACTACGGCTCGAAGGCTGTCAAGGCTGCTCCCACACCCAGATGGGTCGCAGATAGGCCTGCCGGAAGCCCTGCCTTAGCAAATCGCGATAGGATCCGCTCGGACGCCCGGGCCGCGGCTCCAAGGTCTCGCATGCCACCCACGCCGCGCCCAATTCAGCCGCACGCTTGAGGCGAGCCGCGATCAGCGCCGCGTGGGCTCCGCGGCGCCGGTAAGGAGTAAGAGTTCCCGCCCAACCCAACCAACCCCAGCCTCCGGCCACATAAAGCAAGCCGGTCGCGACCGCCCGGTTGCCCGCGAAAGCAAGATAGTGGCTGAATCCCGGCGCGCCCACTGCCGCCCTGATCCAGCTCAGGCGGTCGGCTGGCCAGGGAAAGACCTGGCCGAAGACCGTCGCGAACGCTTCCGCCTGAGGTTTCTGAATGCGCCTAACGCGGAGTTCAGTGGCGACCGGTTGAGGCGCGGCCGTATTGCGCACGAGCTTGACATACTGATGATGGAACCTGAAGCCGCGTTTTCTGAGCCAACCGGCAATGGCCTTCGACTGCGGACACGGGCTGAGGTGAAAGCTCAGGCGCTTGATCCGCCGCGCTCGAAAGAGGCTGAGGATCTGATTCAGCGCTTCCTCGGTCGCCACCTCCTCCACGCCCAGCCCGCGAACGCAGTTCCGCTGCAACGAGATGCTGTTCGGAGCTACGGTGACGAACGCACCGCCCACCCGAAAAGACTGCAGATTGCGTTTCTCAGCCAGGTCGTGGGGAAGCACCGACCATAAGGCTTCGTCCCGGCGCAGTTCAATACACTCGGCCATCCGGGGGAAGTCCGTCGGGACGAGTGGGGGAGATTTCAAGGCTTCGTTTGCTGAGCGCGGCATCAGGCCAATTCCACGCTGGGGAAGAAGTAACCGATCTCGAAAGCGGCGGTCTCGGGTGCGTCCGAGCCGTGAACGCAGTTAGCCTCGATGCTGGCCGCATACAGCTTCCTGATCGTTCCGGGCGCGGCCTGGGCGGGATTGGTTGCTCCCATCACCTCCCGCAAGCGAGCAACTCCATCTTCTGCCTCGAGCACCATCGCAAGAGCGGGGCCGGAGCTCATGAACGTCGTGAGGCTGTCGAAGAAGGGACGCGCGCGATGCACGGCGTAGAATCCCTCGGCCTCCTTCTTGCTGAGATTCACCAGCCGCGCCGCGATCACCCTGAAGCGGTTGGCCTCGAAGATCTTGATGATATCTCCGATATGCCCGGCCTGGACGGCGTCGGGCTTGATGATCGTCAGCGTTCTTTCCAGTGCCATTTCGACCCCTCGTTTCAGCGGTCGGCGATCAGCTTTCCGCAGACGCGCCGCGGCCCTTCATCACGCTTGCCAACGTCTCGCCGAGCAGCGCCGGGCTTTCGGCCACCGCCACGCCCGCCGCCGTCAGCGCTGCAATCTTGTCGGCAGCAGTCCCCTTGCCACCCGCAATAATGGCTCCGGCATGGCCCATGCGACGGCCCGGCGGGGCGGTGCGTCCGGCGATGAATCCCACCACCGGCTTGCTGACGTTCGCCTTGATATAAGCGGCGGCGTCTTCCTCGGCATTGCCTCCTATTTCGCCGATCAGAATGATGCCGTGAGTGTCGGGGTCGGCATTCATCAGCGTAAGCGCGTCCACAAAACTGGTGCCGATGATCGGGTCGCCGCCGATCCCGATGCACGTCGATTGACCGATGCCCAAAGACGTGAGTTGTCCTACCGCTTCATAGGTCAAAGTCCCGCTGCGCGAAATGACTCCGACATGCCCTTGCTTGTGGATGCGGCCCGGCATGATGCCCACCTTGCATTTCCCCGGCGAGATGATCCCCGGGCAGTTCGGACCGATCAGTCGCGTGCTGCCGGCAGACAGAAACTGCTTCACGCGCACCATATCGAGGGTAGGGATGCCTTCGGTAATGGCCACGACCAGCGGCAATCCGGCATCGGCCGACTCCATGATGGCATCCGCCGCGAACGGTGGCGGCACAAAGATCACTGAAACGTTGGCGCCCGTCTTCTCCACGGCCTCGCGAACCGTGTTGAACACGGGAACTTTGTGCGCCTCGTCCTTGGTGGCCCAGGTAGCGCCGCCTTTTCCGGGCGTTACACCAGCCACCACGTTGGTTCCGTACGCGATCGCCTGCTCGGCATGGAATCCGCCTTCGCGGCCCGTGATGCCCTGGACGAGCAAGCGACTGTTTTCATCGACAAGAATAGACATAGAGTTCGCTCAACGCGCCGCCGCCACCACCTTCTCCGCCGCGTCCTTCATCCCGTTCGCGACTGCAAAGTTCAGCCCGGACTCCTGCAGGATTTTCTTCCCCAGCTCCACATTCGTCCCTTCCAGCCGGACCACCACCGGCACTTTGATCCCCAGTGTCCGCGCCGCCGCCACCACGCCGTTGGCCACGATATCGCAACGCATGATGCCGCCGAAGATGTTGATCAGCACGGCGCGCACGTTGGGGTCGCCGAGGATGATCTCGAAGCCGCGCCGCACCTGCTCCTCGTTGGCGCCGCCGCCTACGTCCAGGAAGTTGGCCGGGCTGCCGCCCGCGTACTGGATGATGTCCATGGTGGCCATAGCCAGGCCGGCACCATTCACCATGCAGCCCACGGTGCCGTCCAGGCGAACGTAGTTGAGACCGTAATTGGTGGCCCGCACTTCGAGCGGATCTTCCTCGTTCACGTCGCGCATTTCTTTCAGGTCGGGATGCCGGTAGAGGGCGTTATCGTCGAACGTCATCTTGGCGTCGAGCGCGAGCAAGCGGCCGTCTTTCGTGACCACGAAAGGATTGATCTCGGCGAGCGAGGCGTCGGTGGCTTCAAAGGCACAATAGAGATTCTGCAGGAAGTGCGCGGCTTCGCTCAGCAGCTTGGAATCGAGACCGAGCCCAAAAGCCAGCTTGCGAGCCTGAAAGGCCTGGAAGCCGACGGCAGGATCGACGGGCTCCCTGAGGATCTTCTCCGGATGCTCGGCGGCCACTTCTTCAATCTCCATCCCACCCTCTGTGGAGGCCATGAACACAGGCCGGCCCGAGCCCCGGTCGATCACCAGGCCCAGGTACAGCTCGCGCTCCACCGCCAGCCCTTCTTCGATCAGCACCCGCCGCACCACCCGCCCTTCGGGTCCCGTCTGATGCGTCACCAGGGTCTTGCCCAGGATCTCACCCGCGGCGCGCTCGGCCTGCTCCGGCCCGCGCACCACCTTCACGCCGCCAGCCTTACCGCGGCCTCCAGCGTGAATCTGAGCCTTGACGACAACCGTTCCGCCGCCGAGGCGCTTGGCTACGCCGTGGGCCTCCTCGGGGTTGGAGATCACTTCGCCACGAGGGACCTTCACCCCGAAGCGCGCAAGAATCTCTTTGGCCTGATACTCGTGGATTTTCATTATTGGTCGTCAGTTGCCAACCGTCCGGGCCAGCCCTTGTCAGAACTTCGAAAACACTCTCATCGGGCCACACGAACGATTCCCACCCGAGAGAACGCGCACGTTAGAATGGGATTCGGCTTCTTTGATAAGCCAGTATAGGAAACAGGCAGGCAAAAGGCAATGCGAACGGCTGAAATCGAGGTCGTGTGACAATCACCGGGGCTACGGAAAAGCTCGAATCAGCTCAGCTCCTCACCCGCGCTGAAGCGCGCGAGGTGATGGGCGAACTGCTCTCCGGCACGGTCCCCAACTCGCAGATCATCAAGTTTCTCATTGCCCTGCGCGACCGAGGCGAGACGGTGGACGTGTTGGTCGGTTTCGCCGAAGTGATGCGTGGGCGGGCGGCGGAGATGCTGGCGCAGGCCGGTGTAGATCTGGCGAGCCTCCACGGCGCCGGACCCCTGCTCGACACTTGCGGGACCGGTGGCGATGGCCTCGGGACCTTCAACGTCTCTACCGCCACGGCGCTGGTGGCGGCTGCCGCCGGCGTGCGCGTGGCCAAGCACGGCAACCGCTCGATCTCGAGCCGCTGCGGCAGCGCCGACGTGCTCGAAGCGCTGGGCGTCGCCATCGAGCTGCCGCCGGAGCGCATCGCCGAGTGCCTGGAAACCGCCGGAGTGGTGTTCCTCTTCGCGCCCCAGCATCACGCCTCGACCCGACACGTGATGGACGCCCGGCGAGCGCTCAAGACCAAGACGGTGTTCAACCTGCTTGGCCCACTTACCAATCCGCTTCAAGCTAGCGTCCAGCTCAGCGGCGTTTTCGACCACGCGCGCACCGAGACCATGGCTGAGGCGCTGGCCTTGCTTGGGACACGCCGCGCGATGGTGGTGACCGCCTGGGACGGCATGGACGAAATCTCCACGACCGGGACCACGCGCGTGTCGGAACTAGCCTCTGGAGGGATCGCGACCCGCGATCTCTCGCCGGAAGACTTCGGGGTGGTGCGGGCCGGCACGGCGGCGATTCAAGGCGGCGACGCCGCCACCAACGCCCGCATCCTTAGGCAGGTGCTGGAGGGCGCGCCAGGCCCCTGTCTGCCCTATCGCGATGCGGTGCTGGTGAACACGTCGGCAGCCTTGGTGATCGCGGAACGCGCCAGGACTTTGACCGAAGGCGTGGCCGTGGCCGCCGAGACCGTCAAATCCGGCGCGGCCCTGAGAAACCTGGCGCGGTTGATAGACTTCACCCGCCGCCACCAGCGTTGAGCCGCCACTGTGCTTGCTTGGCGATTCTTGAAGAGCTACTCCTTAAGATTGAGGAGCTTCTGTGCGGCCGAGGGCTGACCGACTTGGATGTCGGTAAGCGCAACTGTGGTCGAGGTAACTGAAATGCCGGCTTAGGACTCTGAAAGTGTCGGCTGCGCTCCAAGTCGATAGGTTACCTGGCACCGACATCCGGGATCAGAGCCGCCTCGCCGCTTTCCAGAACGATCGGCTCATCCTGGCAACGCCCCTCCGGAACTCGTCCGTGCTCCCTGTGTCGAAACATTAGCCTGTACGTCGTCAGGAAGTAAAGGAGGGATCGATGCGAAAGCACTTGCGGGTGGTTCTCGCCCTTGTTTTGGGGGCCGGGACTGTCAACGGGCAGGCCCAGCTTGGCGAAGGTGTGAAGGATTTCGTCCGGATAGACGCACCCGTAGTCGCGATCGAGCACGTGCGGGTGATCGATGGCACGGGTGCGGCGCCCTTAGAAGACCAGACGGTGACCATCCAGGGCAGTCATATCCTGGCGGTCGGAAGCTCCTCAAGCACGCCGGCGCCAGCAGGCGCGAAAATTCTTGATCTGGGCGGCTACACAGTTATCCCGGGTCTGGTCGGGATGCACGACCACATGTTTTATCCGTCCCCTCGCGTCAACGTTCGAGGTGCGCCGCGGGTATACACTGAACTGGCCTATTCCGCGCCGCGTCTGTACCTGGCCGGCGGCGTAACCAGCCTGCGCACGACGGGCGCCATCGAGCCTTACACCGACCTTGCCATCAAGAAGCTGATCGACTCGGGCCTAGCGCCCGGTCCGAAGATCCACGTTACCGGACCTTACCTGGAAGGAGCTGGGGCTTACACCCCGAACATGCACGAGCTCAGCGGGCCCGATGACGCACGCAAGACGGTCGAGTACTGGGCTGACGAAGGCGCGACTTCCTTCAAGGCCTACATGCACATCACCCGCGCTGAGCTCTCCGCCGTCGTCGCGGCTGCGCACGCACGGGGATTGAAAGTCACGGGCCACTTGTGTTCGATAGGCTTTCGCGAGGCCGCTGCGCTCGGCATCGACAACCTCGAGCACGGCCTGCAGGTGGACACCGAGTTCGTTCCGGGCAAGGCCCCCGATACCTGCCCGCCGCAGGCCGAATCCATCAAGGCACGCGCCAGCCTCGACGTGGAAAGTCAACTTGTTCAGGAGATGATTCGCGACCTGGTGGCGCACCGCGTGGCCGTGACCTCGACGCTGCCCGTCTTCGAGACCTTTGTCCCCGGGCGTCCGCCGCTCCAGGCTCGCGTTCTTGAGGCGCTGGCGCCCGCCGAACTTTACGATTACTTGTCCGGTCGCGACGGATTCAGCAACAGCGAAAAAGCTGCTGCCGAAAACGCCTCGGACCTGAGAAAGGAAATGCAATTCGAGCGCGATTTCGCCAAAGCCGGCGGTTTGCTGCTGGCCGGCGAGGATCCCACAGGTTACGGCGGCGTGCTGCCGGGTTTCGGCGACCAGCGTGAGGTGGAGCTGCTGGTGGAAGCCGGATTCACGCCGCTCGAAGCCATCCACATCGCAACCGCCAACGGCGCGCAGTTTCTTGGCGAGGCGGATCTCATCGGAACCCTCGCACCCGGCAAATCTGCAGATCTGGCCGTCATCCACGGCAATCCGGCGGCCGATATCAATGACATTGAAAAGGTGGAGATCGTGTTCAAGGATGGAATCGGCTATGACTCCGCCAAGCTGATCGAGTCTGTGCGAGGCCAAGTGGGACTGCACTAACCCAGGGAGCATGCCCGATGGTCGGGGCGTCTCGCCGGCTGACTCTTGCCTTGAGCTTAAAGTTCAATCCGGGACCCCATTTTTGTGTATGAGGATTCAGGTCCCCGTCGGAGGTCCTTCAAGGCACGCGTCCCTTGGCGGGACGCTGCTCCCAGCGGCTGCAGATACTTTGCACGCTGTCGATCATTCTTTCGACTTCAATGGCGTCGAGCTCTTCGCCCGGATGCATCGCTTTGTTTCGCTGCCGCCAGATCCAGTTCAGCATAGGCTTCTGCTCCAGGGCCACATGTCCTTTCTGCACCATCAGGTCGATCAAGGCGTCAGCCCAGCGGTTATGCTGGGTGTCAAACGACGGGTAAAAGCGGCGGGCGGCCTCCCGCAGCAGCCTTTCGTATTCCTGGCCGGCGATCATCCCTGCCAGCTTGGGGCTCTCTTCGGCCAGAATGCGCGCCAGCTCCAGGGCGCCGTAGCTTTTCAAGAACGGGCGGAGCACCTGAGCGAGACGCCGCCGCTGAATCCAGACATCCTGCTCGAACCCGTTGCCTGAAAGGCGCTCGTCCGAGGCCAGTTGCTGGTAGGTCCACAGTGCCGTTTCCGTCTCCGCCACCGACCGCAGGCGGAAGTGCTCCTGCCAGACGCGGAGCTCGTCGCAGTACGCCAGGTAGAGATCCACGCTCCTGGGCCGCTGGATCTGCAGCAGGTTGATCACCGGCGTGCTGAAGACGCCGAAGAGCTCGGGATAGGTGAAACGCAGCATCAGCGAGGCCGTGCCCACGTTATGGAAGACCGCGAGCAGCGTCTGAATCAGGCTTCGCGGGTCGGCGGGCAGAGGGGACATCCGCACGCGCTGCTGGCGCAGAATCTGGTCGAGCTCCTTCAGGTTCGGCCGCGGCCAGTAGCGGGCAAAGGGCGTGTTCCTGGGGTCAAAGACGTTCTCAACATGCTTGGCCGCCAGCCACTGGTGTTCGCTGCGGAGGTAGGCGAAGGTCTTCTCGAGCCTGCCGAAATCATAGATCTGACCGAATTTGGATTGGCAGACTTCGGCGAAGCGCTCGAGGTAGCTCTTCAGATCCAGGCTCACGATGGTCTCGGGTCGCGTGTCAAGGTTCGTCGCCCGGATATGGTATCACCGCCTGGACGGTTTGAGAGTCTGAGCGAACCAGTGATCGGCTGATCGGGCAATTGATGAAAGGGAAATAGCCAGGTTGTCCAGCTCTTGTTCGACCCCCCAACCGCTCAGTCTTCAATCACTCCTTCGCGCCGGAAGGAATCGAGAGTCCAGTTGTCTTGGCCGAGATGGTGGCGGAGGACGTAGAGGTTCTGATCGTGGGCGAGGACCTTAAAGCACTCGTGGCCCGGGCCGTACCAGCGGTCGACCATTTCGGTGACCTGGTAGACCCGCACCTCTGGGCGGGAGGAGTGGTCAGGCGCCACGCTGGAAGGGACAAAAGTGAAGCGCAGAGGCCGTTCATCGGCCTTGTACCCTGCGTAACACTCCACCTTGAGGAGCAAGCCCATGGCTCCACCGCAGGCCGGCTTCAGAAGACCGGTGCTTAAGCCGCCCCCGACGAGTTTACAAACGTCGCCGAGCCTCCAGGTGAGGCGGCGCACGGCTACTTCTTGAAGAGCTTTCCCTTCATGTCCGGCCAATATTCCTTAAGAATATTGAACAATGTATCTTCGCCGACCAGGATGCCCCACCGGCTGAGGTTAGCCGAGAGAGTGCGGTTTTCCGGGGGATAGTATAAGTTCGAAATTCCCGATGACGCTCCGGCGCCCAGGATTTCTGAAAAATTGAACATCTTGTTCCCGGAGTCCATGCGCGTCACCCAGATGCGGCTCATTGCATAGCCGGTGCGCTTGAAGAAGCTGCCTTGTCCCATACGGAAATAGCGCGGGTCCTGTTTCAGCAGCGTGGGTAGAACGGCTTCAGTCATCATGTTCTCGGAAGTCTGATCGGTAAAGGACGCGGCAAAGCGCTTGCCAAAGGCGCCCCAACCCTGTCCCCAGGACGTGGGGTCGTTCTGAGCCTGGCCGGCCGCCGCAAAAAGGCCCGCGATGGGATAGGCGTAAATGTCGAAGGAGTCCGACGCCGCGAGCCGGAACTTGTCCTTGGTGCTTAAGGGCTGAATGTGCTGAGTTGGGATCTCCACCGTCCGATAGTTAGGAATTACCCCGAGAATGCGGTCCTTATTGAACTCAACCGGCTGGGTGGACTTGGGATCCTCCGGGCTGGGCTTGGCATTCTCCTGGGGTGAGGACACAGATCCCGATGATGACGCCGGTTGCTGGCCCCGCGTGCTGCTGCTCGCGAACAGAACAGCCAGTAGACCCAGGGAACCGGACGATAAGACCAGCTTCCGCTTATCGCAGAGGACCCTTCTGGCGTCTTGCATGGTTGGTTGGATGCGGGCCGGTGGTCTTGCGGTGGTCTTGGGCTGAGCGCGGTCCGACTGGTGGGCGCTGGCCAACCGCGGTCAGCAGCAGACCTGTTTCGCAAGGTCCGCGGTTGTTAGGCGGTGGGGCAGAAGAGCCGCAGCCCTTGGGAAACAGGGTTGCGCTGCCGGAGCATAGCACGAGGCCGACCGCGTAAGGAAACTCAGAGAACTACGGCAGCACCTGAAAATTCACATTGCTGGTCAGGGTGCCGCTCGGCAGGGTAACGACGATGGGCCCGGTGGTTGCGCCGGCCGGGACGGTGGCCTCGATGTACGTGCCCGACTTTGCGGTGAAACTAGTCGCGACGCCGTTAAACGTGACTCCCGTGGCGAACTTGAGATTGTTGCCCAGAATCTTGACGGTTCCTCCTGCCTTACCGGCCGTCGGTACCGATTCTACGAACGGACCGAGTCCGGTAGAGAGGCTGTAGATTGTGCCCCCGGACGCGGTGTCCCCGTAGAAGGTTCCATTGGTAGCTTGAACCACGCCGGAAAAGGGGAAGGAGCCATCGCTGCCATTGCTGAAGTCGTGCAGTACCGTCACCACGCCTTCGGGCGTCACCTCAAGAATGGTGCCGGAGTTATGAGGGCCACCCCCTTCTGCGACTATGTAAAAATTGCCGTTCGTGGCCTGAATCAACCCTACAGGGCCAACGCCATCGGTGCCGTCAAGACTGACGAGCGTGGTGACCACGCCTTCAGGGGTCATTTTGAAGATTGTTCCACAGCTATCAAAACAGGTGGAGTTGAAGTATCCTCCGCCCGCGTTCCCGTAGAAATTTCCGTCGGTAGCCTGAATCAGATCCCCGCCGGGATTCTCACTTTCTCCGGCGCCACCTTGGAAGTTATACAGGGTGGTGAGTGCGCCTTCCGGCGTGATCTTAAAGACCGTACCGCAAGTACTGCCGCCGCAGCCGCTGGCTGGACCTCCGAAGGTGGTCGTTCCATAGAAGTTCCCGTCCGTGCCCTGAACGAGGCGTTCAAAAGAGTTCGGGTAGTAACCGCCCGCGTCCGCACCGGTAAACTTGTAAAGCGTGGTGAGTACACCGGCGGGCGTGATCTTGAAGACGGTGCCGCAAGTATTCACGCAGTTGGCGCTGCCTCCCTCTAATATTGTTCCATAGAAATTGCCGTCGTTGCCTTGAACCAGCGCTCCCGGAGCGGCGCCGTCCGCGCAACCCGGCAGCGCGCAAAAGCTGTAAAGCGTGGTCATGGCGCCCGCCGGCGTGATCTTGAAGACCACACCGCAGCCTGTCTGGCAAGCGTCTGCGTTCGCTCCGCCAAAATACGTGGTCCCGTAAAAATTACCATCGGTCCCGAGAGTCAGGGCCGCGTCCGGTTCGTTGCCGTCCGGGCAATTGGTCTGGGCGCAGAAGTTGTAGATAGTAGTGAGCGCACCCTGGGGAGTGATCTTGAAGACAGTCCCATTGTCATAGAGGCCGCCGGCGTAGGCTGTGCCATACAAATTCCCGTCGGTGCCCTGCACAAGCGCAACTTCCGGCTCGGCCCCGTCGGCATTGTCGAAGGTAAATAATGTCTTGAACCTCACAGCGGAGCCGGGTTGTTCCGGTTTCTCGTGGGCGGCCAGTCTATCCTGGGCGGGTATCCCCGCCGCAATCGACAACACGGCCAACAGCCCTATTAGCATGCCACTAACGATCTTCGATCTCATACTTTCCTCCCTGTTCCAAACGGATTGACCTGGCTGCATCACCGTTTCCACCGCGGTGGCGAACAGCGCCCGCAGCAGGCTGTTGACAACGCTGAACCCGCTTCCAACAACCTGCCCAGGACAAAGGTTATGGCACGATGTGCGTTCCCAACGAGTACAGGAATGCGCTGTTGGAATCCGCGCCCGAAGGCGCAGTCACGTTAATTTCTGGCCCGCTAAACAATTAAAGTGAGGCCAGTTAAAGTTGTGGTGGGTACCGCCCTGGTTTCCGTTGATGAGAAAGGACCCGTTAATTTGGATGTCGATCCAGTGCCCTGCGCCGCCAGTGTCGTTGTTGTTGACGCTGAGGGGCTCGTCGGCCTTGTTCTGGACGAAAAGAAGCGCATAGGTCTCGTAGTTACCGCTGCCGTCGTCGTCGCTGCAACCGTTGTCTAGTCGTCTGATTGGGTCAGAATCTGAACAAAAGTGACAAGTTTTTGATGCCAGACAACACTTCACCTTTTGCGGAGGCTGGCTGACGAGCTTCGCGGGACGTGGCCTATAGCTGTGAATCGGTTGCATCAAGTGCCC
>DATDGR010000253.1:0-4573 GCA_036521995.1 Terriglobia bacterium | reverse complement strand
GATCTCCCAAGCTGAGGCTTGACGGGGGGCTGACACGCGAGGCCCCCTAGGAGCCGCGTCGCACGTTGCACATGCGTCCCGCCGCCTGGCGAACGGCGTCGGCCACGTTTCGATTGACGCTGAGCCCTCTCAGGTCGCGGTCATTGAGCCGCGCCAGCAGCGGCAAAGCGCAATCAATCGGTGTGCGCGGGTTATTCGCCAGGCCTCGCACCACTTGATAGTGCCGTACGAAGGCGCGTTTGGTCGCCAGCACCCGCAAGACCTCTTCCGCTACGTTCTTCATCGAGGCGTAGGTCTCGAGTTCCCGATCGTTCAGCTTGGGAGACATCAGCACGGCGCGCGAGACAGCCTTGTTGGAGTCGCGGATCAGAATCAACCGTTCGTCCGCGCCGCCCACGAGTGCGGTCCGAATTTTCTGGCTCACCGTCATTCGCGTGATTCGTTGGAGCAGAGTCTCGTTGTCCGGCGGCGTCGAACCTTCTTCGCTACCCTCAGTGGTTGCCGGTTGCTCGTCTTCTGCAGTGATGCGGACAGAACCTCGGCAGGTTGGACGGCAATCGCTGGGTTCCTCAACACCGCTTCGAGCAGCTCTTCCCTGGCCAGGACTGGCGATTCCAAGGCAAAGTCAAGGACGGCAGCCGGCGTTGCAGGATCGGAGAGCACCTGCTCAAGCTCGCGAACGTTCCAATTCTCCAGGGTTCCCAGGGCCTGCGCGCGGATCTGTTCGTCGGCATCGGCCGCGAGCCACACCAGAAGCTCAATCCTCTCCGAGACCGGCAGAGGAAGCTGGCCTTCGGCGGCCCGGCGGCGCACTGCGAGTGGCGCCCGCCCCTCGCGCACCGCGTCGATGATTCTCGCAGAAATGGGGGCCCTCAGGGCGTGTGGTGCTGCAGATCGTTTCGGGTCAGATGAAGTTTCCGGAACTCGCCTTCGCGGCCGAGGGGCTTCTGGGTCTCGCCGTTCAGGGTGAGGATCGTGCCCTGGGCATTGCCGGTGGTCACATCAAAGGTATCTTTGGCTCGGAAGGTCCGTACGGAGCGCGGGGGCAGCAGCCGCTGCATCAGTGTCTTGCCGTCGGCCGAGACTGCCATCCACACTTCCTCGCTAGTGGCCACCTGTAGGACGAGATCACCCTCGCCGAGGGTCGGCGCGCCCCCGGCGGCGGAAGTCGCGCTTGAACCTGCGGCCTCGGCGGCAGATGCGGATGGCGAAGATTGCCCCGGGCTCGCGACCGATCCAGCCGGAGCCCCAGTGGACGCCGATTCCGCGCCCGTGGCCGGTGTAGTGCCGGACGGGTTGCCGGGGCCTTGGGACTGCAACGGATTCACTGGGGTCGCGGTGCCGTTATTCTGCGCGCCGGCGGTACTCCCGCCATCGGCCGGGGAGGCTGCCGGGTTGGGCGCATTACTCGCAGGGGCCTGGGTCGAGCTGTGGGCAGAGTTTGCGTCCGAGGCAGCAGACGTTGCCAACGACGGCGCCGCCGATCCGGATGAAGACAAGGCCCCGCCGGACGCGGTGGAAGCCGCAGGAGCCTGAACCGGAGCGGCTGGAATCTCCAAGGGTCTGTGAGCGTAGCGATAAAGCGCATAGCCGGAGCCGAGCAACACTGCGATCACCACCCAAGGCAGCAGTCGCGTGGGCGCCCCGGACCTTGAGCCCAAAGGCTTGCTCGGCCCCAAACGCGACAGATCATTGTCCACAGAGGGCTGGGCTGCCCGCTTGTACTCGGCCAACACGTGCTCTTCGTCGAGTCCGAGATATTGGGCGTAAGTGCGGATGAAACTCCTCGTGAAAACACCCCCTGGGATCTCGGAGAAGTGATCCAGCTCGATCGCCCTCAGGAAGCGGGTGCTAATCTTGGTGCTTTCCGACATCTCCTCGAGCGTAACCCCGCGCATCTCGCGCTCGCGCCTGAGGTTTTCACCAAAGCTGGACATCAGAACCAATCTCCGGCGGGACGACCGCCAAGTTTCCCTTCCGAATAATAGAGCCTTGGTTTCGACAGTGTCAAACTCGGCCTCTCCTGGCTGTCTTCGTGTAATGCACCAAGTATGTTCCGGCCGAGCTGCAGGTGGCATATCGCATCCAATAGTATGGTAGCCTGGACCGTGACCGGTGGCGATTGAGAGCTAATACTTGAGCTGTTGGACCTGTGCTTAGCGTCGCGCCCCGCGCGGTCTCGCCGGCCCGGGGAGGTTTAGAGCTCTTTAGCCGAACACCTGGAGGTCGCCTCATGGTCATGGCATGGCTCAAGAACAAAGCTGGAATCTCTCACAAAAGAAACGGGTTGGCCCGTGCGAGTCCCTGCCGGTCAATGAGCCGGTGTTCAGGAAAGAGGCGGCTGGACCGCGGCCGCGCAACGAGATCCGCCCCTTACACAACGCCTCCCCGCAAGTGCACCTATTCCTCCATGATTGCTGTCATCGGTGTGACCTGTGGATCAGCCTGCGTCATCTGCGGATCGATTCTGAGGGCATCCGACGCCGAGCAGTGGAAAGAATTCACCAGCACGAAGTATCACTTCACGGTGCAGTATCCGGCATCCTGGTATCGGCTGGGCGATACCCCGGACATCCTCGATATCACCAACTTCCAACGTGCCCGTCCCCAGGAGGGAATCGCGACCACCGCGGCGGGGGCGGAGATCACAGTCAGTGGGGCTTTGCCTGGTGTCGAGACCGTGGACGATTGGATTCACCGCGACCTTCCGGATTCCGATGATATCGCCGCTTCGGAGGGCACAGTGCCCGTTCCGAAGCCTGCACCGGGCAGTTGTAAGAAGCTGAAACAGGCAACCTGGCGGCAGCAGGTCAGCCCAGACGTGTACTTTACCAATACAGCTTATTACTGCGTGGCGGACGCCGGTCTTTACAAGGTCGCAATCATGAACTGGCAGAGCGACCCCAACCAGGGCCGCTTGCGGGCTCTGGCGCTGCAAATCGCCCTCAGCTTGCGAACCCAGCCAGCTCCGAACTGAACGCACCCGGGATCTACAACCCCGAAACGCAACTGGCCTTCCGCCGAGCCGCCGAGGGAAAAATGTCTACCTTCAATCGACCCTTCTATGGTAGAATGCCTACCGTCATGAGCCAGAGTTCCTCGAATCGAACCGGATTGCTGCAAGGCACTCTGGACATGCTGATCCTACGCACGCTAGTCTTCGGTCCGGCCCACGGCCACCAGATCGCCAAACACATTCAACGGACCAGCGACGAAGTGCTCCAGGTAGAGCACGGCTCACTCTACCCCGCCTTGCATCGCCTGGAGCGCAAGGGCTGGCTTGTCTCCAAGTGGGAGATGGCCAAGGATCGGAATCGAGAGTTCAAGTACTACCGGCTGACTGCCGCCGGCAAGAACCAACTGGCGCTCGAAGAATCGAAGTGGAAGCAACTGGCCGGGGCCATCGCGCGCGTGATGTCCCCGCCGGCCGAAAGACAGTGAGAAGCGCCAAGTGACGAGGATCAGGGATGCCCTTCTGGCGCTGGCGCCGGCTCCGTGGACGCTTCGCCCGACCATGGGAACGGCGCGAGTTCGAGGCCGATCTTGAGCGCGAGCTGCGTTCCCATCTTGACCTTGAAGCCGAGGAACAGCAGGAGACGGGATTGCCGCCGGAGGAAGCCCGATACGCCGCCCGTCGTGCCTTCGGCAACACGGCGCTGGTGAAAGAGGAGGTGCGCGAAATGTGGGGATGGATGTGGCTCGAAAGACTTGGGCAGGATCTTGGTTATGGGCTGCGGGCCATGCGGCGTAGTCCCGGCTTCACGGCCGTGGCGGTGCTGTCACTGGCGCTCGGCATCGGCGCCAACACGGCCATCTTCAGCCTGATCGACGCCGTGCTGCTCGAGATGCTGCCCGTCCAGAACCCTCAGCAACTTCTTCTGCTGAAATGGGCGTCGCACGACTGGCCGGACCCCATCGTGAATGGCTTGAACGGCAATTGGGACGAGGACAAGAGCGGGCGCACCACCAGCACGTCCTTTTCTTATCCGGCATACGAGCAAGTCCGCACGCACAATCAAGTGTTTTCGGGCGTGCTGGCACTTGCAGGGAACGGAAGCGACCTCAACGTGGGTTACAAAGGCGCACCGGGCCGCGCTGAGGGAGAACTCGTCTCGGGAACATTTTTCTCGACGCTCGGCGTTGAGCCCAGCCTGGGCCGCGCCCTCACTCCCGATGACGACCGCGTTGGCGCTAGTCCGGCGGCTGTGATCAGCTATGGTTACTGGGAGCGGCGTTTCGGGCGCGACCCGGGCGTTTTGGGGCGGACGATCACGGTGAACAGCGTTCCCGTAACGATTGTCGGTGTGAGCCCGCCCGAGTTCTATGGCGTGCAGCCCGGACGCGCCGTTGAAGTCTGGCTGCCCCTTCATAGCCAGCCCCAGGTGGAGCCGCGCTGGTCACCGGGACCTCCCGAGCCTTCACCAGGCGGTGCATCGAAGCCCGCAGGCACGCTCTTTGCCGCTCGCGACACCTGGTGGGTCCTGATCATGGGCCGCGTAAAGCCGGGCGTGACCGAACAACAGGCGCGCGCTCAACTCGACGTGCTGCTTCAGCAGAGTCTGTCGCCGGATAT
>DATDGR010000252.1:0-20378 GCA_036521995.1 Terriglobia bacterium | reverse complement strand
GTTGCTGGTTGGGATGGTTGAAAACGACGTGCTGGACGGCGAGGAGCTGAAGCGGCTGGCGCAGAAAATTGCCCACAGGAAGGAGGGCTGACCGTGACTCCGCAAGCGATCATCGAGCGCTCCCCCGAAGTGATCCGTCATCTGGCAGACCCTGCGCTGCGTGCCATCGTGCTGACTTGCGCGGCTGCGGTCGCGTTGCGAGTGCTGCGCGTGAAGAGCACTTCGACTCAGTTGGCCGTGTGGACGGGCGTACTCTACGCCGTCCTGGTCCTGCCGCTGCTTGGATGGCTGCTGCCCGCAGTGCCGCTGCGGGTGCCGGCGGGCAGGGCGATGATGGCCATGCGAGCCGGGCTGCCGAACTGGCTGCGGAACAGCGAACTGATCGAAAGGACGGCTCGGGCGGCACGCCTCGTGCGCGCGGCTGGCGCTGCGCGAGCGCTGCCCGAGCAAAGGGCGAAGACCGCTATCGATTCGCTCGCCAGCCATTGGGCAGCCACCGCCGTCAGCGCCGGCACCAGCCTTGACTCTGGGGCAGTCTCCCAGGCCGTCACGCCCGGATGGCCGCGGCAGCGTCATACTTCCAGCGGATGGCCACAGTTCGGGCCCCACCCTCAGTCGATGCTGAAGCCGGCGCTGACGCCGATGTCGAAGGCTGCGCTGATATCCGTATTGCAGCTCGCTGTTTACCTCCTCGTGCTCTCCTTTCTGCTGGCGCGGCTGGGCGTAGGACTTGTTTTGAGCCGCCGCCTGCGCCGAGGATCTTTCCGAATCAGTGATCCACGCGCCCTGCGCTGGCTCGAGTGGCACGCCCTGGCTATGGGTCTCGACCGCAAGCCGGTATTATCCGAGTCTACGGCGGTGACGGTGCCCCTCACGCTCGGAGTGGTACGGCCCGTGATTCTGATCCCGAGTGGATGGCACGCATGGGAGAACGCCAAGCTGTCCGCGGTCATCGCCCACGAGATGGCGCACGTGAAGAGGAAGGATTCGCTGACGCGGACCTTGTCACTGATCTACCGGAGCGTGTTCTGGTTCAGTCCGCTCGGCTGGTGGCTGGAGGGCCGTCTGGCGGACCTAGCTGAGCAAGCAAGCGATGCGGCTGCTCTCGGCGCCGGCGCTGAACCCACCTACTACGCGGAGGTTCTCATGAGTTTTTTCGGTGCAATCGCAACCCGCCAAGGTCGTGTGAAGCTGCAAGGGGTCTCCATGGCCCGCGGAGCAAACGCCAAGAACCGTATTGAGAACGTTCTATCCCCGGGCCGGAAATCGGCGCGCGGACCGAAAGCGCCGGTCCTGCTCCTGATGGCGCTTTTGGCGGCGCCCATCGTGTACCTCACGGCGGCCACACGTCCAGTGCTGGGTGGATATCCGTCGCCTTCACCACCGTTGCACCTCATCCAGGAAGCGCCCGCGCAGCCGCCTGCTCCGGCGGCTCCGGTTGAGGCGCCTGCTCCGCCCGCAGCGCCGTCTCCAGCCGTGGCCGGACTCGGTGCCGGGCGAGGACCAGAGCCAATTGCTCCGCCCGCACCGGCGGCGCCGAACGCCATGCCCGTGCCGGCGCCAGCCCCGCCCGCAGCGCCCATGGCCGCCGGGATCGAACCTCAGCACGCGAACCCGCCGGAAGCAGAGTCGTCGGACAACGAAGACAAAGATACCTCGATATTCAACGGCAACCGCGAGGGCATGGACTTTGCCATCGTCAAGGGCAAATCTCTCATGGTTTCGGGATCGGACGATGACCGCGACGACGTGAAGTCGCTGCAGAAGAAGATTCCCGGCGACTTCATCTGGTTCATTCATAACGGGGACTCCTATGTGATCCGCGACGCGGCCGCGGTTGCAACAGCTGAAAAGCTGTATGAGCCCATGGAGGAGCTCGGCAACAAGCAGGAGGCTCTCGGTAAGCAGCAAGAAGAGCTGGGCCGCCAGCAAGAGGCCATGGGCGAGCAAATGGAAAAGGTGCGTGTCCAGGTACCCAGCGATCTCGAAGCCCGGCTCAAAAAGCTGGAGGCGATGATCCGGGAGCTAGGATCGAATGCAACTCAGGAGGATCTGGGCCGGCTGCAGGGCGAGCTGGGAGACATTCAAGGCGAGATCGGAGGCCTGCAAGGCAAGGCCGGCAACCAGCAAGGCAGCATCGGAAGGCGGCAGGGTGAACTGGGAGCCAAGCAAGGAGAACTCGGCCGGCAACAGGGCGAGCTCGGCCGGGAGCAGGGCCGCCTAGCGAGACAAGCTTCACGGCAGATGCAGGATATCCTCAAGCGTGCCCTCGCCAACGGCTCGGCCCAGCGCGCACCTGAATAGCCTCTGAAGGTCGTTGCCAGGATCGGCTTGGTCTTGCGATGGAAGTACAAGGTGGAGAGGCTGACGGTCGTGTAGACTCATTGATATATTACTTGCGAATCGTGCTGGTAGAGTCCTGAATTCCCGTTTTTTCCTGAATCAGAACGGCTTCGCGGCCCGCAACGCCTTCGCCTTCGGCCCAAATGGCGCCGTCTGCAAAATACTCCTTCTTCCAGATGGGCACGATCTGCTTGAGCCGGTCGATGGCATAGTGACAAGCCTCAAAGGCCGCCCGCCGGTGCTCGGAGGTGACAACAATCGCCACACTGGTTCCACCAATTTCGATTCGTCCGAGACGGTGGATCATACCGATCCGGTCGATGGCAAATTTGGCCCGGACCTCGCGGCCGATTTCTTCCATTTTGCCGACCGCCATCGATTCGTAACCCTCGTATTCCAGGTAGAGCGTGCGGCGCTGGCCGAGATGATTGCGCACAATGCCCTCGAAAACCACCACGGCGCCGTCTTCCGGCGCCTTGAGGCTCTCCGTAAGCTGCGCGGTCGGAATTGGATCGCGAGTCAGCTGGAAAAAGTCGTCGTTTGCGCCGTCACCGTCATGCCCGCCACTGACGGGGGGCAGAAAAGCCACTTCATCTCCGTCCTTCAGCGGCCAGGAGCGCTCGCGAAATTCCTGGTTCACGGCCGTGAGCAGCGATCCGCTCATGTCTCCCAGCCGTGGAAATCTCGCCTCATAGCAATGCCGGAGGTCACCGAGGGCTTGGCCCTGCGACAGCTCGATCTGCTCTTCTTGGAATCCCGTAACATCGTGCGCCAAGCCGAAGAAAAGTACTCGAATCCTCATAAGAGCAAAACACTAGCCGGCCGCCTTCAGTCAGCTACATTCAGCTTGCTGGCACTGATGCCTACCATTGTCAACGTGACGGCGCAAGTGATTTGGGCCTAGTCCTCCACCTCAATCCTCCTTATCGGCTCCGACCGTTCCTCCTTGCGCAGCCACACGATGGCCTCGTCCAGGCAGGCCCGCATCGCTTCCAACATTTCAATGCCTGCGTTCTTGAAGTGCTGAGCTGACTTCGAGGGCGGCCGGCGGCGCCGGCGCAGTAGTGGAAGAATTTCGCGCATGAACCAGAACGCGAGAGGGGGAATCTGCGGAGGCTCACGCCGAGCGGATTTTCTCTGAGGTCTTTTGGGTCTTGGCATCTTCATTCCTCCCCAAAACCACCACCAGTTCGCCATCTGTCACGCGCGCGCTGAGCGGCTCAAGCTGGGCCATGCGCTGCGGCAGCGCGACGTGGCGCTTGACGGGGCCGATTCGAATGATGAGTTCGTCGAGATACTTGTGAAGACTCACGTCCTTGCCGGAAACGAAAGGCAGGCGCAGGCGAAGCTGATAGTTGCCGTCCGATTTGCGGAAGCGGTAGGGCGCCTCGTGGTAGAAGCGCTCCGAAGGGTCGCGGTCGGCAAAGAGCGTCCTGGCCAGCGCGCGCAGGCGCTCGGTCCCAAGCACTTCGTCCTGGAAAAGCGGAACCCGCCAAACCTTCACCGGAGCAAAAAACTCCTCAATCGCTTGGGTCCAACGCTCCTGGGTCTCGCGCCAGGCGCTGAAGAAGCTGTCCTGCAGGCCGGCGGGCAGGATGCGGTTGACGATCACCGCGTCCACGGTGAGCCCGTAAAGACAGAAAAAGGTGAAGGCGCGTTGCGTCTCCTTCAGCACCATCTTCTCAGGATTGGTCACCAGGCGCACGGTGGTGACCTTGGGGTCGGCCAGCAGCTTGTCAATGCCTTCGAGTTTGTGGTGCAACTCCTGCAGGTTGTCGAAGTAGCTCTCCTGGGGCAGAGGCACGGAGCTGAAGGAGTTGAGCATGGGCCGGACGATCTTGGCTACCCCGCGCTCCACTTTAAAGATCTTGGACATGTACCATTCGAGGGTGGTGGGAATGCTGACGAAACGCAGCGACTCGCCGGTGGGCGCGCAATCCAGCAGGATTACGTCAAACGTCTTTTCCCGCACGTACTGGTTCACATAAAGGAGAGAGCTCACCTCCTCCATGCCGGGGAAGATGGCCAGCTCCTCGGCCAGAGTTTGCTCCAGGCCGGAGACGTTGAGCAGTCCGGCCACATAGCCGTAGACTGCGTCCCAGTGGCGACCGATCTCCTCCTGAACGTCCACCTCTTGGATCCACAGGTTCTTGGTCACGCTCAGGGCGCGGCCCCCCTCATGATCCATCAGCGACTTTTCAAGGTCGAAACAGTCACTGAGGGAGTGGGCGGGATCGACCGACATCACCAGCGTCCGGTACCCCCGGCGCGCCAGCTCGAGGCCGGTAGCCGCGGAGATGCTGGTTTTGCCTACGCCCCCCTTGCCGCTGTAAAGGATAATACGCATCGCACCCAGCGGGACCCTCGAGTAAGTCCAAAGGCCTCCACGTCTAGGGTACCACGAGTGACATCGATGGCGTGATCGGGCGAGGGTGTGATTCGCTACTCCACAGTGACGCTCTTAGCCAGGTTGCGAGGCTTGTCCACATCACAGCCCCGCAGCACGGCGCAATAGTAGGCAAAGAGCTGGAGCGGTACCACGGTCAGTACGGGGGTGAGGATTTCGTGGTTCGAGGGCACTTCGATCACGTCGTCCGCCAGCGATGCCAGGCGAGTGTTTCCGGCGGTGGTCACGGCAATAATCGGGCCCTCGCGGGCATGAATCTCCTCAATGTTGGAGACCACCTTTTCATAGGCGCCGTCTTCGGGCGCGAGCGCCATGGTGGGGAAGCTCGGATGAATGAGCGCGATGGGCCCGTGCTTCATCTCGCCGGCGGCGTAGCCTTCGGCGTGAATGTAGGCTATCTCCTTGAGCTTCAAGGCCCCTTCGAGCGCGATCGGGTAGTGATACTTGCGGCCGATGTAGAGAAAGTGGCTGGCCTGGCAATATTTCTCCGCCAGGCGGCGGACGCGTTCGGCGCCGGCCAAAATCTCGCGAATCTGGTCCGGTACCTGCTCCAGGCCGCCCAGGACGGCCTCGCCCTGCTCGTAGGAGAGATCGCGGCTGCGGCCCACCAGCACGGCCATCAGCGTCAGGATAGTAAGCTGCGTGGTGAACGATTTGGTGCTGGCCACGCCGATCTCGAGGCCGGCGTGGGAATAGACTCCGGCGTGGGTTTCGCGCGCGATGCTGCTGCCCACCACGTTGACCAAGCCGAGGATCAGCGCTCCCTTGCGCCGGGCTTCGCGTAAGGCGCCCAGCGTGTCCGCCGTCTCACCGCTTTGGCTGATGGCGAGCACTACCGTGTTCTGCCGGATGTTCAGCTTGCGGTAGCGGAACTCGGAGGCGAGCTCGGTTTCCACGGTGAAATCGGTGAGAGCCTCAAAGACGTAGCGCGCGTAGAGTCCCGCATAGTAACTGGTGCCGCAGCTCACGATGATCAGGTGACGGGCCTGCAGCAGGCGGTCGAAAACCGACTCAAGCCCTCCCAGCTTCGCCACACCCTCGGAGTGGTTGACGCGGCCCCGCAACGCATTCTCTACCGCCTCCGGCTGCTCAAAGATCTCTTTGAGCATGTAGTGAGCAAACGCTCCGCGATCGGCGGATTCGAGACCGGCTTCAAGCTGGGTGGGCCCCCGATTGACAGCTTGGTTGCTGAGGGTCTTGATCCGGAACTGCCCGGGCTCGATTCGGGCTACCTCGTTGTCTTCGAGGTAGACCACTTGGTCCGTGTGCCGGGCGAGAGCGGAGACGTCCGAAGCTGCCAGGGACTCGCCCTCTCCGATACCCAGAACGATGGGGCTCCCGCGCCGCGCCAGCATGATCTCGCTGGGCCGCTCGGCATGGACCACGGCGATGCCGAACGTGCCTTGCACCTGCAGAAGAGCCTTCTGGACCGCGACCTCGAGATCGCCCGCGTAAGCGGACTCGATCAGGTGAACCAAAACCTCGGTGTCGGTCTCACTGGCGAAGGTGTGGTTGCCGGACAGAAGCTTCTTCTTCAGTGCCTGGTAGTTCTCGATGATGCCATTGTGGACGAGGAAGATCTTGCCCGTGCAGTCGGTGTGCGGGTGGGCGTTGACCTCGGTGGGTTTTCCGTGCGTGGCCCAGCGGGTATGTGCGATGCCGGTAGAGCCGGGCGGCGCATCGTAGCTCACCCGTTGGTCGAGCGTAGCCACCTTGCCGACCGCCCTCGCCAGGTAAGGCATCTTCGAATCGAGGATGGCAATGCCGCTTGAGTCGTAGCCACGATATTCGAGCCGCTTCAGCCCGTCCATCAGGATCTCGCGGGCTGTCTGGCGCCCGGTATAGGCAACGATTCCACACATATGGCTCCGGGATCCCCTCGGCCTATCCTACAGATGGCCCAGCTCGCGGCCCAGTTTTTTCAATTCGGCGAGATCGATGAAAAGCTCGGCTTGAGTGGGGTCATAACCCCGTTCCAGTGTGCGGCGCAGGTACAGCGCGGCGATTTCGGCAAGCTGCTGATCGCGCAAACGTGTGCGTTCCCGCTCCCGCAGCTCGGTCAGGGCGGCGCAGGAGATGGCCACGGTCACACGCTGTCCGTTAACGCGGAACCAGCAGTCGATGGTGTCGCTGTGCCGGGTGGCGATGCCGGAAAGCAGGTGCACAAAGCGGACCTGGGCCGGCACAGGCAGGGCCTTGGCGCTCACCTCAAAAGGGGTCACAATGTAACTCATTTACCGTTTAACTCCAGGGAAAATTCTGCCAGCAAGGCTGCTCGCGGGCAGAAGTCATTATACCGGAACCGGCTGCCCGCCGCGTCGACGGCCAGATCCTGCTTAAGGGGGCGCGTGAAAAGACCGCGAGATTTCCACAGGCTGGAAAAAAATACAAAAAAGTACTTGCATCGGGCCAGAAGCGTGATATACATAATACCAAACCAACACTTATGACTACCTGGGGAAGTGGATAGCGCCTAGGGCAACCAAGTTATCCACTTCCTCCTTCCTATTACAAATTCTTGTAAGGGAGCGTACACGACCAGTACTTTTGGTGTGTGACTCGACGACGGCCTTCTCCACGTGGGCCGCCTACTCGGCTCAAGGCGCCGGGAACCTCGCGACTTCGGTCATTCGGAGCCTCACAGGCTGCCCCTGGCCAAATTTACGCGTAAGCCAATCTTCCATGTCCGTCCGCAAGGTGTCGAGATCGATCTCGAAGCTGACCTCGATCTCGCCTTCGTCAGCGGGCAGGACATCGTCAAACGCCGATCTCCCTGTGAAACTTCGCATGGCAAAGCTGTCCAGCCACGGTAACGGACACGGCCGCACGGCGCCGGGTTCGAGTAAGTCGACTTGAATCTTGCGGGCGAACATCAGTGACAGCTTAGGTTCTGCGGCGCAGAAAGGAGAACCAGCTCCGCTTGCTAGAAGCAGCGACAGGCTGCGGCCCTGGAGGCAGTGGCTTGCCATGAATCACCGCCTCAGGGTTTCGCTTCATAATGCGATCCGCCTCAACCCGGCCTCTGGCGGCCGCCAGCTTCTCGTAGCAAGGCGAAAGCAAGGGCGGGCGGTATTTGGGGTCATGCGCGTCCGAGGCAAAAAAATGCACCAGGTTGCGCTCCACCCACATTTCGGAAAGCTGAAGGGCACGCCGGCCAAAACCACCCGTGTAGGACTTGGCTGTAAGCTGCACGAGACAGCCGCGCGTGGTCCAGTCGTAAAGGATGTCAGGCTTGCGATAAAACACCTCGTTGCGTTCGGGATGGGTCAGAATCGGAATCAGGCCGACCACCTGGAGGTCGTAAAAGACGCGGCTCATGTTCTCGGGGATGAAGTGGTCGTCAAATTCCGCGAGCAGATAGCGAGTGTGGTTGATCGTGAAACTGCCGCGGTCTTTAATAATCGAGCTGATGTTGTCGTAAGAGAGGTGAAAATCGCAGCCGAGAAGCAGCTCCGGCTGGTCTCCCACGGCGGCCCGAAGCTCGCGCACCTTTTGCTGGTTCACCTCGGGTTCAAACGGGTACTCGTAGCTGCAATGGGGAGTCGCCACCAGATGCGTAGTCCCGTCTTCCGCAGCCAGGCGCAGCATCTCGACAGCATCTTCAAAGGTTTTGGCCCCGTCGTCGACGCCCGGCAGTGGATGGCAATGGAGGTCAATCATGGCGATCGAAGCTGCGGCGAACATAACCAATCGCAACGGCGCCTTCGAGTCTCCGGCCGCTCCAGAGACTCGGCGACTGTTGTCGGTGGCGCCTTGGATTTCCTTGCCCAACGCCACTTCAAGCCAAACATTGTTGGGTGGGGATCGTCAAGGCACAATCGACGTGGCTTACTGGCCCCTGGGCATCAGAATTTCCCCTCTGGGGCGCCGGGCTCGAAACCAGATTTATTCGAACCATACAAGTTCACGTAGCGACAACTCTCCCAAATACGGGATTGTGAATATTCTTCGGGGCCACCGGACGCTCTGTCGAGCCGTTTTTCTCTCTAACCTACTTACACTCAATTAGTTGCCAGAATCAAGAAAGTTACAAACCCCTGCCGACGATTGGAACGAAGCGTGCTTCAGAAAACGCGAGCTGCACTTTGGTTCGACAAAAACGAACTGTAGTGCGGTGCGATTTTAGACCCAACACCCGACGCTTGGGGGGAGATTCTCCCCCCTCTTTTTTTGGCTTCCCAACCCGAATAGCCATCTCTCATATTTCTTATGTCTCGGTTGTACCGGACGCTTCCCGATCCGGCGGACGAAGCCTGTAGAGGTGTGATACCTCAAGGGGACGTAGCCGGTTGCTGCTGGGTAAGACAGTGAAGCGTTCCGAGACCCCATACGAGGTCTACGGCGTGAATCCCGACGACGGGCCGGTCAGCCATCAGCTCTCCCAGGGTACCGAGAGCCACGCGATCGTTGGGGTCATTGAAGGTTGGCACCAACACAGCAGTGTTCGCGATATAGAAGTTCGCGTAGCTCGCAGGGAGTCGGCGGCCGTCCAAGTACAGCGGACCAGGCATGGGCAACGGCACGACCTCCGGCTTAGACCCATCCTCAAGGCGTAAGTCCCGAATGCGCTCCCAGTTCTCCTCGAGAGGCCGGTAGTTTGCGTCACGCGGATCTGCCTCGCGGCACAGAAGCACCGTTCGCGGGTTGACGAAGCGGCAGAGGTCATCCACGTGACCGTGCGTATCATCCCCGGCGATCCCGCGGCCGAGCCACAGCACGTTAGTAGCGCTGAGATATTCCGACAGGACCCGCTCAATGTCGCCCCGGCTTAGGCCTGGGTTTCGCGTTTGAACACGCGGGTCGAGCAAGCACTCCTCCGTCGTCAGAAGTGTGCCGCGCCCGTTTCCGTCGATGGAACCGCCTTCGAGAACAAAGTCCAGCTTGCCCGCCCTCACCGGCAAGAAACGGCATCGAATCCGCTGCGCGGCTCGTCGGGCCACGGCCGCGTCCAGCTCGCAGTCGGGATATTTGGCCCACCCGTTGAAACGGAACCCGGCTACGCAGAGGTGACGCGACCGCCGCAGAAACAGAGGCCCGAAGTCGCGGGTCCAGCCGCGATTCGTAGCAATGGGGAAGAACTCGATCTGCTGTGAATCAACACCGACCCGCCGCAGGATTACGCGAGCACGTTTCTCATGCGCGACCGAATTCACCAGTATTCGTGTCTTCTCACCAGGTACGAGGTGCCGCACGATCTCGCCGTAAACCCAGGGTATAGACTCAAATTTTCCCGGCCAGTCGGTGGTATTGTGCGGCCAGGCCACCCAAGTCGCTTCGTGCTTCTCCCACTCCGCGGGAAAGCGGAAGCCAAGCTCCGCAGGCGTCTTCGGTCTTACCTTCGGCGGGAGCGGGGGGCCTGCTTTGCTCACCGGGTCTCGTCATCCAGGAAGCGCTGGTCGAGGCCGGAGTAGGCATCCACGCGGCGGTCGCGGAGGAAAGGCCAGTTCCGGCGGGTTTCCTCGATGCGCTGAGGATCAACTTCGGCCAGTAGAATCTCTTCGCGGTCCGCCGACGCTTCCGCAACCACGACGCCGAAAGGATCGGCCAGAAATGAGGAGCCCCAGAACTCAATCCCGGGACCCCCGTTTGACGACCCATCCTGCGGGTTGGCTTTCTCAAGCCCCACCCGATTGACCACCGCCACGTAGACGCCATTGGCGATAGCGTGACCACGCTGCACGGTTCGCCAGGCGTCGCGCTGAGCGCTTCCCCATTGCTCCTTTTCTTGCGGATGCCAGCCGATAGCCGTGGGGTAGAACAACACGCCGGCGCCGCGCAAGGCTGTTAGCCGCGCTCCCTCCGGGTACCATTGGTCCCAGCAGATCAGGGCTCCGATGGGGCCCACACAGGTGTTGAAGGCACGGAAGCCAAGATCGCCAGGAGTAAAGTAGAACTTTTCGTAATAGGCAGGATCGTCGGGAATATGCATCTTGCGGTAGAGGCCGCGCGTTTCACCGTCCGCGTCGAGAATCACCACGCTATTGTGATAGAGGCCGGGGGCGCGCCGTTCGAATACGGGCGCCAGGACCACCACTCCAAAGGCCTTGGCCGCGGCAGCCAAAGCCTCGGTGCTGGGGCCGGGGATGGGCTCGGCAAGGTCAAAAGAGGCAGCGTCCTCCCGTTGACAGAAATACTGTGACCGGAAGAGTTCCGGAAGACACACCACTCGGGCGCCCGAGCGCGCGGCCTGTTCCACCCCCCTTAGGGCCGCCTGGAGATTTGCTCCCGGGTCCTGAGAGCATGCCATCTGCACCAGACCGATCGTGAATTTTTGGTTGGGCGACATTCGCCCTCCTCTCGGCCCGCATCCCTTATGCCAGCAGCCTTGACCAATCAGGCTGGCTCCAATTTATCGCACCGCAGCCAGCGCCGTCTATGTCAGGGGTCGGGCGCGGATCATCCTCAATCTTTGGGGGAACGTCCGCGCCTTGACTTTCAAGCCAGCCGCTGACTACAGTGCGAAAGAAAGGAGGAAACAAGGCTTGCGACGACGGACACTGTGGAGGGAGGGATCTTGAGCTATCTCAAGCGCAAGGTCCTCGCCATCCAGGACGGTACCTACCTCCTAACTAACGCCCTGCGGGCGATTTTCACTCCACCCCGCTATACGGTCGACACCCTGATTCAAATGGACGTGATCGGAGTGGGCTCGCTGCCCATTGTTCTGCCCACAGGCTTGTTCACGGGCATGGTCCTGGCGCTGCAAACCTATCGGACTCTGACCCGGTTCGGATCCGCCAGCATCCTGGGAGAGGCGGTGGCCCTCTCCGTGGTCCGTGAGCTCGGTCCGGTGCTGACGGCACTGATGGTGGTCGGCCGGGTAAGCTCTGGAATCGCTTCCGAAATCGGCTCCATGCTGGTCAGCGAACAGGTTGACGCCTTGCGGGCCATGGGAACGGACCCCCAGCGTAAGCTGGTCGCTCCCCGGCTCTATGCCACCTTGATGACGCTTCCGCTGCTCACCATCCTCTCGGATTTCATTGCCATGTTGGGGGGCTACGTCATCAGCCTGACGATCGCGCATCTCACCACCAATGAATATTGGAGCCCGGCGTACCAGTCCCTGGACTATCGCGACGTGACCCAGGGGCTGATCAAGCCGGTGTTTTTCGCCTTCGTGGTCGCTCTCGTGGGCTGTTACTTTGGCCTGAATACGACGGGCGGCACCGAAGGCGTGGGGCGATCCACAACTCAGGCTGTGGTCGTGGCCTCGGTGGTGATTCTGGTGCTGGATTTCTTCATCACGCTCTTCCTGATCGGGATCGGATTTGCATAGGACGCTAGTTGGAAGGTCGAAGTTCGTAGACTGGGATTCACCGAGCCGTAAATCGAGCGATCACGTGAGCGTTGAGAACCTTGAGCAACCCGGCGTGGGGCAGGTGGCCGCCATCCAGCTTCGTCACGCCTCTCTCGCCTTCGACGAGAAGCGCGTGCTTCAGGACGTTTCCTTCGAACTGGCCCCGGCCGGGACGCTCATTCTGCTGGGCGTGACGGGCTCCGGGAAATCGGTTCTCCTGAAGGTGATCCTCGGCTTACTCAAGCCCGACTCGGGTGAGGTTCTTATCGAAGGCGAGGATATCGTACCCTTGGGTGAGTCTGAATTAAACGCCTTCCGCCGGCGTATGGGCATTGTTTTCCAGGAGGGGGCTCTTTTCGACTCGCTCTCGGTTTACGAGAACGTGTCCTACCGGCTTTGGGAGGAGGGCCAGCGCGACGAAGACGAGATTGAGCGGAGCGTGCGCCAGGTGCTTGGTTTCGTCGAGCTCGAGGAAGCCATCGACAAGATGCCGGCCGAACTTTCGGGAGGCATGCGGCGCCGGGTCGCGATCGCGCGGGCGGTCATCAGCCAGCCGCGTATCATGCTCTACGATTCGCCAACCGCTGGTCTCGACCCGGTAACAGCTAATACGATCGACAACTTGATCGTCAAGCTGCGAGACGTTCAGCACGTGACCTCGGTCGTGGTGACGCATCGAGTTCCGGACGCGGTGATGATATCGAGTTTCGTCTTTTCGCCTGAAAGACAAGGGCTGCTCCCAGCGAGCGCGAACGGAGACGGGAATCGGGTCGAACCTACGCAGTTCATCGTGCTGAAAGAAGGCAAGGTTTACTTTCGTGGCGACCGCCATGCGCTGGTCAAGGCCCAGGACCCTTATCTCCGGCGCTTTATCGAATGACGGTTCAACGATCTGGCCTAGGTGAACTTTCAAAGAGCGGCCGGCGCCGCTCCGGAAAGGGAATCGAACATGCCTCAGCGTAAGGAAATCCGATGGGCGCAACTACGGGTCGGCATTATGGCAACCGCTAGCCTTATCGTCTTGGCCATCGCCATTATTCTCATCAGCGGCCAGATCGGATTTATTGCCCGCAAGTACACGCTGCATGCCTACTTCCCGACTGCGGAGGGGCTGCGGCCGGGTTCGGCGGTGGAACTGGCGGGCATTCCGGCCGGCACGGTCAAGGCGATTCGAATTTCGAACTTCCAGGACCCTCAGCGCTCGGTGGACCTTGTGCTGCAGATCATGCGCAAGTATCAGAGCGAAATCCGCACGGACTCCGTGGCCAACCAGACCACGGCCGGACTGCTCGGCGACGCCTATATTGACATCTCGCGCGGGAGCCCAGCCCAGGAGGTGATACCCGACGGCGGCGTGATCCAGAGCAACCAGGCGGCCGATATCAAGCAAGTGGAGAAGAACGCCAACGACGTGGTGACCAATCTAAACCTGCTGAGCCAGCGGCTGAACGACATCACAAACCAGATGACGAAGGGGCGCGGCTCCATCGGCAAGCTGTTGTATGATGAGACCTTCTACAACAAAATGAACCAGACGCTCGACGCCGCGCAGTCACTGATCGTGGGCGTCCAGAAAGGGCAGGGCACCATTGGCAAGTTCATGGTAGACCCCACCGTTTACAACAAGACCGTGGCCACGCTCGATCGTCTCAATCAGCTGATCGACCAGGTGCAGAACGGTCAGGGAACCCTGGCGAAGCTCATCAACGATCCGGCGGCTTACAATCAGCTCAAAGATGTCACGGCTAAGATGAACACCTTGATGGATAGCATCAACCAGGGCCAGGGCACGCTCGGGAAGCTGGTGACCGATAAGCAACTCTACGATCGTATGAACTCTACGCTGGGCCACGTCGACGTGATCACCGGCCGCATCGAACAGGGGACAGGAACCTTGGGGAAACTCTCGACGGATCAGACGCTGTATAACAATTTGAGCGCCAGCTCCGAGTCACTCAAGGAGTTCTTAACGGAGTTTCGCAAGAACCCCAGGAAGTACCTCACTCTCCACCTCCACCTCTTTTAGGCCAAGGGGAAGAGAGCCGAAAGAACCAAACCACAAGCCTACTGCGCCGCGAGGCCGCTATTGCGGTGTGGTGATCCAGCTTATGCGTTGCACGGAGGGAACGGTGGTGTTCGACACGGAAGCGCCGCTCAGGGTCGTGGACGGAAACCAGGGCGGCGCAAGCCGCTTCCGGGGGCGTAGCGGCGGTCGAAGAAGATGTTTCGAGTGGTGGTGTTAATGTTTTGGATCGTGTTCTGAATGCGCCCGCCGACGATATTGAGGGTGTTGATAGCGCTGCCGGTGTTCGTCAACCCACCGCTGCCGCCGGTCGAAATGGTGGCCATGCTGGCATCGACCTCCAGGTTTCCATTGCTCTGCTGATTATTCAAGTCGATGTTGCCGGTCGCCGTGAAAATCCCCAGCGCCTGGCCCTTGTTGGCGCCGGGAATTAGGGTATCGGCCGGGTCGCCGTTACAGCAGGCCGGACTGGTTCCAGAAACCGTCTGGTTTTGCGTGAGAGTCACAGGCTCGGTCTTGTAGAGAATATCTCCAGTGATCGTGATGTTGCTCTTGGCAGTGACGGTTACGGCCGCCCCGTCCTGAATGGCAGCCACTCCCTGCCCCGGGCCGCTCAGGCCCGTGCCCGTGCCACTGCTGTTTCCAATGTTGCCATCCACGTAAAGCATGGTAGCCGGCGTCGCCGGGCTGTTATTCAAGTTCGATGGCACGCCGGCCAGAGTCAGCGTGCTGCTGGCGGAGTGAACGGTGGTCGTGTTGGCGCCAATATCGGTGGTAACGGTCGTGGTCGTGGCGCCTTGCGTGATCGTGTAAATCTGAGTGGAATTTCCGGAACTGTCGGTTCCAGTGGACAACTGGACAGAGGAGGCATCGCCTTCCACATAAATCCCGCCCCCCGTGATGGTATTCGTGCCGCTGATCGACGAGTAGGGAAGATACACGCCGGTCGTGGTTCCGCCGGTCGGATACGCAGTGCCGGAGATATTCTTCATGGCAGCGTTGAGGATGGTGTCCCACTGGCTAGCAGTCGGACTGGTGATCGATTCCCCGATCCCCTTTCCGTCAATCGCAGCGTACTTTTCGTTGAAATCGTTGGCCGGCAGAGTCACCGCGGACCCGCCCCATTGGTACCCGGCCTGACGGGTTGTTTCGTTTTCGCGTCTTTGACCGGCTTACGTATTTTGAATCTGTCGGTCACAAGTTTGGGTTCGTCTCAAAATAAATTGGCGCTACTGTCCGCAAATTTTGAATTTAAATATAATAATTACAGTAGCTTATTAGTTTAGGTTCGAAAACGAAATATCGACCCCCCGGGGGGGTCTCAGCGCTGATGACCAGGTGCACTTCAGCGTTGGCCGGCTGCTGGAGCCGGTTGGCCAAGGTCATCCGAACGGGTTTGGGGCGGCGCGAATCGGGTGCCGGGTTGAGTGAAGGTGCAGCCATCGTCATCTATAAGAGCCCCTTGATCCTCACTAGGGTCGGGCAGCGTCGACAGCGACCCTAGTCCAACGTATATACCAGGTGCTTATGTATGTCAAGGGTATCAAATCACCGCAATGACTGCCTCGGTTTCCTACGAGAAAACCCGGAAAGCGTCATTCAGCACGCAACGCTTCGACAGGGTCGACCGAGGCAGCGCGGCGCGCTGGGATAAAGCTCGCCAGTAGGGCCGAGATGGCTAGGACCGCAGCGACCGCGGCTAACGTTGGCGCATCCCACGCCTCGGTGCCGAAGAGCATCCCGCGCATCAAGGCCGCCGCAGCCACCGAACAGACGAGACCGATGACAATGCCCAAAGCGATCAGCCATCCCGCCTCTTTCAGGACAAGCTGATATACGGTTCTGCGCTCGGCGCCAAGAGCCATGCGAACTCCGATCTCGCGGGTTCTCTGGCTCACTGAGTAAGCGATCACTCCATAGAGTCCGACCACGCACAGCAGCAATGCCAGAGCGGCGAAGCCTCCCACCAGCCAGGCTGAGGAACGGTGCAGATACGCGGTTTGGGAGTCGTCGGCTCTTTCGGTCATGGTCTGTTCGCTGGCTGTGCCGATGCCCGGGTCTATCTCATGGATGGCGCTGACCAGCGCTGGAAGCACCGACGCCTCGGCCTGGGACGTCCGGGCGACGACAGCAAAAAAGGTGTCGGGACTCTGGTCAAAGGGGAGGTATTCCGCCGGCCAGACCTCTGAATCGAGCGAGCCTTCTCTGATATCGTCCACCACGCCGATGATTTCCTTGATCGACTTGGGCGACAGGTCGGTGTCGCCGAACCGTTTGCCGATCGGATCTTCACCGGGGAAGTATTTTCTTTTAAATGCCTGGTTAATGACAGTGACGTTGGGCTTCGATGCATCCTCGGCATCGGTAAAGAAACGGCCGCGCAGCAGCCTTGCCTGCAGGGTGGTGAAATACGCGGAGCTCACCTGCCGTTCGTTCACTTCATTGTGCGTCCCGTTGTACGGCCGGCCCACAAACCTGATCCAGTCTGTGTTGCCATTGCCGCTCAGGGGTATCCGGCTGGCGATGCCGGCCGACTTTATGCCGGGCAGGCTGGCGACGCGGCTTACGATCTGCCGACCCAGCGCAACCACCTGCTCATCTTTTCCATAGCTGACCTGTGGCACCGCCACCTGCAGCGTAGCCAGATGATCGGGCTGGAATCCGAGGTCCACATGGAGCAGACGGTAGAAGCTCTTGCCGAGCAATCCCGCGCCCACCAGTAGTACCATCGCGATGGCCAGTTCCACCACCACCAGGTTCGAGCCGAAGCGGCGCCACAGGGTTCCCGCCGAACCGCGACCGCCTTCAGCCAGACCCTCTCGCACCTCAGAGAGTGACACGCGCAAGGTGGGAGTGATGGCGAACAGTACTGCGGTGACCAGGGCGATGGCGCACGCGAAGGCCACAATGTGGAAATTCAAACCAAGGTCCTGAAGGTACGGCATTCCGGCCATCATATACGGCGGGATGAGCCTGGTGAGGAGTTGCATGGCCCAGCCGGCCGACAGCAAGCCCAGCACACTGCCGGCCACTACCAGCACCAGCCCTTCGGTGGCGAATTGGCGTACCAGTCTCGCCCGCGATGCGCCCAGCGCGCCGCGGACGGCGATTTCGCGCTTGCGGCTCTCAGAGCGCGCCAGCAGCAGGCTGGTGACATTGACGCAGGCGATCAGCAGCAACAGTCCGGCTCCGCCGAGCAACACCAGCAGGATGGGACGGATATCTCCTACAATCACTTCGGCGAGAGGTACGACACTCGCGCCCTGGCCGCGATTGGAATCGGGATACTGCCTTTCGAGCTCGGCCGCAATCGACGTCATATCCGCCAACGCTGTTTGCACGGACACGCCATCCTTGAGCCGCGCTATTCCGTCGAGACTGTGGCAGCTTCTCCTGAGGTCACAGGAACCCGAAGCGTGAAGTGTCGTCCAGAACGCTGCATCCCCTCTGGGAGCGAATTGAAACTCCCGCGGCAGCACTCCGATGACGGTATACGAAACACCACTGAGCGTAACCGCCTGGCCTATCACATCGTGTCTTCCCCCGAACCACTTCTGCCACGCCCTGTAGCTCAGCATCAAGGTGTGAGGCGCGTCCGGCAGATCCTCGCCAGAGTAGAAGTCACGTCCGAGCATCGGAACAATGCCGAGCGTGCGGAAGAACCCATCGCTCACTCGAGTGGCAAGCACCGGTTGGGTGCCTGAAGGGGTCCTCAGCAGGTAACCAGTTCCGCTCCATACGTCCATCGAACTGAAGACTTTGTTGAGCCTCTTCCAATCGAAGTAGTCAGGATACGAAAGGTTGGCGCGCGGAAACAGCGCGACACTTTCGGTGACGCCGACCAGCCGGGCGGGGTTCGGGTAGGGCAACGGCTTGATCAGCGCCGCATCCGCAAAGGCAAAGATGGCCACGGTGGCGCCGATGCCGAGGGCAAGGATCAGAATGGCGGTGCCGGTGAATCCCGGATTTTTCCGCAACTGCCGGAACGCAAAGCGAAGGTCCTGCAGCAGGATGTCGAGCGCCGGCAATCCCCGCGCTTGGCGATGCTGCTCCTTCGCTTGCTCGACTCCACCGAAGCGAATTAGGGTCTGGCGGCGGGCTTCCTCGAGGGAGAGGCCGCGCCGCATGTTTTCCTCGATTGCCAATTCGAGATGCGAAGCCATTTCGGTGTCGAGTTCGTGATCAAGTGGCTCCTTGCGGAAAAAGGCGCGGAGACGATTCATGGCCTGACGAAGTCTGTCGATCATTGCGTACCCCTTGCTCCTGCATCGCCAGCGCGCGGCGGATACCGCACGGGCTAAATTACGAACCTCTCGTCAATTGCTGCGCAGCGCAACCATCGGGTCGATGCGCGCGGCGCGGCGCGCAGGAACATATCCGGCCACAAATGCCACCGCACTCAGCAACAGAATCATGCCCGCGAAAGTCGCGGGATCCGTGGGTTCGGTTCCGAACAGTAGTGAGGCAATGCCCTTGGCGACGGCGAATGACGCTGCCGTTCCCAACGCGATCCCGACGAGAGCCAGCCGCAAAGTGTTTCGAATGATGCCGAACTGCACTTTGGCTGCGGTCGCGCCGAGGGCCATGCGGATGCCGATCTCTTGTGTCTGCCGCATCACCGAATAAGAAATCACGCCGTAGATCCCAAGCGAAGCGAGAATCAAGCCCAGGGCGGCAAAAGAGGCGACCAGCACGACGAAGAAATGGCGAGGCGAGACGGCGTGATCCACGATCTGCTGGATCGGCCGAAATTCGTTGGCGGGCTGCCCCGGATTGATCGAACGCAGCGTTCGCATCACAATCGAAGCCAGCACATCAGGCGGAAGCTTCGTGCGCACCACCAGTTCCGAACCTTCGGGCCCGGCCTGAGTCATGGGGATGTAGACCTGCGCGCTGGACGCATCTTCCAGGCTGCTCTCTCGAACGTCTGAAATCAGGCCCACGACCCGGGTCTCGCCACGTCCGATTCCGTAGGCGAGGCGCCCTATCGGATCCAGGTCAGGCCACTCTTGCCGCGCCGCGGCCTGATTGATGATGATGACGGGCTCACTGTCGGGTTGATCGTGCCAGCTAAAGTCGCGGCCCTCCAACAAGCGCATGCCCATGGTGCCGAGATAGCCGGGCGTCACGACATAGACGAAAGCGCCGTGACGCTTCTTCTTGTCGTAAACGCTTCCCTTCGCGATGAATCCCCAACTGCGATTGCGGTCCAGCGGAAGCATGTCGGCGACGCCGGCAGACTCAATGCCCGGGATCATGCCGACGCGCCGGAGGACCTCCTGCAGCATCGCGCCACGGCGGGCGGGACTGCCTCCGTCGTCGTAGTCCAGCTTGATGGCGGCGGCATGGCTGGGCTGGAATCCCAAATCCACGTCCAGCACGCGGAGAAAACTCCGCAGGAGCAGGCCGGCGCCGATCAGGAGGACGCAAGCCAGGGCGACTTCCGAGATCACCAGGGTGGCGCGCAGGCGCTCGTGCTTTCTTCCTTGGCTCATGCCAGGTCCGGCGTCTTTGAGAGCTTCCTGCAGATTGCCGCCCGACATTTTGAAAGCAGGCGCGAGTCCGAAAAGAACGGCAGCCGCCACGGCGATGAGCAGCGTCCAGGCAAGCGCCGTACGGTCCACGGTTATGCTGCTGAGCAGTGGAAGCGCAATCGATCCCTGATGGGCCAGATACGTGGTGGCGGCGAAGGCGAAGCCCAGACCGAGCGTCGCGCCGCCACTCGCCAGCACCAGGCTCTCGGTCAGCAGTAGGCGAATCAGCCGCGCCCGGCCTGCTCCGAGAGCGCTCCGCATGGCGAATTCCTTGCTTCGCGTCGCTCCACGAGCGAGCAAGAGATTCGACAGATTGACGCAGACGATAAGTAGAATGAGACCCACTGCGAGCCAAAGCACGATCAACGAACGGCGCAACTTGCCGCTGACATGGTCGCTGAGGGCAGTGAGGGTCGACTTGTAATCCTCAAACCAGTCCGGGTGTGCGGCCTTGAGTTGTGGAAACAGGACATTTGCTTCTGCTTGTGCCTGCGTCACCGACACTCCGGGTTTGAGGCGGCCGACGGGCGCCAGAGTATTCCCCCAGGTGCGCCAGAAATCCATGATCGCCGGGACATAGAGATCCACGTTCATTCCCGGCGAGAAAACCGAACCGAAATCGAAGCTGGCCGGGAGAACGCCGACGATCGTAACCGGCTCTCCGTTGACCGTGATTGCCTGCCCAACGATCGCCGGGTTGGAGGCAAACTCCCGCCTCCAAAAGGCCTGGCTCAACAGCGCCGCAGGTCTGCCACCTTTCCGGCACTCTTCTGC
>DATDGR010000251.1:0-10443 GCA_036521995.1 Terriglobia bacterium | reverse complement strand
AGGCGACGCTCGTAGGATGCGGCATCCCTTACCGGCTGCTGCACGGAAGATCCGGAGTCGGCTCGAAGATGCACCACAAATTCGTCGTGTTGGACGGGCAAACTGTGGCGAGCGGGAGCTACAACTGGACGATGGAATCTGAGGAACGCAACCACGAGAACCTGATTGTGCTCCGCGCCCCTGAACTGGCGACGGCCTATGTGATGGAGTTTGAAAGCCTATGGAATAAGGGAGGCCCGCCGGTATCGTCGCCGGCTTCATGAGGAGTGGCCATGGCATCCAAACCTGAAGAGAGTGAAAGCTCGTACGACCTTTGTATCATGCGCCACGGAATCGCTGCCGACCGCGGCAACGGTATGGGTGGCGGCGACGCCGAGCGCCCCCTCACAGTCGAAGGCAAGGAGCGGATGGAAGAGATTGCCAAGGGGCTTGCCAGGATTGGCTTTGCACCGCAGTGGGTGGTGTCGAGTAGTTACGTGCGCGCCGCCGAGACGGCTCGGATCGTGGCCGCCAGCCTCAGCCCAGAGGTTCCGCTCGACTATTGCAAAGCGCTCGAACCCGGCGGTGCTCCCGAGGCATTACTGGCCTTCCTGGCCAGGAATTCGGAGCGCCGGACCGTCCTGGTGGTGGGCCACGAGCCCGATCTCAGCCAGCTCGCCGCCCGGCTCATGGGAGCGGGCCGCCACGCCAACTTCGTCTTTAAGAAGGGCGGCTGCTGTCTGATTTCCTTTGACGAGTTTCCCCCCGCAGCCCCGGGCCGGCTGGCCTGGTGGCTCACGCCGCGCATCTTGCGGAAGCTGACCTAGGCTACATCCAAGAGAACCTACGCCTTTCGATGGCTTCCGTCAGGGTCGATGACACGGATAGCCTCGGGAGCGGGGTCCTCCGAAGTGCCCTGGCGGACTGGGTCTGTTGCGGGTGATCACGGCGATTGGCACTGAAGGGACTGCGCCAGGGCGTTGCTTACACTTTGGCAGTGCCGAGCGAAAAGGCGGCGACCCTGAGCTTCGGAACCGGGTGTATGCGTGAGCCGGGCTGGACTTTCCAGAAGTGTGCGAGACTACCTTGCCAGCTATCCAGGATCTCCCGCGCGCGATTACTGCCTGTCTCCTCCAGGTGGAAGAAGATGAGCTGGCGCAGAAAGCAGGAATCCTCGCTCTCAACGATCCGTGCCGCGGCCACCAGCTCCGGGTTGTAGCGGTGCTCCAGGCGATTCGTTGGATCATAGACGTAGGCGACGCCGTTGGTCATGCCAGCGCCGAAATTGCGGCCGGTTTCGCCGAGGATCACGGCGACGCCCCCGGTCATGTACTCGCAACCGTGGTCGCCGACGCCCTCCACCACCGCAATGGCGCCGCTGTTGCGCACGCAAAAGCGCTCACCGGCGCGTCCGGCGGCGAACAGCCGGCCGCCAGTGGCGCCGTAGAGAGCGGCGTTGCCTAAAATCGTGTTCAGGTGCCCCTCAAAGGTTGCAGCACGCGGCGGACGGATTACGATCTCGCCCCCGCCCATGCCTTTGCCGACGAAATCGTTGGCCTCGCCCTCAAGGATCATCCGCATGCCGTGGATCAGGAAGGCGCCGAAGCTCTGGCCAGCGCTTCCCGTGAACCGGAACTCTGACCACGACCCGTTGAGACCTTCATTCCCACAGGCCAGTGCGATTTCCCCCGCTGTGCGAGCGCCGATAGTCCGGTTGATGTTACGGATGGAGTAGTCTTTCTTCACCCACACGCTGCCTGTCAGCGCGGGCCGAGCGTCTTCTACAAGCTTCAAGGCCAGTGGATCGACATGGCTGGGCCGCGCGGCACGTGGCAAGTTCGGCGGTTGTTCGGGTGCGACTCGGCCCGGGCCGGCGCTCATCGCAGCCAGCAGAGGGCGAACGTCTAGCTTGCCTTCGCGCCGCGGCACAGCGTGGTCAACCGGTTCGAGCAGGTCGGTGCGGCCGACGAGCTCGCCGAGCGATCTGAAGCCAAGTTTGGCCAGGATCTCTCGGACATGCTGTGCCACGTGCTCGAAGTAGTGCACCAATCTCTCGGGCTCATTCGGGAAGCGCAGCCTCAGGTCCTCGCGCTGGGTTGCGACGCCGACCGGGCAAGTGTTCAGATGGCACTGGCGGGCCATTACGCAGGCCAGCGCTACCAGCGCGGCTGAGCCAAAACCATATTCGTTGGCGCCGAAAATGGCGGCGATCGCCACATCGCGGCCGGTTTTAAGTCCCCCGTCCGCACGCAGCCTGACGCGATGGCGCAATCCGTTGGCCACTAGCGCCTGATGAGCCTCCGCCAGACCCATTTCCCACGGCGATCCCGTGTTCTTGATCGATATGAGCGGCGAGGCGCCGGTTCCGCCGTCGTGACCGCTGATTAGTACGACGTCGGCGTTGGCCTTGGCGACGCCGCACGCCACCGTGCCCACGCCAGCCTGTGAAACCAGCTTCACGCCGATGCGAGCGCGCGGATTGATCTCGCGCAGATCGTAGATGAGCTGGGCCAAATCCTCGATCGAGTAAATGTCGTGGTGAGGCGGCGGGGAGATCAGTGCGATCCCCGTCACCGCGCGGCGCACCCGCGCGATTAGCGGGGTCACCTTGTGAGCGGGGAGCTGGCCCCCTTCACCCGGCTTCGAGCCTTGCGCCATCTTGATCTCGAGCTCCTCGGCGCGGACCAAGTACTCCGGCGTCACTCCAAACCGGCCTGAGGCCACCTGCTTGATCTTGTGGGCGGCAGACTCGCCGCCGAAGAGTTCGACGTAAACGTCGGGGTCTTCGCCGCCTTCACCCGTATTGGACTTGCCTCCCATGCGATTCATGGCAATCGCCAGCGTCCGCTGGGTCTCGGGGCTCAAGGAACCGAGTGACATCGCCTGGGTCGTGAATTGCCGCATGATCTGTGCGGCGGACTCGACCTCTTCGATAGGAACCGGCGTGGTGGGCCGAAAACGGAATAGGTCGCGGACAGCCAAGGGCTCGCGGCCCTCGAGTTCAGTCGCCAGGGTGCGGTAAGCCTTGGAATCGTTGTCCTTCGCCGCTTTCTGGAGGTGACGTAATACTTCTGCGCTGTAGGCGTGCCGCTCCAGGCCCTTACGAAACCGGTAGAGTCCCGAGAATTCGAGCTTGGCCGCCGGGTTCCCGAAAGCGCTTCGGTGGCGGTCCAGGGCGTCGCGCACGATGTCCGTGTAGGTTCGCCCGCCGATGAGCGACCGGGTGTCCGGGAAGAACCTTTCCACGATGGCTTGGTCAAGTCCAATGATTTCGAAGAACTTTCCGCCCTGGTAGCTGGCCAGCGTCGAGATCCCCATTTTGGACATGATCTTCTTCAGGCCTGCTTCGACCGTAGCCCGATAGTTGCTGAGGCCTTGCGCCACCGAAATGTCACCAAGTTCTCCGCGGCGCGCCTCACCGGCCACGATTTCGAGTGCCAGATAAGGATTCACGGCCGCCGCACCGTATCCAATCAGGCAGGCAAACTGATGCGGTTCCCACACTTCAGCGGTCTCAAGCACCAAGTCCGCCTTGTTGCCCACTCTTTCGGCGATGAGCCGCTCAACCACAGCGCCAACCACGAGCGGCATGGGGATGGGCGCGTGCTCGCGGTCGATGCCGCGATCGCTGAGCACTAGGATGGAACTGCCTGCCGCCACTGCCGCGGAGCACTGGTTGAGGACCCGATCGAGCGCGCATGAGAGGCTCTCTACACCGGCCTCATCGGACACGCCAGGGCTGAACTCAAAGAGTGTAGAGACGGTAGCGGACTTGAAGTACCCGGCACCCAGCTTCTGCAAGTGGGAGAGCTCGTCATGAAAGAGAAACGGTGACTCCAGGCGGATCATCCGCGCGTGATCGGGCGTCTCGACCAGCACCGAATGTCGCGGCCCGAGATAGAGACTCAGTGACATTACCAGGGACTCGCGCAGCGGGTCGATGGGCGGATTGGTGACCTGGGCGAACATCTGCCGGAAGTAGTGATAAAGTGGGCGAGGTTGGTGAGACAGCGCTGCCAGCGGAGTGTCATCGCCCATCGAACCCACGGCCTCTTTTCTTTCGGCCGCCATCGGCTTTATGAGGAGGTCGACATCCTCTTCGGTGTATCCGCAAGAGCGCTGTGCAGCGACAAAGAGCTCTCGACTCGTCGGAGACTCGGTTGCGGCCAGCATCTCAGGATCGCGCCAGGTCTCCGCTGCCAGGGTGGTATCCGTGGCCGCAAGCCTGGGCGCGAACAACATGTTCTGCAGAATCCATTTGCGATAATGGCGTCCGCGCGAGACCTGACGCTTCACCTGCTCGTTCTTCAAGATCTTCTGGTGTTTCAGGTCGACCACCAGAATCTGGCCCGGCCCAAGACGCCCCTTTTCCTTCACGCGCTCGGGCTCGATCGGCAGGATGCCTGCCTCCGAGCCCAACACCACGAGTCCATCGTGCGTGAGGGTATAGCGCGCGGGTCTGAGCCCGTTGCGGTCTAGCGCGGCACCCACTACTGGACCGTCCAGGAAAGCCATGGCCGCCGGACCGTCCCAAGCTTCCATTAAGCAAGAATGGTAGTGGTAGAAAGCCTTCACATCCGCCGGGATCTCTACCGAACTCTCCCAGGCTTCGGGGATCATCATAAGCAGCGCATGCTGAACGCTGCGTCCGGACCGGGTGAGCAATTCGAGCACGTTGTCGAAGCTGCCCGAGTCGCTGCCTCCGGGTTGCACCACCGGCTTCAGCAGTTCCACATCCTGGCCCCAGATGCGGTGCGCCAGCACAGATTCTCGCGCGCGCATCCAGTTCCGATTGCCCAGCAGCGTGTTGACCTCCCCGTTGTGAGCGGCCAGGCGGAAGGGCTGGGCCAGAAGCCAACTTGGGCGCGTATTGGTGCTATATCGCTGATGGAACAACGCTGCCGAGGTGACGAAGTCGGGATCCCGCAAGTCCTGATAGAAGAGGCTGAGCTGCTGAGGGGACAGCAGGCCCTTGTAAACGATATTGCGGCAAGAGAGCGAGGCAATGTAGGTCTCGGCAACCAAACGCATGGTCTCGGTGCTTTCGGCGGCGTTCTGAGCCAAGAAGAGCTCGATCTCTTTGCGCACCAAGTAGAGCTCTTGTTCGTATTCGCGGTCGCGGCCCGGTGCTCCCGAGATCAGCAGGTGCCTGATGTCAGGCATGGTTTCGCGAGCCTGGGGACCGAGCTTATCCTCACTGATCGGCACCCGGCGCCAGCCAACCACGCGCAGGCGGCGCCGTTCTACCGCGTGCTCGGCGATCCTCATAGCCTCGGCACGCGCTTCACGATCCTGGGGCAGGAAAAAGACGCCGACCGCTATTCTGGAGTTGGAAACGTCGTAGAAGTTGAGCCGCCCGGCTTCGCGGCAAAAAAAGGTTGCGGGGAGCTGGAGCATGAGGCCGGCGCCATCGCCGCTGGCGGCGTCTGCATCCACGCCGCCGCGATGGGTCAGGTTTCCGAGGCATTCCAGGGCCTGTTCGACCACGCGATGCGAAGGCGGCTGGCCGAGTTGAGCCACGAAGCCCACGCCGCAGGCATCGTGCTCTTCTCGCCGGTAGAGACCGAGTTCAGACACCGACTTCGCCATTCTCTGAAGACCCTTGCTCGCTAAGGCACACAGACCGCTGCGTTTGTGGCCTCGAGAACATCTCCTAGGCCGTTAAGACCGGGTGGCCGAGGGCTCCAACACCCAGCTCATTGTGCCGGAGGTGGTTTTTCGGCCGAAGTGAATGTTTTTTATCTGACCGATAAGCGATTTTTCGTCAGCGTTGTCGTCGATGTTGATAGAAGTAGGAGACGGCAATCGCCGCGTGATACGTTGCTCATGTAACAAAGAAATCGACCGTCGACTGGCGCAAGGTAGACTGTCCGCGCCAGCACCTGACGTTCGGCTTGGCATATGGAAGAAACTCTACGACGTGAGGTTCGGTTTCTCACCACCCGCCTGGGCGCAATCGTGCAAGAACAATGCGGACCCAGAGTTTTTGCCGCCATCGAACAGCTGCGACGGCTCTCCAAGCAGATCCGCCAGCACCCGGACCCGCAGTTGCTTGAGACCAGCAGCCGCGCGGTTTCGCGCCTACGCCTCGACGAAGCTACCGCGGTGGCCCACGCTTTCAGCCTCTTCTTCCATCTGGTAAACCTGTGCGAGGAGAGGCAGCGGGTTCGCCGCCTCCGCGCTTACGAAAGGCATGAAAGCGGAGCGCCAATGTCTCTCCGCAGGACTTTTGCCGACCTGCGCCGTGCCCGGATTCCCTCGTCGGCATTATCCCGTCTGTTGCAGTCGATGCGCGTCGAACCCGTGCTTACGGCCCACCCCACGGAGGCCAAGCGCCGCAGCGTCATGAACCACCTTTGGTTGATTGGCCTCACCCTTGACGAGCTTGCCAGCGACCCGAGCGCGGCTCCTGAAAGCCGGATTGATCCTTGGGTGGAAGCTCTCTGGCTCACTGAGGAAGTCCGCGAGCGCCCCGTGACACCCGAGGTGGAGATCGAGAGTGCGAGGGTTTACCTGGAAAAAACCATTTACGACCTGGCCGGGAGTTTGTGGGAGAGATTCCGCGCCGAGCTGCGCCGCTCGAGAATCAAGGTTGTGGAGCCCTTGCCGCTCCTTCGCTTCGGGTCCTGGGTTGGCGGCGACCGGGACGGCAACCCTAATGTGACCCCCGAATTCAGCCTGCAAGCGGCCGAAGTGTTGCGCCAGAGCGTTCTAGGCTATTACCAGCGTTCCTGCGATCACCTGCTCTCGGTACTTTCGTTCCCTTGCACGCGACCGCATTCGGCCCGCGCGTTGCAGGCGTCGCTGCAGAGTGATTTCGGGCGTCTACCTGAGTTGCGAACTCTGGAGGGCAAGGACCAACCCCACGAGCTTTTCCGTCGCAAGGTCCGGGTTATCCTGGCGAGGCTGGAGCGTACCGCGAAGCGCGCGTCTGGAGCCTACCTGACTCCGGCCGAGTTCGTGGACGACTTGCGGCTGATCGACGAGGCCGTGCGACGGCTTCCGGGCCCGAGGGTCGCCGAGATCGCTCCGCGCCGCCTGCGAGTGGCCGCCGAGGTGTTCGGTTTCCACGCCGTCAGTCTCGACTTTCGTCAGCACAGCTCGCTCACGCGTGAGGCTGCCGACGGGCTGCTGACCGCTTATGGGATGCCTCTGCAACCTGCTGACGCTCGAATCAAGTCCATTCGCCAGATTCTCGGTTCGCACTCGGCGGGCGACCTTCCGCCGGGGGCCAAGACTCCTCCGGAATTCGGCGCTCTGAAGCAGATTCAGGATTTTCACGGCGAGCATGCTGCCCATCGCTACATCATCAGCATGGCCACCCATGCGGCCGACGTGTGGGATGTGGTTTTGCTGGCGCACACTGCAGGCCTGGTGGCCCGGGACGGAAAGGGGCTGCGATCGTCGATCGACGTGGTGCCTCTTTTCGAGACTTACGACGACCTGCAACGGGGTGCGCAGGTGCTCGATGAGCTTGTTGCTGATCCGCTCTACCGGAGTTTGATCGATTCGCGGGACCGCTTTCAGGAGGTGATGCTCGGCTACTCCGATTCGGTCAAGGATAGCGGATATGTAGCGGCAAACTGGGCGCTCTTTCACGCCCAGGAGAAGCTGGCTCAAGTGGCGCGGAAGCGTGGCATTCGCCTCGGCCTGTTTCACGGCAAGGGCGGAAGCATCGATCGAGGCGGCGGAATCTCGTACCGGACTGTGCAGGCGCAGCCGAATTCGGCGCCGGGAGGCCGTTTGCGCATCACCGAACAAGGTGAGGTCATTTCGCTCAAATACTCCAACCCGGTGATTGCGGAGCGGAATCTGGAGCAACTGGTGGCCTCTGTTCTGAGCGCCAATTTGCTGCATCCGGCACGCATCCGACGCTCGCGAATGGATCGCTGGCAGGAATACGCCGAGGACCTGGCCGCCCACAGCCGCACCTTCTATCGCCAGCTCGTCTATGAAACGCCGGAATTCGCCCAATACTTCTATCAGGCAACGCCCATCGACCTGATCGAGCATCTCCCGCTCGGTTCGCGCCCGGCCCGGCGCCTGAGCGGCCGCGACCTGAGCGACCTGCGCGCCATCCCCTGGGTCTTCGCCTGGACGCAGTCCCGCCACTTCCTCCCATCGTGGTACGGCGTCGGTTATGCGCTCGAACGCTTCGCTGACGCCCAAGGTGCCAACGGCCTCAGCCGGCTCCGGGGGATGTACCGGACGTGGCCCTTTTTCTCGGCCTTGATGGATAACGCGGAGGCATCGCTCGCCAAGACAGACCTTGACATCGCCGCTCGCTACGCCAAGCTGGTCCACCCTGTGACCTTGCGCGACACCATTTTCGGCAAGATCGAGCAGGAGTACCAGCGCAGCCGCCGCATGGTGTTGCTGATCGCCGAGCGATCGCATCTGCTGGCACATCAACCCGTGCTGGCGGAGTCAATCCGCCTGCGCAATCCCTACGTGGATCCCCTCAATCTGCTTCAGATTCGATTCCTCGAAGCCTGGCGCAAGTCCCGCCAGCCACGCCCGGAGCTTCTGCGCGCCTTGCAGATCACGGTGGGAGGAATCGCCTTCGGCATGAAGAGCACCGGCTGAGGATCCCATGAGGCTCCCATGCGCCTGAAGACCGAACCCGCCCGCGTCGCCTTCCAGGGCGAGCCTGGCGCCTTTAGCGAAGAGGCAGCCATCCGGCTTCTCGGTGAGGACGTAATCACGGTGCCTCGGCCCACCTTCGACGCCACTTTTGGCGCGCTGGCCGCGGGCGCTGCGGACGCGTTGCTGGTGCCGATCGAGAACAGTCTGGCGGGGTCAGTGCTTCGCGTCTACGACCTCCTGCTCGAGAACAGCCTCTGGATGACGGCCGAGACGATTCTCCCCATCGAGCACTACCTCATCGGATGTCCGGGCGCCTCGCTCGACGGCATTCGCTCCGTTGAATCGCATCCCATGGCGCTCGCCCAGTGCGAGCGCTTGATCGCCGCTCACCCCGAATGGAGGCGTGTTCCCGCCGAGGATACGGCCGGGAGCGCGCGCGACGTTGTGACCAGCGGAGACCTGAGTCGCGCCGCCATCGCGGGCCGGCGGGCGGCGGAACGGTACGGCGGAGCCATTCTGCTGAGCAACGTTCAGGACAATACTCAGAATTTCACACGCTTTGTGCTTCTGCTGCCCGGACGCCAGCCGGTCCCTGGCGCCGATAAGATGACGCTGGCCCTGCGCCTGGCGCACCGTCCAGGGGCGCTTCTGGCCGCGCTCGAACCGTTCGCGCGTCATGGCGTAAATCTGCTGAAGATCGAGAGCCGCCCCATTCACGGCTGCCCGTGGGAGTACCAGTTTTTCGTGGACCTGGCTGCGGAATCACCGGAGAGGCTTGAAAACGCGCTCGCTGATCTGCGCCGCGTGACCCAGGAGGTACGAGTGCTTGGGCTTTATCCGGCGGCTTCGCGGGGATGACCCGATGCCCTCCTCGTCTTCTCACACCTTCCAGCAGATCAGCTTCAACTCCGTCATCTCCTCGATGGCGTAGCGTGGACCCTCGCGCCCGAGGCCGCTCTTCTTCACGCCGCCGTAAGGCATCTGATCGGCGCGATACGCGGGGATATCATTGATCATCACGCCGCCGAACCGCAGCGCTTTGGCGGCCCGAAAAGCGCGGGTGAGATTCTCGGTGCAGATTCCGACCTGAAGGCCGTATTCGCTGGAGTTGACGCGGGCGACCGCGTCCTCCATCTTCTGGTAGCGGTGCAAGGCCACGACCGGGCCGAAGATCTCCTTGCAGCAGATGTCGTGGCCGGCGGGGACGTCGGCTAGTATTGTAGGCTCTATAGTCGCCCCGCGACGGACCCCGCCCGTCAGAACGCGAGCGCCGTCCCTTTTCGCCCGCTCGATCCAGGATTCCACCCGCCGGGCCTCGTCCGCGTTGATCAGCGACGATAGCTCGGTGCTGTCCTCGAGTGGATGCCCGATCTTGAGGGCTTCGGCGGCCGCCACGAAGCGCTCCGTGAACCTGTCGGCGATCGACTCCTGCAGATAGATGTTCTGAACCGAGATGCAGACCTGCCCCGAGTGGGCAAAGCTCCCAGTCACTGAGCGCGGCAGAAGGCTGTCAAGGTCAGCGTCCGGTTCAACGATGACGGACCCGTTGTTACCGAGCTCGAGCGTCACGCGCCGCAACCCCGCCTGGGCCCGGATCTGCTCGCCGACGGGTACGCTGCCGGTGAAGGTGATCATGGCAAGGCGCGGGTCCGACACCAGGCTTTGACCCACCGTCTCGCCGAGCCCCGTGACCACGTTATAGGCGCCGGCCGGAGCTCCGGCTTCGCGCACGAGTTTGGCCAGGGCGAGCGCGCTCAGCGGAGTGTTCTCGGAGGGCTTGTGAACCACGCTGTTTCCCGCAGCCAGCGCCGGCCCGATCTTGAGGGCTTCGGCGGCCGCCACGAAGCGCTCCGTGAACCTGTCGGCGATCGACTCCTG
>DATDGR010000250.1:0-10279 GCA_036521995.1 Terriglobia bacterium | reverse complement strand
TCAGTGTTTCGACTCGACACTCACCAACGATTTCCGCATCCCTAAGGCCAACAACCGCCACCCCAACGCCTCTAATTTCCTGGTAGAATGCGCCTTTTTAACACCAATTTTTGCGTTTCGCACCAGAAACTAGACTAGGGCTAGAGCATCCAGGTGCGAAGCGCTTTCAGCGCAGCTTTAGTCTGATCCTGCAGGGTCTTCAGGCGCTTCTCCGCTTCGGGGTCCGGACTCTGTTGCAGTGCCGCCGCTGCAGCCTGCCCCAGGCCGTCGACGACAGCGATCAACTGCTTGTACTTTCCGGGATCACCGATATGCTTCTTGTCATACAAGGAAGCACCCTCCATGATCTCACTCCCCAGGAAGAGAGCGAACCCGGCGCGGTCCAGGGGGACAGGGCCGGCGCTCATTTTTGACTTGACCGTGTCCTGATCATCCCCCACGACCGCGGACAGCACTTTGGGCAGGCCCATTTCCGGGGCGGTGAGAGCGGCGTCTTGCTGCTCGACTTGATCGGTCTTTTCACCATTTTCGATCTTCTCGAGGGTCGGGCTGGGAGCGGACGGCAACCCGACGGGGTAAGGAGCGTCGAGAGTGAGACCTTTGGGCACCTGCCCTCCTTTCGTCAACTGCATCGCCGTCTCTGCAAAACCGAGCGAGATCTCACTGGCGCGCCGCAGGGTGTCGCGGTAGAGGCTGGTATATCCGGATCGGACGGCGGGGTCCTTGGCGCTATCGGCGCCCTTCTCATAGGCTTCGGCCAGTGTTTTGAAACCCTCGAACTCGCCGCCGAGGATGACGGCGCGCAACACCCGGGCGCGGTCCGTATAGTCATTCGGCGGATCGGCATTGCAGAGACCCTCGAGGGTATCCAGGGCGTGGTCGAAGTTCGCGCTATGGCCCCTGGCGAAGAATTCCTTGGCATTCTCGTAGGCGATTCCGGCGCCACTCGGCCCCGGCTTTGAGGAGCACCCTGTCATCGCCGCGAGCACCAGGATCGCGAGCACCAGGCGGCAGTCTCCAGAAGCAACGCGATTCCGCTGGATCGGCGGATTCCCCGAAGCTTCGGTCCTCGCAGACGGTCGTGGCCCCGCAAGACGAGTTTTCATGATCACCCCCAAAAAGGAGAGCCCGAGCCGGCGTCGAACATCACTCAGCGATTTTACCGTCTCAAAGCCGGGTGGCGCATCAGTGATGGTGATCTCGCCCGGGTTCGTGGTGTGGACCGGCCTTGATGTCGCTGCTGAAGCGAGCACATCGTCTTGTGATGTTTGCGGCCCGAGCGTACACCATCACGCCCACACCCGCGTGAGACAGCAAAGATTCTACGACATGAACCTCTCAGCGAGAAGAAGCGACTGGAGAAACTCAAATGACAGGCACAGCAATCCAAGAACCGCAGCTCCAAGCAGGGTTCGCGCGAGACGTTGGCTACGGGCCGGCGTAAGGCCGCACATCTTACTTCGCTAGGCTAGACTGATCGCCGCGCTTGACAGCGGCCGCCCCCTGCGTTCAAAATCAAGTTCAAGTCGTCACATGGCCGAAGAGCCGGCGGCCCAGTGGCCGCCAGCGTGGCGGCCGTAGTAACAGGGCATTCGGCGGCATCGGCGGCTGCAGGCGCCCTCAGGGCCAGCGGCGGCTGCGCCCTCCGCTCACGGCTTGCATCCGGACCCGCACACGGACAGGAATCGAACAGCTTCATGCCGGACCCTCGCGACATTCGCAACTTCTCCATCGTGGCCCACATCGACCACGGCAAGTCGACGCTCGCCGACCGCCTGCTGGAGATGACGGGCGCTCTTTCCAAGCGCGAGATGTCCGCCCAGGTGCTCGATTCCATGGACCTGGAGCGCGAGCGCGGCATCACCATCAAGGCCCATTCGGTTCGCCTGCATTACCAGGCCCGTGACGGGCGCGAGTACCAGCTCAATCTGATTGACACGCCGGGCCACGTCGACTTCTCCTACGAAGTCTCCCGCAGCCTTTCGGCCTCGGACGGTGCGCTGCTGGTGGTGGACGCCTCGCAGGGCGTGGAGGCCCAGACGCTGGCCAACGCCCAACTAGCCATGCACAACCGTCTGGAGATCATTCCGGTGATCAACAAAATCGATCTGCCGGGCGCCGATATCGAGATGGCCAAGCAGCAGATCGAGAACGCGCTGGCGATTGACCCGAGCGACGCCCTGCTGATCAGCGCCAAGATGGGCACCGGGGTGGACGAGGTGCTGGAGGCCATCGTCCGGCGTGTTCCTCCGCCTAAAGGCTCGCCGGAGGCTCCGCTGCGGGCACTGATCTTCGATTCGTGGTACGACAGCTATCGCGGCGTGGTGGTTCTGGCGCGGGTGGTGGACGGGCGTCTGACGCCCGGGATGCGAATCCGCCTGTGGTCGAACGGCCAGGTGTACAACGTGGAGGAACTCGGCGTGCTGACACCCAAGCCGGTGCGGGTCACCGCGCTCGAAACCGGTGAGGTGGGCTTCGTGGTGGCCAACATCAAGCGCGTCTCCGACACGCGCATCGGCGACACGATCACCGATGATCAGCAACCTGGCGTCGAGCCGCTGCCGGGCTTCGAAGAGATCAAGCCCATGGTCTTCGCCGGACTCTTCCCGGTGGAGGCCAACGCCTACGAAGTCTTGCGCGATGCGCTCGAGAAGCTGCGCCTGAACGACTCCTCATTCTTCTACGAGCCCGAAAACTCTCCCGCGCTCGGGTTCGGGTTTCGCTGCGGTTTTCTGGGGCTCCTGCACATGGAGATCATTCAGGAACGGCTGGAGCGGGAATACAATCTCGATCTCATCACCACCGCGCCCAGCGTTCGCTACCGGATCACCACGAAGTCCGGCGAGGTGAAATACGTCGAGAACCCGTCGAAGTTCCCCGAATCCGGCGACGTTGCCAAGATCGAGGAGCCGGTGATTACAGCCCTGATCATGACCCGCGAGGAGTACCTCGGCGGCGTGCTGGCACTGGTGGAAGAGAAACGCGGCGTGCAGAAAGGGATCGAATTCGTCTCAACCCAGCGGGTCCTGCTGACGTACGAGCTCCCGCTCAACGAAATTGTCCTCGATTTCTACGACCGTTTGAAGTCTATCTCGCGCGGCTACGCTTCCCTGGATTACCACCTCTCGGGCTACTGGGAGTCCGATCTGGTGAAAGTGGATCTGCTGGTGGCCGGTGAACCGGTGGACGCGCTCTCCTTCATCTGCCACCGGGATCACGCCCTGGCCCGCGCCCGAGTCTTGTGTGAGAAGATGCGCAAGCTGATTCCGCGCCAGATGTTTGAGGTGGCGATTCAGGCCGCCATCGGTGCCAAGATCATCGCGCGTGAGAATGTAGCCGCGATCCGCAAGAATGTGCTCGCCAAGTGCTACGGAGGCGATATCACTCGCAAGCGCAAGCTGCTCGAGAAGCAGAAGGAAGGCAAAAAGCGCATGAAGCGAGTGGGGCGGGTCGATATTCCCCAGGAGGCGTTTCTGGCGGTGCTCAAGGTAAGCGAATAGGCGGGACCTCGCGGCCAGAGGCGGCCGGCGGTCGTGAGGAGCGCGCATCCCCTGGTATAATGGGTGGTGAGGAGGGGGCTTTGCCAATTTACGAGTACCGCTGCCAGAAATGCGGCAAACTGGTCGAGAAGATCCAGAAGTTTTCAGACCCGCCGCTTAAGGTCCATGAAAATTGCGGCGGTGCGCTCGAGTTGCAGCTTTCTTCACCTGCGATCCAGTTTAAGGGCAGCGGGTTTTACATTACCGACTACGCCCGCAAGTCTTCTCCCGCTGAGCCGTCGGGCACGAGCGCATCTTCGGACAGCGCGTCGAAGTCTGACAGTGCATCGAAATCTGACAGTGCATCGAAATCGAGTGAAAGCGGATCAAAGGGCGGCCCCTCGGAATCGTCCGCAAGCAAAACTCCGGCCGCGAGCAAGAAGAGCGATTCGTGACATCGAAGGTTTTCGACGCTCTGATCGTCGGCTCGGGCGCGAGCGGCGGTTGAGTTGCCAAAGAACTCACCGACCGCGGCCTGGAAGTCCTGCTGCTCGACGGTACGCGATTCTTCACGCTCCTCAAAGCCGAAGTCATCCGGGGTACTACACCTCCAAGACCGGGCTTCACGAGCTCGACTTCAAGGGGAATGCAATCTACGCAGCATCGCTGGGTTGCGAGACAACGAAGTCGTAGCACCATCCGGATGAGCGATCCCTTCAACCCTGCCCCGCAGCACTGAGACTGAAGCTTTCGGCAGCGTATACGTGGCTTGCGGACCATCCCCTGCCCGGATCGCCACGGGCGGTCCATCGGGGTCGGCGTAACTGTCTTGACCTTCATCCTTCCAGAGGTATTGTTCGCTACCGAAAGTGGTGAAAGTGACCGGCCCCGAAAAGAAGCCGGTCCGCTGGCGGCTGGAATCGTCGAACTCAACCCGCACGGTGTGCGGATTGTTTTCGTCGCGATTGACCAACAGCAGGGCCCAGTTTCCATCCGGACGATGCACGACGTACGACGTGACCAGCACATTCCCCTCGCTATCCTTGACACTGGTCGACGAAGGAAACATTTGGTGCACCCCGGAGCGGTGCTGTACCCACTCCAGGTTAATCATGTGGGCGGCGAAGTAGTAGGACGTGTATCCCTTGATGTTGAGATCCGCGTCCGTCACGAAGTTCGACCACGTGGCCGGCCCAAGGCAGGATTTCTCGACGGGCTGAGGCTGGATCGGGGAGTGGTAATAGGCTGCGCCGCCGCCCTCGAAGAAGGCGCCGATGCTGTCCGAGAGCCATAGGGCTGCAAAGATCTGGCTCATGGGGCCGGTGAGACCGGCAGCCAGACTGCTTTCGGTCACCATCAGCGGTACTTCTTTCGGAACTCCGTCGCCTCTCCAGACCTCGAGGATGTGCTTCATCAATTCCGGCTCCTGGTACAACGTCTTCCAGGTGACATCGCAGGTTTCAAATGGGTAGTGCTCGAAAGAGACGAAGGCCAGATCGCCGAGACGGCCGTGCGACTTCAGGTAATCGATGAAGCGGCCCATCCAGGACGTTCGGCCTTGAGCGTCGGGCCACACGCGGATGTCTTCGTTCACACCTTCGAAGATCGGCCCTCCCAACCTAAGCCTGGGATCCACATTGTGAAGGGCCGTGGCCCACTGGACGTAGAGCGCAGCATAATCCTCCGGCAGGGCGTGCTTGCCGTCCGGCTCCTCGCCCAGCTCGACATAAGCGACGCGATAGCCGCGCTTCTCGATGTAGGCGATCTGGGCGGCGGCATCGTCCGGCGTGCCGTAAAGCACGGTGACCGGGATGATCGCGGGCAGGTTGTTGGTGAGTCCGCTGGTAAAGAAGAGATCGAAACCAGTGTGCTGGTACCTTCCGCTGGCGTTGACATCGGCGGCCGAGTGCCAGGGGTCGATGGAAGAAGAGCAGTAGGTGGGCTTGTTCCGGCCGGTGGCACCTTTCGCTACGTCGATAAACGCTCCGCCCGCATCCACGGCGCCGGCTTCAATCGACTCGATGGCGTATCCCACGCAGTTGCGCACGTCGTCCGACCCAGGCGTGTCGCAGGTGTTCGACGATTTCGTCATCCAGACTCGCAGGTACCGGGTGGATGTGGGCGCTTCGGCAAGCCTCAGGGTCACCGTGCCGCCTTGGCTATTCCTCACCGCGCCGGAAGGAAACGTCTTCCATTCGCCCTGCGGACCCTCATCAAAGTCCAGGGCATCCTTTCCCACCCAATAATCCACCTGATAGGTCACAGCGTAAGGACTCTTCCAGGCGATGCGGATAGCGCTCACCGGCTTTTCGGATCGCAGATCCATCACCACCCATTGCGGATGCAATTCGTCGCTCTCCCCCGTAAACTTGCTGGTGAGATAGGGATTGCTCTTCCAAAAACTGAGATTCGGACCTTCGAGCGGGCGGTCGCCGCTGGTCGAAAAGCCACGGTGAGGCAAGGCGTAGGCCAGGATGTAGCGGATCGGCTCCTTCAGCTCGGTGCTGCCCGTGAAGTATCCGCTCTTGTGGGCCGGATCGCTCCAGGTTCCATTCTCCGTCCAGTGCCAGGCGGCCATGCGGAGCTCGGTGTTGTTGCGATAAGTGATAGGTCCCCAGCCCGCCGAAAGCGACTCCTGGATGATGTGCGGAGAGTAGACCTGGTCGATCTCCCGGCGGGAAAGGACGTCGACCGAGCTGCCGAGAGCGCGGTCGGGATCAAACGAATTGATCGCGTGACCCGGTGTGGCGTCAACATGGACCGTCGCCACCTCCCCTGTCGCCTGGACACCGGCGGCTCGCGCCACAAAGATCATCGTGGCCGCTACCATCGCAGTCGCAACCGTAAACCGTGTCATTCGTCCTGCCTCGTCAAAGCAGTGGCTCCCGGACGCGAAGCTTAATGCAAGGCCTAACGCCACCCTACCCGCACCTGGCGGCGGTGTATCAGTTTATCAAAGCTGACGGTGGAAAAAGCGGATCAGGATGGACGCTTATTTTCTCCCCGTGTTCAGGCAGGAAACGCTGGGCTCGTGGGCCGCTTGTCCCGTTCCTTGAGAACACGCCTTGCGACTGGCATTGAGCGGTGTCAGTGTGTGTTACTCTCATAGACAGTCGGCGGGAGGGCTACGCCCGTGCTCCACACTCTAGCTCGCTTGCTTCTTATCTCCACCCTGCTTGTGACTGCGAGCCAGGACGGCGTCTCGGCCCTATCCGGCGGGCCGACGCCATCGCAACGCGGAGTGCAGGACGTGACCTCGCCCTCGGCGTCTACTGATCAGCGAGGCGGGTACTACGCTCTGGTGATCGGAAACGATCGCTATCGCTACCTTCGCCAGCTCCAGACCGCCGTCAACGACGCCAACGCGGTGGACCAATTGCTTCGCGGACAATATGGTTTTGCGACGAAAGTCCTGACCAACGCGACGCGCAACCAGATCTTGACGGCGCTTAACGAATACCGTCGCACCCTTCCGGAAAATTCCAACCTGCTCATCTACTATGCCGGGCACGGTCATCACGACCCGGATACGGACAAAGCCTACTGGCTTCCGATTGACGCCCAGTCCGACAACAACGACAACTGGATCAGTGCCGACGATATCACCTCCGACGTGCGCGCTATCCCGTCCTTACACGTGCTCATCATCTCCGACAGTTGCTACTCGGGTGCCATCGCTCGCGACGTCGAAGCCAGCATCACTCCCCGCCAGCGTGACGCCTATCTCCTGAAGATGTTGAAATCGAGGTCGAGGAACCTGATGTCCAGCGGAGGTGATGAGCCCGTGGCGGACGGCGGCGCCCCGGGCCATTCGGTCTTCGCCGGCGCCCTCATGGAAAGCCTGCGCCAGATCGACCAGGACGAGTTCACCGCCGCCGAGCTCTTTCATCGATTCGTCCAGGCGGCGGTCGCCGGGCGATCAGAACAGGTGCCGCAGTACAGCGTGATCCGGAACTCCGGCCATGGGTATGGCGACTTCGTCTTCTCAAGGAAGCCGGCGGCCAACGAGTCGAACTTCGCGGCTCCACTGTCTGATCTGGCTGGACATCCATCATCGGGGGTCGCGCCCTCGAAACCGACGACCGTTCCGAGGAACGCACCGGCCCAGCCGCCTGCGAGTACCCCGGGCCAGGTGGAACAGAGCCCGGCTGACTCCATCCTCGGAACACCAAACGTCCAACGTTTTCCTGTAGCCGTCCTTTGGTGGAACATCGGTGCAAAAGACCCGATCTACGATTGCACCGGATGGATGTGGATCGAGAATGGCATGCTTCGGTATCGCGCCATCACAGCGGAAAAATCGCGGTCGAGCGTAAGCTTCTACACCTATGTGAACGGGATGCTTGTATTCGACATCCCATTCGCCCAAATTACGGAGGTCAAGCGCGACAAAATCGCTAATCAAGCTTTTCGCGTTACTTCAACGCCCCCGCCTTCTCACCCTGCTTACTTCGTTTTGTTGGACAACAGTATGCAAAGCGCCCAGAATCCCTCTTCGCTGATTAACGCCGTCCGCGCCGCCATGGGGGCGAAGTGACGAGGCTCTCAGGCAGTTGATTTGCGGACGTTGCCAGATGTCGAATCAGCACGCACATCACGGCACGACGACGAAGCGGCACGCCGCGCTCTGGTTCGAGTCGTTCCGGACCACCAGTACCCACGGACCGGAAGTCAGGTTCTCGCCCCAGAATGGAATTCCAAAAGGGGTTTCAATGGAGCTGTCTGAATATGGGCTAAAAACCTGCGTTTGAGCCGCCAGCGGAGACCCTGAGAACAGAGGGGCCACGGTCAATTGTACCTGGTTCGCAGACACGCCGTTTGAGTTGTAATGCAACCAGTAAAAGGGGCCGCCGGGATAGGCGGCGGGCGTCACTTGGTTTGTCACGCCGCCGGAACTGTCTGTAATGTCGCATGTGATCGGACTGGACTCGGAGTTGGGAGCTACACCGAGTGCCCGCAGGGTGCCCTCGATTTCCGCGTCTGTGAAATTGCGCTTTTCAACTGGCGGACCACCTTTGTTCTGATTCGCGGGTGAATCACCAACCAGCACTGCGGCGGATAGGGAGAGCACCAGAAGCACTGCTGAACTCCATGATCGTACGCTCATCATTCGCATATTGTCTTTCTCCTCCCGGATAGGATTTCCTTCTTAAGTGGGTTCATCGATGTGGGCGCCGCATGGGCACCTTAAATCGCAACCGGAAGCTCTCGATTGGTTGCCCTGATTGCAAGGAGCCATTTAAGTCGATATCGGGTCTGGTGCGGGTGTGCCAGCCTTCAAAGAGACGGGAATGTGTGATGCTCATCGAGTGGTGATGTCGCTGAAGTCGAGACTCGCTTCACTCGAATCGAGCCTCAATTCGGCGGCTCGTTGAACCCTCGCCCGCTCAGGATAATCGGCACGCACCTTTCCGCCCGCGTAGCCCTGGTTTTTGCCTGCTTCGCGCTGGAGACGTAAAAGATGTATGACTTCCTCCGACCTGGTGTGAGCGCTTGAAACGCCGCCCTGAGAACCAGGTTGTCATCAAGCCTGGACTGCAACTCCTCAGGAATTGCGTACTCTGAAGGTTTCTTGCGCTCTATCTTCTTGCCGGACTCTTCCAATACGACCGCTTCGTAGAGGTAGTCCCTCAGCGTAGACCGCAGGGCCGTGATCTCTCTGAGCGAGGTAAACTTAGTCCATCGCGCGGCCTGCGTATGTTCTCCGATCCTTTCGAGGATGCGCTTTGAATCCTTCAGCAGCGCGCCTTTGAAGAACGAGAATGCGCACGACTCCTTGAGAGGGATAACGATAGCCACGTTCTTCTTCAGGAAGGTGAAGCAGGGTTTGCCCCACTTGATTTCTTCGGTCAAGTCGCAGTCGAGCGCGATCTTGCGCAGCTTATCTGTTTCCTTCTGCCACTGCTTCGCGTAGGGAACCTTCATCGTTTCAGCCTCTTCCGCCGGCGCTGAGTACACTCAATTCTGCCAGTTGATTTAAGCTAAGAGCAAGCGTAACGCGGACCTGTCGTGTAGGTCGGCGGCCTTCAACTCAAATACCTGACCTTCTCATTGGCGGGCAAACGCACGCGATCAATGGTCAGCCCACACCGTTTTTCCTGTTCGGCGGCGCCCAGGCCCGAGTACTCAGCAAAGCTGGACCACTTCCACTCCGCAGGCCGCTTCACCAGGCCTCGACGTACCGGATTCAGGTGGATGTACTCAACGGTTTCCCCGTAGTTTCTCACCGTGCGCAGGGCATGATCGAAAAAACGCTCCTGCCAGAGTTCGCCCTTCTCATGCCGGCCGCGGTTGATCGCAGTCATCGAGCTCACCTTTGCGCCACTCAGCACCGGCGAGATGCAGACCGGATGGGGCGGATAAATGATTGCGTGCCAGTGGTCGGGCAGAAGAACCAACGCCGTGAGCAAGAACCGGCGCTTTTGCCGCATCCGCGCCAGAGCAATGGCCAAGCGCGCGAAATCACATTCCGCCAGCCTGCCCCTCGATCTCAGCAGGTTTACGGTCACGAAGAGGTAGCATTCGTAGGAACGGGCGCCGCAGCCTGGACATGCGATCAATCTACGCGGGGCGGAGTCGAGGCAACCATGAACCAAGCTGGAGGCCGCGGGAGGCGCGAAATGCCGCGGACCTACAAGACAGGTCCTCGTTACACTTGCTACTAGTATATCGTTTCAGTGAAAGCTATCTATAAGGACTAGAAGCATGCTATGCTCGACCTATGCCGAGACGATCGACTCGCTCTCCCTTGTTCTTGCTGCCCCAGGAAGTGAACCTGCTGGAGCGGTTGCGCAAGTCCC